>JBAWFE010000001.1:0-12036 GCA_049591595.1 Candidatus Dormiibacterota bacterium
GGGTTGCCCTTGCGCACGATGAAGACCACCGTCGAGTCGGTGACCATTCCCTTGTTGGTCCCGGCCGCCCAGCTCTTGGAGACATCACCCGCGGCCACCAACTTGGCCATGTCCGGCTCCAGGGCCAGGTTGGCCAAATCTGCCGGCTGACCTGCGATCACAGCGGAGGCCTCGGTCCCTGATGGTCCGTAGGCCTGGGTGAAGGTGACGCTCTTCCCGGCCGCCGTCTTCTGGTAAGCGGCGGTCAGCGCTGCGAAGGCGTTCTTGACCACCGAGTAGCCCACGATGTTCAGGGTCACCGGTGAGGACGCGGCACTGGCCGCCAGTGGCGCAGTTCCTGCCAGCAGCAGGCCCGCACTGAGGGTCCCGAGCGCTGCCAGGCGCCACCATCTCGGCCCCCGCCGACGGGCGGATGACCTTCCGGCGATTTCGGCAGTCGGACGATCTTGGTTGAAGTCATGTTTCTTCATGGAATTCGGTCCCTTTGGTCTCATCTGGTGACAGCGCGGTGCCGCTACTCGGGGCCGCCTCACGGAGGCGGGTCGGCGGGCCGGTGGGAATCAGCCCGTACAGCGGCGCCCGGGGATTGGCCAATCGCGCTGCGACCGCCGGGAGGGACGGGATCGGTCGTTGCCGCAGAACTCGGTGGATTTCAACTGTGCAGACCGCATTCGGTCTTGCCGCTGCCGGACCAGCGCCCGGCCCGGGAATCCTCGCCGGGCTGCACCGGGCGGGTGGTGGGGGCGCAGCCGATCGATAGATATCCCCGGGCCAGGAGTGGATGCACGGGCAGGCGATGGGCTGAGATGTAGTCGGCGATGTCGTCATCTGTCCAGGCCGCCAACGGGTTCACCTTGACCATCTGGCGAGCCTCGTCCCAGGCCACCACCGGGGTGCTGGACCGGGTGGCCGCATCGCTCCGCTTGAGCCCGGTCAGCCAGGCGGCCTTACCTTCGAGCGCCTGGAAGAGGGGCCCCACCTTGCGCCGCTGGCAGCACTCGACCGTGCCGCAGGGCCAGGGATCGGCATCGGCGCTGGGATGGGTCACGGTCAGATTCAGCTGGTAGCGGGCTCTGACCAGTTCGACGAACTCCAGGGTTTCGGGGAAATGGAACCCGGTGTCCAGGAAGACCACCTCCAGCCCCGGGTCGACCTTGACAGCCAGGTCAACGATCACGCAGTCCTGGAAGGAACAGGCCAGCGCGACAGCCGAGCCGAACCGCCCCGCGGTCCAGCGAATGGTCTCAGTTGCACCCGCCTGCTCGAGGCGAGCCGAGACCTCGGCCAGCTGGGCCGTGTCCATCCCGATCTCGGCGATCGTCGCCATCCGCACCTCCTGGCTGAACTCTGATCTCGGACGGCTGGTCCGGGATACCCCATCAGTCTAGTAGACTTAACTCCAGCACCTTAGCAGCCGACCCCCTGACTTTCAACCGCCCCTCTCGGAGTCGACCGACACGGACCGGGAGGCCACCCCTGGAGCAGAACTTGGCCCAGCGCTACCCGACGTCCGCGGCCCACTCCGCACCTAGGCTGAGCGTGGAGCCCGCGATACCGGACTACCTCGACGTCCTGGAGAGTCACGCCGTCTTCGTGCTACGTGAGGTTGCCGCCGAATGCCGCCGCCCAGCCCTGCTCTTCAGCGGTGGCAAGGACTCAGCGGTGCTGCTGCGCTTGGCCGAGAAAGCCTTCCGCCCAGGGCGTATCCCCTTCCCCCTGCTGCACGTTGATACCGGACACAATTTCGCCGAGACCATCCGATTCCGGGACCAGCGGGTGGCCGAGCTGGGGGCGGACTTGAGGGTGGGATTGGTCCAGGAGTCGATCGAGAAAGGGCTGGTCGAGGACCCGGGCGAGGGACAGTCCCGCAACCGGATCCAGAGCGTGACCCTGATGGATGCCATCACCACTCATGGCTTCGATGCCTGTATTGGCGGAGCCCGGCGAGACGAGGACAAGGCACGGGCCAAGGAGAGGGTCCTCTCGGTGCGGGACCGCCAGGGGCGCTGGCAACCAGACCGCCAGAGACCTGAGCTCTGGAACCTCTACCACGGCGGAGTTGGCGAAGGTGAGCACCTGCGCGTCTTCCCTCTCTCCGACTGGACCGAGATGGACGTCTGGCGCTACATCCGTCGCGAGCGGATGGATCTGCCGTCGATCTACTACGCCCATCAGCGCGAGGTGGTGGATCGAGAGGGGATGCTGCTGGCGGTCTCCGAGTGGGTCACTCCGGGTCCGGACGAGGAGTCGGAACGGCTCAGCGTGAGATACCGCACGGTCGGCGACGCCACTCTGACTGGCGCGGTGCGTTCGACCGCCGCCACCATCGACGAGGTCATCGTCGAGATCGCCAAGTCAAGGGTCAGCGAGCGGGGCGCCACCCGGGGCGACGACAAGTTCTCCGAGAGCTCGATGGAGGACCGCAAGCGGGAGGGGTACTTTTGATCGCCAGCGCCACCGAATCACCGGTTTAGGTGGCCCATCCCAGCAGGGTCGACCTGCTCCGGTTGGCGGCGGTCGGGGCGGTCGACGACGGGAAGTCGACCCTGATTGGTCGCTTGCTGCACGACGCGGACCAGCTCACCGACGACCAGCTGGTCGCGATGGAGACTGCCAGCCGGGCCCGGGGTCAGTCTTCACTCAATCTGAGCTTCGCCACGGACGGGCTCAAAGCTGAGCGAGAGCAGGGCATCACAATCGACGTTGCCTACCGCTACGCCGTGACCCCACGCCGAAAACTGGTCATCGCCGACTGCCCGGGCCACCTGGAATACACCCGCAACATGGCTACCGGTGCCTCCACCGCCGACCTGGCGCTGGTGGTGGTGGACATCACCAAGGGGCTTCGCGAGCAGACTCGACGACACACGGCGCTCGCGCTGCTCTTCGGGGTGCGCCACCTGCTGGTGGCAGTCAACAAGATGGACCTGGTCGGCTGGAACGAACTGAAGTACCTGGCGATAACTGAGCAGATGCAGGTATTGGCGGAGAAGCTGGGTGGGGCGGCGGTGCAAGCGGTGCCCATCTCCGCTCTCCACGGAGACAACGTGGTGGAACGGTCGCAGCGTGGCAACTGGTACCGCGGACCAACCGTGCTCGAGGCGCTGGAGGAGGTGCCCACCTCAACCTTCGCAGCTCACGGCAGCAAGGGGGCTCGGCTGCCGGTCCAGACCGTCATCGCCCAGGCCGACGGCTCGGTCCGCATCGCGGGAATGCTGACCGGGGCCGGACTTCGGACGGGGGACGAGGTGGTGGTCCTGCCTCTGGGCCGCCGCAGCAACATCGCCAGCTTGGAGACTCTCAGCGGCGCCGCCAACTCGGCTCAGGCACCACTTTCCATTTCGCTCACCTTGGATCCTTCCATCGGGGTGCAGCGGGGCGACCTGGTCGCGGCCGCCGATGACCTTCCGATAGTCAGCCGTGACCAGTTGACGACGGTGTGCTGGTTCGCGGAGCGGCGGCTCGAAGTCGGCCAGCGCTTTCTAATCAAGCACACCACTCGGGTGACCACAGCGGAGGTGGCAGGGATCGAGCGCAAACTGGATCTAACGACGCTCCGTCTGGTCCCGGCTAGGGAGCTCCGTGTCAACGACATCGGGATCGTGCGCTGGCGATTCGCTGAGCCGATCGCAGCTGACCAGTACCGGGAGAGCCGGGTAACCGGCAGTCTGATCGTCATTGACCCGGAGTCCAACGTGACGGTGGCGGCAGCCATGATCGGAAAGCCCACCCTCAGCTAGACCACGACCGCGTTCCAGGGCTGGGGTTCTGAGCTGCCGACCACTGGCCAAGCCGTGAGTCGGGCGTGAAGATCAAGCTGCCAGGCTAGTCAGGCTGCCCAATTGCGGCGCCGACGACCGTGACCCACGTAAGATCGCCGCGGTGCACGACAGCATCCGATCGATCGCCATCTCGGCAGCGCACGGACGGAGCGCTCGTCGAATCGACGGTGGGGCGGCGAAAGAGGGCGCACGCGCCTTATGAGCGGGCGAGGGAACCTAGGAGCTGGTTTGCCGTCTCGCCACGTTTTACTGATGTTTTCGCCTGAACGCCGGTCGCCACCACCGCACACCACCAGTCCAAGGAGGTCTCCATGAACTTCGACCATATCCCGCATCCGCACACCACCGCCGTTCTGGAAGGGAAGACGACAGGTCCGGTAAAGGTGAAGGACCAGCTCGATCGGAGCACCCCGGCAGCGCGGGTCAACTCCTGGCTGGCCGTGAAGATCACCCAGGGCGTTGGTTCAATGTGGTGCGCCTACGTCTTCGGCATCATTGCCCTGGTCGGCCTACCGGCCGCTCTCAAGCCGGGGGGTGAGGGAATCATCGCCTGGGTGGCGCAGACGTTCCTCCAGCTGGTCCTCTTGAGCATCATCATCGTCGGCACCAACATCCAGAGCGCCGCGGCCGACAAGCGGGCCGAGAACACCTACGCCGACGCGGAGGCGGTGCTGCACGAGGCGATGCAGATCCAATCTCACCTGAAGGCCCAGGATGAGGCGCTGAACGCCATCATCGCGGCGAGCAGTAAGGGCTGACCGCTGGCGGTCACACTAGCCCCGTCTAAACTGGAACTTGTTCGCCGTCCGACACTGGCGGACGCCGCGTAACGTGGAGGGTTGAGCCGTGACCGGTCGGGCGGTGTTGGTCACCGGGGCGTCCCGCGGAATCGGGCGCGCGACCGCGCAGGCCTTCGCCGCGGCGGGAGACCGGGTCGTGGTCAACCACCGCGATTCTCGCGCGGAGGCCGACGATCTGGTGCGTTCTTTACCCGGGTCGGGCCACGTCGCGATTCAGGCGGATCTGGCTGATCCCGAGGCCGCCAAGCGACTGGTTGATCAGTCCGTGGCAGCCCTCGGCAGTCTCGATGTTTTGGTCAACAACGCCGGAATCAGCCTGCTCCATGACATAACTTCAGATGATTTCCAGACATGGCGGGAATCCTGGGACCGGACACTGGCGGTAAATCTGAGCGGTGCCGCTTTTGTCACCTACTGGGCGGTGCGGCAGATGTTGGGCCGTGGCGGTCGGATCATCAACATCAGCTCCCGTGGCGCCTTCCGGGGCGAGCCCGACCAGCCCGCCTACGGCGCCAGCAAAGCCGGTTTAAACGCCTTCGGGCAATCCCTGGCCCGGGCGCTGGGGGCTCGAGGTATCGCAGTTATGACCATCGCTCCCGGTTGGGTCTCGACCGACATGTCCAACCAGGAGCTGCAGCGACCGGGTGGCGGGGAGATCCTGGGTCAGAGTCCATTCGGTCGCATGGCGAAACCGGAAGAGGTAGCCGCCGCTGCGGTGTTCTTCGCATCACCGGAGGCGGAGTTCACCAGCGGAGCGGTGCTCGACATAAACGGAGCGTCTTACCTGCGCACCTGACAGCGGACCCTTCCAGGGCAGCGACACCGAAGTTGGGCCAGCCGACTAAGCACTGCCGCCCGCAGTGATCGTTCAAAGGCGATGTACTGCAGCCTCCTGCCAAGCCCACGGACAGCTGGGGGCTCGTCGATCAGCCGGCGGCGGACCGACTCCGGAAGGCTCCGAAGATCCGCAGCTCGGCGGTGGCCGAGGTCAGCGCCGCCAGCAGCACCGGAAGCTGCTTGGCATCGGCCATCTCGGCGTCCACATAAAAGCGGTAGTTGAACGGTTGCTCAGGAATCGGTCGAGAGTCCAGCCTGGTCAGGTTTACCTGCTCGCCGACAAATGCCTGGAGGACCTGAGCCAAGCCGCCCGGCCGGTGCTCCGCTACCAGTCCCAGCACCAGTTTTATCGGTCCTGATGCGGGGCCTGACTGAGGACTTTGCCGGACCACCAGAAACCGGGTGCGGTTGCTGGGTTGGTCGGCGATGTCTTCGGCGACGATCCGCAGCTGGTATCGCTCCGCAGCGGCGCGACTGGCGATAGCTCCGTCCTCCGGTCCGCCCCGTTCGGCGAGTTCCCGCGCCGCACCGGCGGTGTCGAGCACCGGCACCGGTGTGATCCGTCGCTCGGCCAGCCAACCGGCACACTGGGCCAGCGCTTGCGGATGGGAAAAGGCGCGTCGTACCGGTTTCTTCCCACGACTGAGCAGGTGGTGGCGGATGGGCATGACGTGCTCCCTCACCACGGCTAGCTCCGGATGGGCCCAGAGCAGGTCGGAGACCTCCTGGACCACTCCCGCCACACTGTTCTCCACAGGCAGAACGGCGGCCACTGCTCGACCCTGCTGGACTTCGACCGCCGCCGAGGCGAAGGTCTGCAGCCCAACCGTGACGGAACCAGGGAACAGCCGCTGGGCGGCCTCATCCGAATACGCTCCTGACTCCCCTTGATATGCGATCGGACCGGTCATCGTGGCCAGCGTAGCTGAGGACTACTGCGCCAGCTCTCCGACCGCAACCACCGCGCCCCGTGATGCCGTCCCCACCAGGTGGGCGTATCGAGCAAAGGCGCTCGTTCCAGTCAGAGCCGGCCGGGGCACCCAGCACGAGGCTCGGAGTGCCCACTCGTCCGCCGCCACCGAGGTTGAGATGGATCGGCCGTCAACGTCGATGGTGATCTCGTCACCGTCGGCGAGGAGCGCGATCGGTCCACCCACAGCTGCTTCCGGCGCCACGTGCCCGACCATCAGACCGTGGGTGGCACCGCTGAATCGGCCGTCGGTCATGAGCGCCACCGAGTCACCCAGTCCCTGCCCGACCAGAGCCGCCGTGACCCCCAGCATCTCGCGCATGCCCGGCCCGCCCCGAGGTCCCTCGTAGCGCACGACCACCACGTCACCAGCCCTGATCTGCTGGGCCTTGACCGCGCTCATCGCCTCCTCCTCGGAATCGAAGACCCGGGCCGGCCCGCAGTGATGGCGACGCTCGTGACCCGCGACCTTGACCACCCCACCCTCGGGCGCCAGAGGTCCGTGCAGGATCACCATCCCACCGGTCTCGGTCAGCGGACGATCCATCGGCCGGACAACGTCCTGATGAGCCGGTTCCGGATAGTCGGTCAGGGCGGCGCTGGCGGACGCGGCGAGAGTCTCTCCGGTGCAGGTGCCCGCGTTCCCTTGGAGGAGGGCTCGCTCCAAGAGGCGGCGCACCACCAGAGCGACTCCGCCGGCATTGGTCAGGTCGACCGCGTTGTAGCGACCGCCGGGCCGGAGGTCGGCGATCCAGGGGGTTCGCTGGCTGATCACGTCGAAGTCGTCGATCAGGAGCGGGACGTTGGCGTCGCGTGCGATCGCCAAAAGGTGCAGGACCGCATTGGTCGAACCTCCGGTGGCCATCACGCCCGCGACCGCGTTGTGGAAGGAGGCCGGGCTCAGATAGGAGCTTGGTCGGCGATCCTGACGCACCATCTCGACCACCGCACCGCCCACCATCCGGGCGACTGCGGCTTTGGCGGGATCGGTGGCCGCCACGCCCCCCGACTGAAGCGGAGCGACTCCCAGCAGCTCCACCGCCATGGCCATGGTGTTGGCGGTGAACTGTCCACCGCAGGCCCCCGCCCCCGGGCAGGCCACGTCCTCCAGCTCCCGCAGGTCCTGATCGGTCATGCGTCCGGCCTCGACGCTGCCGATGGCTTCGAAGACGTCGATGATGGTGACGTCGCGCCCGCGGAACCGGCCCGGCTGGATCGCGCCACCGTAAAGCAGGCAGCCAGGGAGGTCGAGGCGGGCCAGAGCCATGGCGGCCCCGGGGATGGTCTTGTCACATGCCACCAGCGCCACCACCCCGTCCAGCAGGTGCCCCCGGCAGACGAGTTCGATGGAGTCAGCGATCAGCTCCCGGCTGATCAACGAGGCCTTCATTCCTTGGGTGCCCATGGACACCCCGTCGCTTATGGCGATGGTGTTGAACTCCAAGGGAGTCGCCCCGGCGGCCCGGATCCCCTGCTTGACATGCTCCGCCAGAGCGCGCAGCCCGAGGTTGCAGGGCATGGTCTCGATCCAAGTGTTGGCGATGCCAATCAACGGCCGGGAAAGGTCTTCGTCCGTCAGGCCGGTGCCCTTGAGCATGGCCCTGGCGGCGGCCCGCTCGCGCCCGACTACCAGCCCTCGACTCGGCAGATTCAGGTTGAAGTCCGTGTTCACTTTCTGCCTTGCTCTCCCTTCGCGATTGGCCAAATCTCGCCCGGAACTCAAGGTAGCGGGCGCCGCCATCTGAGTCGCCGCGGGCGCAGCCTGAACCATTAGCCGACAGATCCGGACGGTACCACGGCTACCTCGATAGCCTGGATGGATCCCAGCCGTGAGAGGTTCACGGCGAATCCCACCACCTAGCGAGGATGGCCGGCTACTGCAGAACATGTCAAGCGCAGCACGGACGGGGCCGCTGCGGCTCCAAGAGATCTCGCCACGGAGACTCTTGGTGGCGGTCTTGGAAGGCCCACATCGCTGCGGTGAGTGGCCGGTACGGGGATGGTGGGACGTCTCGAGCTCACGAAATCACACCGTGATCGCGGTAGTCGGTCTCGGGGGCAAGTTTTTTGTGCAGCTGGGGATCGATGCAGAATCCAAGTGGACTTCGGATAGACTGCCCGGGCGGCCGCCGGTTGGGGCCCACCGGCACGCCCGTCAGCTAGCTCAACACACGGGCTCCGCGCCGAGCCGCAACCGTTCCGTGACTTGACACTCTCTGCGGAGGCCCGGATAATGACCCCACTTTGTCGAACGTCCAGCGCGTCCAGTTGATCGCCGAGGACCTCCAGGTCCTAGTACTCCTCATTACCGGAGGGCCGATCAGCTAGCGTCTGCGCGACCTGGCGAAATCACCGGCCCCCCGGAAACCCCGGGGGGCCGGTTTTTTTTACCCATAAAGCGATGAACGCCCGACCTTCCCCCATCAATTTTTCGATTCAGCGCCACCACCCAAGGAGATAACCAGTGACTACCGAATCACCAGGAACTGACCACAGCGGAGGCCCGCCGCAGTTTCCCGACGACATCGAGCTCGATGAAGCCGGCCGCAACTGGGTGAGCCGTCAGAGCGCGGCCGACCCGCAGCGCCCCCTGCGCCACCTGGCCGCCGACGCCGCGGTGACAGCAGCCATCGGCAACGCCTACGGCTCGGACTGAGCAGAGGTAGCCCGTGACCATCACCGCCACCATCGATCGCCAGACCCGGCCGGTTGCAACAGCCACCGTCACTCCCGGGACGACCGGTGCCGAGCTGCTGCTGGCCGCCCTGGTGAAGGAGGGGGTGGACACGGTTTTTGGCATCCCTGGCGGCGCCAACCTGCCCATCTATCAGCACCTTCCGGACTTCCCGCTCAGACACGTTCTGGTCCGCCACGAGCAGGGCGGCGCCCACATGGCCGACGGCTACGCCCGCGCCAGCGGGAAGGTCGGCGTGTGCGTGGCGACCTCGGGACCAGGGGCTCTCAACCTCATAACCGGTCTGGCCACCGCCCACTTCGACTCGGTGCCGGTGGTGGCGATCACTGGCCAGGTGGCGGCAGCCTCCATCGGCACCGACGCCTTTCAAGAGTCGGACGTGATCGGATCCTCACTCTCGGTGACCAAGCACAGCTACCAGATCCTCGATGCCGGCGACATCCCCTCGGTGGTCGCGGAGGCCTTCCACATCGCTCGCACCGGACGGCCGGGTGCGGTCCTGATCGATATTCCCAAGGATGTTCAGCAGCAGCGGGTCGATCAGGTGGCGGAGCCGATCCATCGGCAGCGGCCACATCGGGCGCCAGGACAGCCGGACCGATCCAAACTCATCCAGGCGGCGGAGTACCTGAGGTCTGCAGAGCGGCCGATGATCCTGGCGGGCCGGGGGGTCGCCATCTCAGGTGGCCAGGCCGCGCTTCGGGCGCTCGCTGAGAGCTGCGACGCACCGGTCGGCACCACTCTCTTGGGGACCGGGATCTTCCCCAGCAGCCATCTGTTGGCCCTGGGACTGGTCGGCTTCATGGGCACCGGTTACTGCAACCGGGCAGTGACCAATTGCGACGTCCTGCTGATGGTGGGAATGCGGGCCGACGACCGGGTCACCTGCCGGCTGGATGAGTTCGCGCCCCGAGCAAAACACATCATTCACATCAACATCGACCCCGCCGAACTAGGCAAAACCGTCAAGGCGGACTGCCAGATCGTGGGCGACGCCCGGGCCGCCCTGGAGGCGCTTCACACCCAGCTCGCAACCCAGCCGAGACCGCAGTGGCGCGCGCAGGTGGAGGCCTGGCGAGTCGCGCATCCGCTGCGCCATCCTGACAACGGGTTGCTCCAACCGCAGGAGGTGCTGGCTGCCTGCTACGCCCGGCTGGGCCCCGACGACATCACCGTCGCCGACGTTGGACTGAACCAGATCTGGGCGGCAGTTGCCTGGACTGGGAACCGGCCCGGTCACTTTCTCACTTCTGGTGGGCAGGGGACGATGGGCTACGCCCTCCCGGCCGCCATCGGTGCTCAGGCTGCCTTCCCAGATCGACGGGTCCTCAGCGTCAGCGGCGAGGGCGGATTCGTGATGACCCTGCAGGAGCTGGCGACCGCCGTCGAGTCCGGGCTGCCGGTCAAGGCGGTGGTGCTCAACAACCGCCAGCTGGGCATGGTCCGGCAGTTCCAAGACGACTTCTACGGGGGAGTGCGCTCGCAGGTCGACCATCTCCTCACCCCGGACTTCGTGCTGCTGGCACAGGCCTTCGGTTGCTACGGGGCGGTGGTCCGCCAGTCAGGCGAGATCGGGCCCGCGCTTGACGCCGCCTTCGCCCACCCCGGTCCCGCAGTGGTCGACTTCCAGATCGACCCCAACGCCAACGTCTACCCGATCGTGCCGCTGGGGATGGGCCTCTCCGACTTCGTCGAGTGTCCGAGGTCCTGATGTCCCCTCCCGCCATCGCCGGCCCCCGGCTGGCACCCGGCACCGACGGCCTCACCACCACCCGCCACCCCGGCCGGATCCGGCTGATCTCGGTCCGCGTGGAGGACCGGCGGGGAGTGCTGCAGCGTGTCACCAACTTGCTGGGGCGGCGAGGCTTCGGGATTGAGACCTGCGCCGTGGGACCGAGCGCGGAGCCGGGAGTGGTGGCGATCAGCCTGCGCATCGATGCCGGTACCCAGGCCCACGACCAGATCGTCAAGCAGCTGACAAAGCTGATCGACGTGGTGAGCGTGGAGGACATCACCAGCTCCGCGACGGTGGAGTGGAGCACCGCTCTGGTCGACCTCCGTTCCGCCGAGGTCGACCAGGCCTTCGCCAGGTTGCCCGAGGGAGTCGGAGGCCAGGTGGTGCGCCAGGCCGGGGCCCGGACGATCACGGCGATCTCCGGACCTCCCGGTCCGGTGGAGGAGGCTCTGACGGAGCTGCGGCGGCGGACCAGTTCGGACTGGATCTGCAGCGGACCGTTGGCGCTCAACAGCGCCCCCTCCGGCAGTTCCAGCCCCACTTCAGCCCCGGATCTGGGAGCGAGGTCTGAGGGATGAGAATGTACTACGACGAGGACGCCGACCCGAACGCCCTCAAGGGAGCTCGGATCGCGGTCCTCGGGTACGGCAGCCAGGGCCACGCCCACGCCCAGAACCTGCGGGACAGCGGCTATCGGGTGACCGTGGGGCTGCGGCCGGCCAGCCGCAGCCGAGCCCAGTCGATAGCGGACGGGTTCGAGGTCAAAGAGGCGGTCGAGGCGGCCCGTGGTGCTGATGTGGTGATGGTGCTGATCCCAGATCACGAGCAGGCAGCGCTCTTCTCAGACGGCCTCTCAGAAGCTCTCGGCGAGGGCAGCCTGTTGCTTTTCGCGCACGGCTTTTCGATCCACTACGGAACAGTTCAACCACCCCGCCACTGCGACGTCGCCATGGTCGCACCCAAGGCGCCCGGTCACATGGTCCGCTCCTGCTTCAAAGAGGAGATCGGCTGCCCGGCGCTGCTGGCGATTCACCAGGACCCGACCGGCACCGCCAGGGCCCGGACGCTGGCGTATGCGCGGGGTCTGGGAGCGACCAGGGCCGGGGTGCTGGAGACCACCTTCCGGGAGGAGACCGAGACCGATCTCTTCGGCGAGCAGGCGGTGCTCTGTGGCGGGGTCACGGAGCTGGTCAAGGCCGGCTTCGAGACCCTCACAG
>JBAWFE010000002.1:0-6508 GCA_049591595.1 Candidatus Dormiibacterota bacterium
CGGGAGACGGTGTACCGGTGGCTGCGGAGATGGGAGGCAGAGCGTGGAGATGGGCTCTGCGACCGGTCCTCGAGGCCGCAGCGCAGCCCCCGGCGGTTGGCGGCCCAGGCGGAGGCGAGGATCTGCCGGCTGCGCCGTGAGCGCAAGCTGGGTCCGCACCGTCTGGCGGCTCTGACCGGGCATCCCCGGTCCACCTGCTACGCGGTGCTGCGCCGGTGCGGCCTGGCCCGGTTGGACTTCTTGGACCGACCCACGGGGCGGGTGATCCGCCGCTATGAGCGGGAGGTGGCTGGGGAGCTGGTCCACATTGACGTGAAGAAGCTGGGCCGGATCCAGCCTGGAGGTGGCCACCGGGTCCACGGCCGGGGGGTGGTGCCGCACGCGACCGGCCAGGGCTACGACTACCTGCACTGCGCGGTGGATGACCACAGCCGGCTGGCCTACGTGGAGGCCCACCGAGACGAGAAAGCCACCACCTGTGCTGAGTTCCTCCGCCGAGCCCAGCAGTTCTACGCCCAGCATGGGATCCCCGTGCAGGCGGTGATGACCGACAACGCCCGCGCCTACCGGAACTCCCTGCTGTTCCAGCAGACCTTGGCTGAGCTGGACTGCCGCCAGCTGCTGACCCCCTTCTACCACCCCCAACTAAACGGCAAGGTGGAGCGATTCAACCGGACTTTGCTTGAGGAGTGGGCCTACGTCCGTCCCTACGACAGCAACGGCACCCGGCTCCGCTTGCTATCCGCCTGGCTGCACCGCTACAACTACCACCGCGCCCACACCGCGCTTGGTGGCCTCGCTCCAGTGACTCGTGTCAACAACCTACGTGGGAAGTACAGCTAGTCAGGGCTTGGTCTGCGATCAAGTCGGTCTCCTCGACACCGCGGAGTGGCCTGGCCCGGCACGATGCGGGTCGGGAGCAGTTCACCGTGAGCTATCAAACACCGTGGATTCTTGGCGAATCTTGCAGGCGGTTGATCAGCGTGGACCCGCTTTTTATCAGTCGGCTGTTCGACCGTGCGCCGTCGCGCTCCCGCGATTTAGGTGGCATTCCGTCGCCTACTCCCCGGGATCAAGCTGCACATTGCACATTGGCATGCCTTTTTGTCGGTACGGTGGCCACCCCTCTCGCACCGACTGATCTCAATATCGGTTGTGGGTTTTTACGGATTTGGAGATTCTCCGGGAGCCACGCGTGAAACGAGCCCGAGAAAGGTGCGTTATGCCCAGCGTGTTCGAGACTTGGCGACTGCCCCTTGGCGCCAACCTCGGATCGCCACGACCTGGAGGATATTGACCATGATCGAACCAGAAGTCAGCGAGCGGGAGGAAGCGGTCACTCGCGTCGGTCCGGACGGCTCCGGCGCCCGCACGGTAACTCGCACCACCACCACGGTCACCCCGATGGCATTCCGAGTCAAGAGCGCCGTCTGGCTCGGCGTGGGCGTGGTTGACGTGATCATGGCCCTCGACTTCATCTTCAAACTGCTGGCATCGGCCAATGTGGGCTTTGTCGGCTTCATCTCCGGCGTCGCCGGCGCGCTTGCGGCACCGTTCAGCGGAGTCCTCACCGCGTCGGTATCCACTGGGCATTACGCCTACTGGGCGGACGTCGCGGGAATCGTCGTCTACACCATCGCAGCGGGGATTGTGGTGGCCTTGGTCGGAATCATGGCGGCCCGCCGACCCCCCCGCACGGAAGGTCAGGGATCTCCTTACTAGACGGTCCTTCTCCGCGTCGGCAGCTGGTTGTCGCGTCACGCCTCTGGCGCTGATTGCCAGCTGCCCTAGATCTTTCACGTGAGTGCCCACCTCTTCCCCGGCGGTCGGCCGCTGGGCAGTGCCGCGTCCGGACTGGGGATCGGGACTGCTCAGACCGGGTCTACCGGGGGTCGATCACCTCGCGATAAACGCCCCTGGTGAGTGCCCCCATCCGGGATGCTGAGAAACGGCGGCGGATCCGGTCCGGCCCGGCCGCGCTGAGGGCTGCATAGCGCTCGGGATCGTCCAGCAGACCGGCACTGACGCTTGCCAGGGCGGCCGGATTTGCGGCTCCGACCACCAGACCGGCCCGAGGGGGATCGAGAATCTCCGTGAGACCTCCGACCCGACTAGCCACCACCGGGACGCCGGAGCTCATTGCCTCGCAGGCGGTGAGGCCGAACGGTTCGGCGCGCGATGGCACCCAAGCCAGATCGCAGCCGGCGAAGAAGCTGTCCCGGTCGGTCACCTCCCCCAGGAAGTTGACTCGGTCGGCGACTCCTGAGGTGTAGGCGAGGTCGACCAAAGCCGGCAGTTCCGGTCCGCTGCCGCCGATGTTCAGGGTCATGCTCCGCCCGGCGGGGGTGCTCAGGGCCAGAATCGCGATGTCCACACCCTTGGATTGATTGAGCCGGGCCAGGACCCCCACCCGCCGTCCCGACGCTTGGCTCCGGGCCCGGATTGGCAGGGGCTGAATGCCATTGGGCACCACCCGCAGGAGCCTCGAGTCAGCACCGACCTGGTCGGTCAGGAACTCCGCGACCGAGTTCGAAACCGCGATCTGCAGCTGGGTGGCCCGCCCCAGGGCCCGCAGCTCACGCCGGTGGATCGCCACCCGGAGCTGGCTCGAGGTGAACCAGCCATCGAGATGGTGGGTGTGGACATGGGGTGCCGGCTGGTGAGACCGGCGCACCAGGGCGCCCGCGCGCAGTCCGTGGCTGTGCACGATCCCCACGCCTGAGCGCCGCGCTAGGTGGCGGAGTTGGATCGGAGCCGAGGCCCAGCCTCTGCCGCTCATCTGGATTGGCGAGACCGCCAGGCCCAGGTCCTGGCACCGACCCACCAGTTCGCCTGGGGGACAGGCCACCAGCGCCATCCAGCCGGCCGCTGTGAGCTCCTGCGCCAGCGTCAGGACGTGCTCCGGACCTCCGCTGCGAGAGCTGTCGGCGATCACCAGCAGCACCCGAGAGTCGCGGTTCACAGAGTCCATTGTCCACCTCCCCCGAAGGTGACCCTCTACCATCGTGCCAATCTTGAGTTCATCTCGCCCGGGAGCCGAACACGTCCTGGTGGCCGTCGCCTGGCCATACGCCAGCGGACCCCGGCACCTCGGCCATGTGGCGGGCTTCGGCGTCCCGTCCGACATCTTCGCCCGCTACCAGCGTCTCCGGGGCGCCCGGGTGCTGATGGTCAGTGGCACCGACGAGCACGGCACCCCAATCCTGGTGGCAGCCGACCGGGAGGGGGTCACTCCCCGGGAGATTGCGGATCGCTACAACGCGGTGATCACCGAGGACCTGCAGCGGCTCGGGCTCAGCTACGACCTCTTCACCAGGACCACCACCCTCAACCACGCTCAGGTGGCCCAGGACATCTTCCTGACTCTGTTCGAGAAGGGCTACCTCCTGCGCCAGAGCCAGCAGGGCGCCTTCTCGGCCGCCACCGGCCGGGCCCTGCCCGACCGCTACATCGAGGGGACATGTCCCCACTGCGGATATGACGGAGCCCGGGGCGACCAGTGCGACAACTGCCTGCAGATGTTGGATCCCACCGACCTGATCGCACCACGGTCTCGAATCGACGGAGAGCCCCCGGTGTTTCGCGAGTCTGAGCACTTCTTCTTGGACCTGCCCGCCTTTGCCGGTGCCCTCACCGAGTGGATCGAATCCAAGACCGACTGGCGCAGCAACGTGCGGACCTTCTCTTTGAATCTGGTGGCGGAGCTCCGGCCGCGGGCCGTGACCCGGGACATCGACTGGGGCATCCACATTCCGCTGCCGGAATTCGTCGACCGCGAGGACAAGCTGCTCTACGTCTGGTTCGAGGCTGTCATCGGCTATCTATCCGCCAGCGTGGAGTGGGGTCAGGCCCGGGGAGAACCGGAAGCCTGGCGGGCCTGGTGGCAGAACCCCGAGGCCAGCCACTTCTACTTCATGGGGAAGGACAACATCATCTTCCACACGGTGATCTGGCCCTGCATTCTGATGGGCTACGGCAGCGGCGGGGTGGTCGGCGGAGGCCCGCCCAACTTGCCCTTGGTACTACCCGAGAACGTGGTCAGCAGCGAATTCCTGACCATGGAGGGCCAGAAGTTCTCCAGCAGCCGGGGCGTCGCCATCGCGGTCCGTGACTTCCTGGAGCGGTACGACCCGGACCCGCTGCGCTACTACCTGACCGCGGCCGGCCCGGAGAGCCAGGACACCGACTTCACCTGGGCGGAGTTCATCCGGCGCAACAACGACGAGCTGGTAGCCACCTGGGGCAACCTGGTCAACCGCACCTTGACCATCGCCAAGAAGCACTTCGGTGAAGTTCCGCCGGCCACCGATCTCACCGCTCAGGACCAAGCGCTGGTCGCGGCGGTCGAGTCAGGATTCGACTCCGTGGGCGGACTCCTGGGGCAGGCCCGCTTCAAGGCGGCGCTGGCCGAGGTGATGGCGCTGGCCGCCCGAGTCAATCAATACCTGGCGGAGAATGAGCCCTGGCAGCTCGTCAAGGCCGACCGCGTGCGGGCCGGGGCCGTGCTCTTCGTCGCCCTTCGCTGCATTGACAACCTCAAGGTGCAGCTGCTTCCCTTCCTGCCTTTCAGCTGCCAGCAGCTCCATCTGATGCTCGGCCATCAAGGCGTGATCGCCCCCATGCCGGAGAAGGTGACGGTTGCCGGGGACGGAGACCCCCATCCGGTGCTGACTGGCAACTACGCGACCCCCGAGGCGAGCTGGGTGCCGAGCCAGCTGAAACCGGGCCAGCAGTTGGGGGAACCGGCTCCGCTTTTCCGCAAGCTGGACCCTGAGTTGGCGGAGATGGAACTGGGTCGGATGACCCCGACCCTGAGCTGAAGCGGACGGCTGGCTGACCTGGCTACGGCAAGCGAACCGACACCTGATCGGCGGGGCTACCCGACGGCCGCTTGACCACGATCGAGAGAGTCAGCTGTCGCGGGAATCGCTTCAGCGGCAGGGCCAGGACCTGGTACATGACCGGGCCGATCAGCTCGAAGCAGGCCGATCGCGGTGGCAGCTGGTGCACAGCGACTGTCAAGGTAAGCAGCGCCCCCGGTCCGTCGGTGACGTGGGCCAGATAGTCGTCTCGGCAGCTGACCCGCGACAAGGTCAGCCCGAGGTAGAGCTGTGGACCGAGTCCCCGGAGTTCGTGGTGCAGTTGCGTCGGCGAAGTCGCGGGGAAGTCCACTTGCAGGGCGGCGAGGCTGGTCTCCGCCAGCAGAGGGGGCGGTACGACGGCGGGTTTGACCAACCCCCGGTAGAGCGTTAGATAGCTGGCAGCAGAGGCGGTCCGGGGCAAGCCAGCACCGGCCACAACGGTGGCGCAACTCGAGAACAAGAGCAGGGTGCCGAGAATCAGTGACCCCAGGACGGCTCGAGAGCCGAACTCTCGCAACAGCCTTGCCGGAGGTCGATCTCCGAGAACGATCACAGCCAGTTGACGCCTTCAGGTGCTCGCTCGTTCCGAGACCGTCCAGACGCCCCGGTTACACTCGCCAGCAAATCGGCCAGCGAGGGACCCAACTTGAACTTCGCGAACGTCACGATCCCTCTCGCCGTGGCCGCTGGCGCCACCTCCTTCCTCTCCCCCTGCGTGCTACCTCTGGTGCCCTCGTACATGGGCTTCCTGGCCCAGTCGGCGACGGGTGGCGCCGCCAACTCCGCCAGGGAGGGACGGGGCCGGGCGCGAGTAATGCTGGGCTCGTTGGGCTTCGTCATTGGGCTGAGCCTCTTCTTGGTCGCCTTTTTCTACGCGCTCTACCGATTGCTGGAGCCCTGGAAGCAGCTGGCCCTTCCGATAATGGGCACGGTCGTGATCCTGCTGGGACTGAGCTTCATGGGTCTCTTCCGACTCCCCTTCCTCTCCCGGGAGGCTCGATGGTTGCCGGTCGGATTCAGCCGAGGCGGATTTCTGGCTGGGTTGCTCTTGGGGCTGGGGTTCGCCGCCGGCTGGACCCCTTGCATCGGGCCCGTGCTGGGGGCGGTCTTGACCTCAGGGGTCGAGCAGGGGACGACCGGACGGGGGCTGCTCTTGATTGTCGCCTACTGCCTGGGACTGGGAGCACCCTTCTTCGTGGTCGCCCTGTTGATCGACCGGGCGACCCCCATGCTGCGGGTCATCAACCGTCACCAGCGCCTGATCTCCCTGGTCGGGGGGGCGCTCGTGGTGGCCATGGGAGTGCTGGTGATAAGCAATAACGTGCCGCTCGTGTACGGCTTCTTCTCCAACCACCTCCCGGCATTCTTCAAGGACCCGTTCGATCTCTGAGGCAGCCCCCAGTCCCGCTCGCTCCCAGGAGCCTCATCTCAGGCGCTCGGTAGACTCGCCCCCCAAGTGAAGTCAACCCGACGGCGAGTACTCGATGTCTACGCAGTCCTCGGTGCAGAGCGCTCGGCGAGCTGGAACGAGCTGCGCCGGAGCTACCGGGCCAGGGCCCGAGAACTCCACCCCGACGTCCAAGCCCACCGGCCGACCCCGACCCGACTGGACCAGCCGCGGGCGACGGCGCTCTTCACCCAACTCC
>JBAWFE010000003.1:0-2211 GCA_049591595.1 Candidatus Dormiibacterota bacterium
GCCCGGTAGAGATTGGAGAGATGGCGGTCTCGAACGGTTGCCACCGGGCAGTCGAGCTAGGTCCGCGTGGCTAGAATCGACACCTCCTCTGGCTGCGCGGGCTCCCACCGCCACGCCCAGGACGCACTTCTCCCCGCTCTCCCTCACTCCAATCGCCACCACCACCGTCTGGCTCACAGTCCGCCCCGCCGCACGCACTTTCTCGTACGTCGCGTCGAACCAAAAGTACGGGTACTGGGCGTCGTCCAGCGTCTGCTCCCGGAACAGCGCCAGCTCGGAGTCCGGCTCGCCGCAGATCCGGCTCACTTCGCTCTTGGAGACGTGGCAACCACCCATCGCATGTACCAGGTCGTCCACCTTGCGGGTGCTAACCCCGTGCACCCAGGCCTCCTGGATCACCACCCAGAGAGCGCGCTCAATTCGCCGGCGAGGTTCCGGCAGACTCGGCAGGAAGCTCCCCTGGCGCAGCTTGGGGATCTCCAACTCCAGCCGACCCACTCTGGTGTCCACTCTCCCGGGCCGGTGCCTGTTGCGCTGGCCCACTCGGCTCTCCGTGCGGTCGTGCGGTTAGGCCCCCACCACCTCGGCCGCCTCCGCCTTGATCAGGGCCTGCTGAGAGTGCTCCAGGATCTCCCGCAAACTGTCCTGGTCCGAGTTCGAGACGTAGCCAAGCAGCGCATTGACTGGCATGCTGTTAGGGGCCATCGTGTTCTCCAGGTGGGTGATGCTTCCAGAAGGCACGGTGGCTTTCTCATGCCCACCGCGGCGGGCGCCAGTTCGGCCCGCTACTTACACCAATCCTAGGGACGCGACCCGTGACGTTGGTCCCAGCGAACGGAGTTGGGCAGATCGACATGGCAGTGCTTCGCACTATGAGTTCGGCGCTTGCGCTGGCCGCCTCGCGAGTACTTTCCTGCGTGGCCGCGAACGTACGGAGTAACTCCGAGCGAGGGAGCTGGGCGTAGGGCAGAATGGCAACATCCAAAGTTGCCAACCACCTCGAATACCGACCGTCAAAGGCCGTCGTCAACTGACTCTACTGTAAGGCGCGTTGACTGTCTGAGAGGCCCTGATTTGAGCTATGCGACACGGGCTTACTTGGCGAAGTGCCAACGACGACGACTACGCCACCCGGCTGGCCGCTGGTCGTCGCTGATCATCCCAGCGTAATTCTAGGCCATCGGAAATCGCCCGGGATCACCGATTTCGCGCAGGGTCGTCAAGTGCCGACTTCCCCACCGCGAGCGCTCATAGTGGCGGTCCCGGCAACCGCAGTTGCAAGACTTTGTCGCTGATGACCTGGCCATCACGCAGCTCGATATTCCGCTGGCAGCGGGCGGCTACTGCGGCGTCGTGAGTGCCGAGCAGCAAGGTCAGGCCCCGATCACGCTGCAGGCCAAAGAGCAAATCAAGCACCTCAGCGCCCGTATCCGAGTCGAGGTTGCCGGTCGGCTCATCAGCCAGGAGCAGCTGGGGAAGGCCGATCAGCGCCCGGGCGATGGCGACCCGTTGCTGCTGTCCCCCGGAGAGCTTGGACGGCAGATCGTGCTCTCTGCCTTCGAGTCCGACCGCGGCCAGCAGCTTGCTAGCTCGCTCGCGCTTGTCGAAGCCTGTCCGAAACGGCAGCAGGGGAGCCACAACGTTGTCACAGGCGGTCAGGGCCGGCAACAGGTGGAAACGCTGGAACACGAATCCGATCCCGCGCCGGTAGACGGTGCGCTGGGCATCGCTCAGCGCACCCAGGTCCCGACCGCCCACCATCAGCCGACCGCTGTCGGGGACGTCCATCGCACCAGCCAGGTGGAGCAGGGTGGACTTGCCGGACCCCGATCTTCCTAGCACTGCGACCGCCTGCCCGGCCGGGATCTCCAATGTGACCTCAGCGAGTGCCCGCACCGGCAGCCCGGCCCCGGTTCGATAGGTCTTGCTTACAGCGGAGAAAACCACCGTCACACCGCTGCCCGACCCCGTGGCAACATCGACAGCAGGCGTACCGCCTTGCTCGGATTGCGTACCGTCCGTCACCGCCGCCTCCCTGCTCCATAGCGAATGGGCCGGCTGCTGTTCAACATCTACTCGTCCGCGGCCAGGATCGGCGCTAGCGGACGGCCGGAGGTGAAGAGCAGCACGGCAGTGGTAGCGGCTAGGGCGATCACCGTGCCCCCTGCCGCTGCGCCGATCGCCGCCAGCACAACCGGAAGCGACAGCCCA
>JBAWFE010000004.1:0-18719 GCA_049591595.1 Candidatus Dormiibacterota bacterium
GTGACGGACGGAGCGCTACACCAGGTAATGCCCAATGACTGAGGGATTCATCGAGGTCGCCGACGGTCAAGTCTGGTACACCATCGCCGGCGCCGACCGCGGCGGCATCCCGCTGCTCTGCCTGCACGGCGGACCGGGGATGACACACGACTACCTGGAGCCGCTCGCGGATCTCAGCAATCAGCGGCCGGTCGTCTTCTATGACCAGCTCGGGAGTGGTCGCTCGCCTGTCGAAGCCGAACTGGTTGAGTGGACGGTGAGCCGTTTTGTGGAGGAACTGGCGGCCGTTCGCGAGGCACTCCACCTCGACCAATTGGTGCTTTTTGGCAATTCCTGGGGCGGCATGCTGGCGCTTCAGTACCTACTTGACCGGTCGCCGCAACTGCACGGTTTGATTCTGAGCAGCACGCCGGTAAGTGTGTCGCGGTGGCTGGCCGACGCTACCTCTCTGCGGAGTGCACTGCCGTTGCCGGTTCAGACGGTGTTGGACAGCCACGAGAAGTCCGGCTATTTCGGCTGTCCGGAATATCAGGGAGCGGTGGCCGAGTACTATCGCCGCCATCTCTGCCGACTATCCCCCTGGCCGGACGCCCTGGAGCGCACCTTCGCGGGCATGGGCGCGGACGTATACAACACACTATGGGGTCCGAGTGAGTTCGGGCCGGTGAGCGGCGAATTGGCAGACTTTGAGGTGGCCGACCGGCTGCACCAAGTCGCGGTGCCCACCTTGGTGACCGGTGGTCGGTTTGACGAGGCTCGCCCCGAACACATGGAGCTGCTGGCGAGCAGCATCGACGGGGCCGAACTGGCGATCTTCGAGCAGAGCGCGCACCTGGCGTTCCTGGAGGAGCGGGGTGACTACATTGCCCGGCTGCGTTCCTTCTTGGACCGGATCGACGCCGGGAGCTGAATGTGCCCCGCGAGCACGTCATCGACCCCACGCTCATCCATCACGACTGGGACGAGACGCTGGCACCCATACTGGAAATCGAGTCCGGCGACCTAGTCCACTTCGACCTCCAGGTCGCCGGCGCCGGCCAAGTGAAGCTGGGCGACCGCATCGAGGATGTGCAGTTCGATTTCGACACCATGTACAACCTCAGCGGTCCGATCGCTGTCGCCGGGGCCGAACCCGGGGACACGCTCTGCATCGAGGTTCTGCAGCTGGTGCGCAGCACCTGGGGCTGGTCGGCGATTCTCCCCGGATTCGGCATTTTACCCGACGATTTCCCGGCGGGATATCTGCGGACCTTCGCTCTCGCTTCGCCGGCCGGAGTGGATTTTGCTCCGGGAATCACCATCCCTTACCGACCGTTCCTGGGCACAATGGGCGTCCACCCAGGGGGTGGCGTGCGCCTCTCACCGTTCCCTCCGCACGGAGGCGGCGGCAATATCGACAACCGCTACCTGACTGAGGGCGCCCGCCTGTACCTCCCTGTCTTTTTGCCCAATGCCCTCTTTTCCTGCGGCGACCCCCACGCGGTTCAGGGAGACGGGGAGGTCTGCGTTACCGCCCTCGAGTCCCCGCTGGGGGCCAGCCTGCGGTTCACCCTGCAGAAACGGGGCCTGGCTGCCCCCGCCTTCTTCTCTCCCGGTCAAAAGAGCGGGGACACGTCGTCCGCGGGAGAGTACTGCACGATGGGGCTGGCACCGGACCTGATGGAAGGGGCCCGCCTGGCGACTCGTGCCATGATCTCGTGGCTCGAGGCCGAGCACGGGCTCGGCCCCGAGGACGCCTACATCCTCTGCAGCCTGGCCGGGCAGCTGCGGATCTTGGAGGTGGTCGACGCGGGGATGTGGAACGTGGCCATGTGCATGCCGCTCGGGCTCTTCTCCTAGACGAGCGCAGCGCCACGGCTGTGCGGCCGCGTCAGAACCGGCAGAGGCGCGCGGTGTTGGCCCGGAAGTTCGAGTCCTCCAGGCTGGCCAGCCTGGGCTTGCGGGCCCCTTGAGCCGCCGAGCTCTTCCGCACCGGGGCCTAGCCGTCCCGCGGCTCGTGCGCCGCGAACCAGTACGACTCGGGGGCGCCGTGGCCGTCGGTGCCACACAGCACCCGGGAGGCGGGGGCGGGGCGGGGTGATTGCCCGCCCGACCCGCCACCCACCCGATGAGGGGTCGTGACCAGCGGCGCCCGGGCCGGGCCGAAGCTAGTCTTCGGGTTCACGACGCGGTCGCCATCGCTGGCGTGCCAGCACAATGCCCTCTACTCGTGCCGCGTGCCCTTCTGTCATCAGGCAGCCACGGCATTCAGTTGACTGCCTGTCGTGCATACGTCGTCGTAGACCAGCACATACTTACCTTCCGTTCGAGCCACATCTGTGACGCGAAGTGCATGTCGAAGTTCGCGAGCCGCGGTTCGCTTCGCGCCAGCACTGGCCCCAGCAGACTTCTGTGTCTGGCGAACCTTGAGGATGGCGGGAGGGTCTACCGCGAAACGCCAGCGTCCGGTGACATCTTCGCGCTCGGCGGCGGCGAGCACCGCCTCGGTGTGACCCGGTCCATTCGTTCCTGGTTCAGGGAAGGTGGGGTTTGCCACGATCAGGTCTGGTTCGGCACCCGAGGCGTCAGCATCCAGCCAACCGACTAGAATGCGACCGAAAATCAAGGCCCAGCCAAATCGGCCGTAGTACTTGTACCGGAGGATGATCTTACGCAGCTCGCCTGAGCTGTATGCGATCGCGCGAATCCGGGCGATTCGACGGCCCGGGACCGTGCAGAGCCGGTTGGGACATGAAGCGCCGCCGATGAGCTGACTGCAGATTGGGCAAGAGCGGGGCGCGATGCGCTCGAAGGTTGCGCTAGCGCACTCGAGACAAAGTCGCGGTGGCCCACTTCGCAGATAGGTACATTGCGGGCAGCCAGGGAAGCCGGCTGGCGGACCTGGCGGTGGCCGGATCGCCTGCGCCACGCGGGCTCACAGCAGCGCAAGGGAGAGTTGTTGGCGCTGCTCTCCGACTTGCCGAACCCGCTCAGGAGAGGCCAGCTGGTCGAGAACCTCTCCGACATCGCTCACTTCGATCGCTCCCCGCTTGCGCACGTAGCCTGCGGCCCAGGGTTGATCGGTGACCAAAG
The DNA here is from genome assembly GCA_049591595.1 of Candidatus Dormiibacterota bacterium. GTDB lineage: Bacteria > Chloroflexota > Dormibacteria > Aeolococcales > Bog-877 > Bog-877. The sequence continues at coordinate 3,073 of JBAWFE010000004.1, forward strand.
ATGTGACCAAGAACACCTTCTTTCCGTGCTCCAGAGCGAGGCGAGCTTGCATCTTCGCACCGGAGGTACTAGTCGCCTCGATGACCACGGTCCCTTGACTGAGCCCCGACGTCACGACGTTGCGTCGCGGGAAAGTGTCTTTTCCTGGAGGTCGTGTTGGCCAGAACTGGGACACCAGCGCTCCCTGACGAGAAATCTCCTCCGCGAGATCCCGATGCTCTGGTGGATAGCATTGGGTGATCCCGGTCCCGAGCACCGCGAGAGTGCGGCCACTGGACGCCAGAGCAGTCCTGTGGACCACGGCATCGATGCCTCTGGCCAGGCCCGAGATCACCGTTACGCCGTGGGCGACCAAGCCTCGCGTCATCTTCTCCGCCCGCCCGATGCCGAGGTCTGAAGGGATTCGCGTACCCACGACCGCGACCGAGCGAGCGTCGTCCTCGAGGACCTCACCGCGGACAAAAAGAAACGGGGGTAGGTTGGGGATGAGACGGAGGTTTGCTGGATAACTCTCATCTAGCACCGTGATCAGCTTGGCGTGGACACCCTCAGCCGCCGCTAGTTCTTTGTCGACCCGCCGGAAGAGTTCGTCCCGGCGCCCCACACCCTGGCGAAGCGCCTCTCGGGCGCGCTCGGCAGACTCGCCCGTCTCCTGGACTTTGCCCTGCCATAGCGCCTCCAGCCCATCTGGGAACTGCGCCTCCCGGGCGATCAGGGACCAGTCCACCGACCCTTGCTCGGTCCGGATCGCGCAGAGCGCCAAGAGCCGCCGCTGCTCCTCGCTGACGCTCATCGAATTCTTCTCCTGGGTGGCGAACGGGTGTTCGCTCTAGACGAGACAATGCCAGATATTCTGGTTGTGGTCAAGGCGCCGATCTCGGCTGATTGTTCGTCCATGGTGCGGATCTGGCCCTCTCTAGTGTGCTGGGTCGACCCGCCCTTGGGAATGACCAGAATGAAAAATGCTGCTGACCCCCCTCCCCCCCACCCGCCCCAACTTCCCGCTTGCTGCGACTGGCCCGCTGGGGCCAGCCGCCGCAAGCTCTGCCAGGAGCCAGGGCCAGCCGCCGGAAGCTCATACGGGGGACGGGACGGGCCCTGGCCACAGTCCACACCAGCATGAATGATTCACCACCGTCCGCACCCCAGCGAGGAAGAGGCCTGGCGTTCGTGCAGCACTGGGATTGGGTAGCCGAGAAGGGGCTCATGCCCCGGGCCACGGCCCTGGCCCACGGCGCAGCCGCCTCGAAGATCCTCAAGATCGAGAGTGGCTGGGAGGGCATTGACGTCAGTGAAGTTGACGTCGAAGCTCTCTTCGCTCGATTTCGAAACCTGTCCGATCTCTCCCCGACCAGCCTCGCGACCTAACTGTGGTACTCATATCGTGCGGGATATTATATGATCTTCGGGTCGTGGTCAGGACAGACGATCTGGACGCCTTTATCGCCAAGCGCACGGCGATGAATCCCGACTTCCCCGATCTGGTTAGGGCGGAGCTAGAGACGCGTAGGCTGGTACTCGAGCTGGCTTCGGAGCGGGAGCGACAGGGCCTCAGCCAAGAGCGGGTCGCCGCCGCTCTGGGGACCAAGCAACCCAACGTGGCTCGCCTCGAGCGTGGCGGGGTGGACCCTAAGCACAGCAGCCTGGTCAGGTACGCCAGACTGCTCGGTAGGCGCATCGCGCTGGAGCCGCTCCAGCCTGAAGCAGCCCCACGGGCCCGCCGACAGCAACCCAGGGAGCGTTCCTCGGCTCGTTAGATAGCTGGCGGCTGCGCCCCGCCGAGAATCACGGCGCGACCGTGCGCGCCGTGAAGTCCCCTTCTGGCCGCCACGTACAGCTGATCGCGCCAGGGATCTCCGCCCATGAATGGCCCTACTCCGCCCGCTTGGACATAACAGTGGCCAGCCCGGGCCGCCGCCACTGCGCTTGGCTCTGGACCATCCAGTCGATCAGAGCATCTCCTTCCGACGGCATCCGACCATTCCCGGTCGGACAGTCAACCGCGACCTGGGAGGGAGCCGCGTAGGTGATCGGGCCCTGGGTGCTGGTTGGGTCGAAGACTACGGGGTCAAAAGGTTGAAGCAGGATCAGGTTGGCTCCGCGGTCAGCCGGGAGAAGTCCATGCGCGTCCCGGGTGCGGGGTCGTCTCACCGCATCCCCGTGCGCCGTCCGGCGCATCAAGATGTTACCATCGGCTCATGAGAACGACGATCACCCTTGACCCCGACGTGGCAGCAGCCGTAACCGAGCTTCGCCACGAGCGCTCTTTGGGCGTGAGCGCGGCCCTCAACGAGCTAGCCCGGAGAGGCCTTGTCAACTCCCGCCCGACGCCAAGTCACTTTCGTCAGCGCACGGCCGCTCTGGGACTCCGCCTCGACGTCAGCAACGTCGCCGAGGCGCTCGAGGTGTTGGAGCAGCCGGAGCCCAGCTGATGCTGCTCGACGCCAACCTCCTGCTTTACGCGGTGGACCGCGAGACCCGCTCCCACAGTCAGGCCGCCAAATGGCTGGAGCAGGCTCTGTCCGGCCCGACCCGGGTGGGATTCCCCTGGCCCACCCTGCTGGCCTTCCTGCGCATCGCCACCCACCCGAGGGCGTTGCGCGCCCCTTTGGACGGGTCCCAAGCCTGGGGATTCGTGGCCGATTGGCTCAACTGCCCTGGGGCCTGGATCCCCCAGCCCACCCAGGGGCACGCCGAGATCCTCCAGGGCCTGATCGAAGCCCACGACCTGCGCGGCAACCTCATCCCCGACGCCCACTTGGCGGCGCTGGCCATCGAGCACGGCCTTCCGGTCTTCTCCACCGACAGCGATTTCGCCCGCTTTCCCGAGGTGCGCTGGGTCAACCCGCTGGCCTGAGCCGCCGTCTTCAGGGCGCGCTTCTGGTGCCTGAGGAGATGACTGGTACATTGAGCAGAGGGCCAGACAAATGACCGCCACTGAGTTCCAGGCCCGTGCGCTCGCCTTGCTGGATGAGGTCGCGGGCGGGGACCAGATCGAGATAACCAAGCGTGGCCGCACCGTGACTCGTTTGGTCGGCCCCGGGCTCCGCGGGCGACCTGAGGACGTCTGGCCCAGATCTCCCGAAGCGTGGGCGACGATGAGAGCCGGTTCTGTACAGGTGCCCCCTGGGATCTGCCCTGATCACCCTGCGCCTCGACTCGCCCGCTCTGCAGTGTGGTCGGCCGAACCGCAACGGCTGAGCCGGAACGCCGTGGCGGCGATCGAGGGGCCAAGGAGTTGGCCGTGGCGTCGATCTCATGGTTCGAGCTGGCCTGGCTGGCCGAACACCAACGCATCCTGGTCAGTGTCCCCGTGCGGGCCTGGTTGGCCCAGCTCGGTGAACTGGTCCGAACGGCAGTCATCTCGCCCGCGGTGGCCGCCACCGCGGCGGCCCTACCAGAGTCCTCTCCCGGTGACCCGGCCGATCGGCTGATCTACGCCACCGCGCTCAAGACCGGATGGCGGCTGGTCACCAAGGATCAGCGGATGCGCCGCCAGCCACAGCCACGTCGCATCACCGTCTGGTAGAAGGGCGAGACCCGTCCCCATGCCCAGATGGCGCTGGGCTCGTAGCCGTCACGAGGCGGTGGTCAGCCTCCGGACACCATGGGAATGATGTGCACTCGGGACCCGTCGCGGAGCGGCGTATCCAGACCCGAGAGATCCTGAATGTCCCGGTCCTCCAGGTAGATGCGGATGTGGCGCCGCAGCTGCCCCTGCTCGTCCCGCAGCCGCCGCTCCAGTTGGGGCCAGCTCCCGGAGAGCTCATCCAATGCCCCTCCCACGGTTTTTGCCTCGACGGGGACCGACCCCTGACCGTCAGCGGAGGGACGGAGGACAGCCGGCAGGTGCAGGGTGGCGGTCACCCGACGACGGCCGCTCTCACCGCCAGCACGTCGGGCAGGTGACTCGCCAGAAGCTGCCAGGAGTCCCCGTCGTCCAGGCTCCAGTACACCTCGCCGTCTCTGGTTCCGAAGTAGATCCCCGCCTTCTCCGCCTGATCGCTGCAGAGGGCGTCCCGCAGCACGATGGAGTGGTAGTTGGATTGGGGCAGGCCCTCGGTGAGTCCCTCCCAGCTCTTGCCGGCGTCTCTGGAGCGGTAGACCCGGCACTTTCTACCGGGGGGCATCCGCTCCGAGTCCGCCTGGAGTGGGAAGAGGTAAACCGTGTCGGGCTCATTGGGGTGCACCAAGAGCGGAAAGCCGAAGTTCGAGGGCAGGCCGTGCTCGATCGCCTGCCAGCTGTCGCCGTAGTCATCTGACCTGTAGACGCCGAAGTGGTTCTGAGCCAGCAGCCGATCTGGCATCGAGGGGTGGGTGCCCACCTTGTGGACGCACTGCCCGAATTCCGGGAAGCGCTGGTCCTCGGGCATCCAGTAGGACTGGATGCCTCGGTTGGCCGGCTCCCAGCTCTCCCCACCGTCGGCTGTCCGGTAGACCCCGCCGGCGGAGAGCGCGACCAGGAGCCGGTCGGGGTCCGTGGGATGGGGCACGACCGTATGCAGGCAGGCACCGCCGCCCCCCGGCTCCCACTGGGGCTGGTGGGGGTGGTTGTATAGCCCGTCGACCAATTCGAAGGTGATTCCCCCGTCCCGAGATCGGAAGAGGGCATGGGGCTCGACTCCGGCATAGATGAGATCCGGCTGGGACTCCAGTCCGGGTACTACCTGCCAGATCCGGATCAAGGACACCTCCTTGTCGGCGGGGAACGCAACCGGAGCTGCCTCAGGCTCGGCCCAACTTTGGCCCAGGTCATCGGAGTGGAAGAGGGAGGGCCCCCAGTGCTCACTGGTGGCGCCCGCGAAAAGACGGGGCGTGCTCCGGCGGCGGTCGATTCCAAGCCCGTAAACAGAACTCATCATGAGTTGCAGGGGCTCCAGCTCCCAGCTGGTGCGCGCCTCGTCGCTGCGGGCCACCATCACACCTTTGCTGGTCCCGATCAGAAGTACGCTCTCGCTCATCTGAAGCTCCTCCTAGCCCACCGGCGCCTCCGGGAGGCGGGGCCGCCCGCATCTCTGCTCCCGACATTTGCGTCTTGGTGCGGAGCATAGCGACGCCAGCCGTCTGAGGAGTTCCGAGGCGGTTCATGGGTGAGATTTCGATCTCAGGCAGTCGGTAGACCGCCCCGCGGCAGTCGGGATGTTTGCCCCGAGCTGGCCGCCAACCAGGCCGATCTTCCCGGAGTTGCCTCGGACCCGCCTAGGACTTGGGCGTCTTGGTAGGTTTGGGGGTCGGAGTTGCCTTGGGCGTCTTGGTTGGCTTTGCGGTTGGGGTGGGAGTGGGAGTTGCGGTCGCCGTCGCGGTCGCCGTTGCCGACGGCGACGCCAGGCTCAGTCCGTTGTTGATATTCGAGTACACATTCGAAGTGGTGCCACCTATCACCGTGAGAACGGCGATGGCGGCGATCGCGATCAGCACCAGGATCAGGGCGTACTCGACCATCCCCTGTCCTCGCTCCGCTAGCGCGCGGGCCGGGGCTGTCTCCGGGGTGTAACTCTGAAGTCTCGCCAACCAGGACTGGAACAACTTGAACTCCTCGCGCCGGTGTCCTGACCCCACGGCCAACTAGCCCCACCGAGCGCAGCTGAAATAGCGCCACCTCCAGCCTCTCAGACGATTTCACTCGGTCCAATGACGAATTGGTGGCACTTTGGTCAAGAACGGCTGGACCCAACTCCGAGCACGGACTTCCTACCCGGGCCCCCGGCGGATCGGAAGTGCAGCTCGGTCGGAGCGGCAAGCTCTCGGGACTCGCCACTTTGGGGCCGCCCCGCCCGAGAGCTGACGGGAAGATACGTATCTGAACTCGCTGTCGCGGCGGGCCCCGCGCTCATCGGGCGCCTCCGGAGGCGGGCTAGGCCGGGGCCTCGTAAATGAGCTGGCCGCTGACGACCGTGGCCACTACCCGGTGCTGGCTCACGACTGTCAGATCACAGCGGTAGCCCTGCTCGAGTCGGCCCCACTCCGACTCCATCCCGCAGGCGTAGGCGACCCCTTCCGTGTATGCCCTGAGGGCGTTTTTTTCGGTCAACGCCAGCCCCGGGTACCAGTCGACCTCCGCCCGCCATCTGGTTGCGGCTCGGAGCCCTCGGAGCGGGTCCGGGGACTCGACCGGCGAGTCGGAACCGAAGGCCAGCGGCACGCCAGCCTCGGCCAGCCGGCCCCAGGCATACGCGTTGCCTGCCTTCTTGCCCCAGACGGAGTCGGCCATCTCGCGGTCCGTCACGGCGTGGACCGGTTGCATGGACGCCACGGCGCCGCTGTTCAGGAAAAGGGGGATGTCCGAGGGGTCGACGCACTGGGCATGCTCGATTCGGGGGCGCCACTCGGGGAAAGCGCTCCGGTGGCGCTCCAGCGCCACCACCGCCCGATGCACTGCCCCATCTCCGATCGCGTGCAGACAGAGATTGAGTTCGGACGTCTGGCAGCGTCGGATCAACTCCTCCAGTTCGGGGTCTCGGATGCGGGCGACGCCTGACCCGTCCAGCATCTCCGCGGTGCGGCTTCCCAGCGAACCGTCCAGGAACGCCTTTATCCCCCAGACCCTGAGACGGTCATCTCCCCAGCCGGTCCGGATTCCCAGCTCTTCTGCAGCCCCGAGGTGGGAGTGGGGAAGGTTGACCACCACCCGCTGCGGCAGTCGACCCGCAGCTCTCATTCGTTGAAGCGCGAAGAGTGTCTCTGGGGGGTCCATGGTGTGGACCGCGCACAGGCCGAGACCAGCCAGTTCGGCCAGCACCGAGGCCAGCAGCTCTGCGTATTGGACCCGATCAGGACGTGGCAGCAATCCGGCAAACAGCTCTCTGGCCTCCCGCAGGATGCCGTTGGGCTCTCCGTCTGGGCCACGGTCGATCACCCCGTCTGAGAGGTCTGGGGTCGACTTGCCAATCCCTGCCAGGCGCAGAGCTGAGCTGCTGACCCAGACGGAGTGCTCGTCCTTGCTAGCGAGCAGAACTGGCCGACCACCGCCGGCCTCGTCCAGATCGTGCCGGCTCGGCAAGCTAGGCGTGGGCCAGCCACTGTAGTTCCACCCTCCGCCGACGATCCACTGCTCTTGGGGGATGGACCGGGCAGCACCCCGTACCTGGTCGAGCACCTCCGCCATCGATGAGGTCTGACGAAGGTCGAGTCCCACTCGGAGCAAAACCAACTCATCAAGATGAATGTGTGCGTCGCCCAAGCCGGGCAGAGTGCTCCCCTCCAGCTCGACCACCCTGGTGCCGGGCGGCGCCGACCGGCGCGCCTCAGCTCCGACTTCGACGATCCAACCCAAGCCGTCACACAGGACGTTCGGTTCGCAGCCCAGAAATAGGGTGGTCGGTCGGCTCACAGTCGAGTTCATCGCCTGCCATTCTGCCGATTAGCTGAGCCTGGGGGCGGCCTCGTTTTGGCGCTCGTTTGACCGGGCAGAACTCGATTCTGGCGGCCTGCATCTTGAGGATCTCGCAACTGGAAGGTGGCCGCCGCCAGCGCTGAGGCGTCCACTTGCAGATAGAGCCGGGAGGCGGATCCCAGACGAGATCTCCACACGGAGCTGGTGAAGTAGATCCTCTCAGTTGCCGAGGTGTTTCCGAACAGTGTCCTTGCCGTACTGAGAGATGGCCGACCAATCCCCCAAACTTACCCGGGTGCGCTATTCGGAAGGAACCGCTGACGATGATCTGTATGCCCTCCTGGGGCTGACCATGAGCGCCTCCGCGGCCGACCTGAAGCGGGGACGTCGCCAGCAGGCGCAGAAGTGGCACCCTGATCGCAATCAGGACAAAGCCGGCCACAAGCGGATGGCGGCCATCAACAACGCCTTCCGGATCCTCAACGACCCCGTCCAGCGGGAGGCCTACGACCAGACGCTTCTGCTCAAGTGGAAGCACGGCAGTTCCGCCAATGCTGGAGGTGCTGAGACTCCCTCCTGGATCCCGGTAAAGGGAGCGAAGGCAGCCGCGGAGCCGGCAAACGGCAAGGATGATCGACCAGGATCCGGCGAGGTCACTTCGGCTGACTTCCTGCGCTCCCAGGGATTCTCCGTCGTGGACAACCGCCAGACCGGGGGTGTTCTTTGGGTAGTTGCCGCGCCCGAGCTCGAGCCCCATCTTCACAAGCTCCGCGATCGCGGACTCGAGTTTGAGTTTGCCGCCAGCGGGGGAATGGCCACCGGGCACAGACCGGCCTGGTGGACCAGGACGCGGGGCTGATCGCAACACGAAGCTCTTATGAATTCCAGAGATCGGCGGTCCTGCCTGGGCCTTGTCGAGGTGGCACGCCGCCGTCTGGGGTGGCCCTTTGGCTTCTCAGAGACTCTCAGCAGGTCCCCGGCTTTGGTTGGACCAAGTCGGGTTATCCTGCAGCCATGCTGAGCTCCAAGCGAAGTCACAGGCGAGTCTGAGGTGTTCTTCTTCTGGCTCTTCGGCGGCCCCTTCGGCGGGGGTGGCTGGATCATCGGGATCCTGGTCGTGCTTATGGTCGTGAGTCTGGGGATGCGCATATTGATGTTCTCCCGCCGACGGCGCTTCTTTCAGGGCCAGGGCCAGGGACGGCATCTTGGGCCCGAGCAGATCCTGGCGCGCCGCTTCGCCCGGGGCGAGATCGACGAGGAGGCGTACCGGCGCCGGCTGAGCTATCTGCGGAGCCAGGCCGGACCGTAGCTCCAGACCAAGCCCCGAGCAGCGGGGAAGTTCCTGTGGCCGGGCGTTCGCGCCGGCGGCGACGCCTCTACCCGAGCGTGTGGGATCGGACTTCCCCGCGAGGCGTTGCAGCACCGTCGGGACTCAGCTCTCTCGAATGGCTCCCAGGAACTCGATCACCGTGTGGGCTCCCAGGTAGGCCGTGATGCCGGTCTTCACGTCGAGCAGGGGGTTGACCTCCACTAGGTCAAATCCGATCACCCGTGCAGATTGGGCCACCTGGGTCAGCGCATCTCGCAGCTCCGCATACGTCATACCCCCTGGCTCCGCCGAGACGCAGCCCGGCACTAAAGGCATGTCCAAAACGTCGATGTCAATGCTCACGTAGCAGGCCGCGCCCGCCGGCACCGAACATGAGATGGCGTCCCTAGGCGCCTGTCGAAACTCCTCCATGGTGATCACGCGGTTGCCGTCGTTGAGGGAGTCTGCCAGCATCCGCTCGGTGTTACGGATGCTGCGGATACCGATTTGGGTCAGGCTCTGGACCGAAGCCAACTTTCTGATCTGCCGAAATGCGTGCTGGTTGGTGTACTCCAGTCCATGCACGAACGGCATGTAGTCTAGGTGGGCATCAAAGTGGATGATGTGGCAAGGCTCCTCCAGGCCCCGGACCACCGGGTAAGTGATCGCATGGTCACCCCCGAGAGCCACGATCAGAGCTCCTCGGTCGCGGATGGTCCTCACGTCTCGAGTCACATTTGCGAACGTCCCAACCACGTTCGTGGGAAGTATGTCGGCGTCCCCGACGTCGACCAGCCGCTTGCGAGCCAGGTCATCACCTAGATAACTGCGCCTTCGCTGAGGGTCGTAGTAGCCTGGTTCGCTGTTTACAAATCGCAGCGAATGCTCCCTCAAGGCCCGCGGGCCAAAGCGCGAGCCGGGCATGAACGGCGATCCCTCGTCGGTGGGTATCCCGAACACGGCGATATCCGCGTCGAGCGAGTTCAACTCCGTCCAAACCGGCGCTCTCAGAAAGGAAGCGATGCCGGTGAACGGCATATCCAGCCGTTCCGGGGCGCCACGAGGCTCGTGGTGTGCCATCTCTTACTAGGCAATCCCGAGATGGTGCAGTTGGAGAAGAATCGGCGTGGGATTCCATCCGTTGCAGGGATTCTGATCCTGCGGGCAGGCGGAAACGCCAACCAGCACATCCACCAAGATATCCAATACCAGGCGATCACCTGGGTTGCTGAGCGGCTCCGAGCTCGCGATGCCACCTCGCTCGTCGACGGGGGAGTTCTGGAAGACGTTGACTGGGTCTGGTATCTGCCACCCAGCGAACCCCCAGGGGGCGTAGGCGGCGGCCAGGTTGTCGCGGCAGTTCGCATGGTCGGTGAGGCCATAGTCCTGCCGGTAGCGCGCCTCGTCACACATGGCGAACAGAAGGTCATGTACACCGACGCGGTCCTCTACGACGCGAAACAGTGGCCGACGACGGTTCGACACCAGCTCTCCACCGACCCGGAACCGGAGTGACTGGAAAGATCCCCGGGTGTGGGCGGGAGATAGCCACTCAGTGAAGTCGTCCAGGACAAAGGCCACGAGATCAGCAACCTGTTTCCCCTCGACGTCGACTATCTCCATCTGAGCACCACGACGCAACTCCACGATCGCCGCCGTGCGGGCCGGCAGCAGGACCTGTTCAATCGATCCGGCCGGCGGCGAGCGCCGGTCGGATTCGGGGCCGTCACTTTGAGCGCTCACCGGCTAGGAATTCTCACTCGCTGCTGGTCCGCCGGGTCGACTCGCAGGACCGACCGGGACCAGCCCTGCTTTGGCACAGACGAAGTACACACAACCGGCGACCAACAGTCCAACGATCCACGAGATGTCGGCTCCATCCCACATTCGTGCGACAGGACCCTCGTAGATGGAAGTGCTCATGAAAGGGACCTCGCAGGCGATGCCGATCAAATAAGCCAGGAGGGCGCTCCACGCGACGCCGCTGTACGGTCCTTTGGGATCGAAGAACCAGTTGGGCTGGTAGTCACCGTGACGGATGATGTAGAAGTCCACGAGATTCACGGCGCTCCAGGGCATGATCAAGTAGAAGAGGAACGACAAGAAGTTCGAGTAGTTGGTCAAGAACGACGCCGAGCCGACGATTCCGATTACCACAGCGATGACCGAGATCGCCACGATCACTCCCACTCGAGCCGATCTGCCGGTCCCCAATAACCGCCGGCGCTGCTCCGTGATGGTGAGCAGACACAGCGACGCTCCGTACACATTGAGGGCGTCGACAAAAATCACTCCGAGGGCGATCACCACCATCATGGGAATTGCGACGGGGCCGACCAGGTGCAGCGTCACGCCGACGGTGTCACTGATCGCCTTGGGCATGATGACGCCGAGCAGCGCTCCCAGTGCCAAAAGCCATCCCGAAGAGATCACGGCCCCAGCGTAGCTGTACCAGAACGATGCCGCAGCGGAGGCCCCTCGGGGCAGGTACCGGCTGTAGTCCGAGGCGTAGACGGCGTACGAAATTATCCACACCGCGGCGATAGATATCATCAGGACGAAAGGGCCCCCGGCGAGCGGACCGAAGTTCCACACTTTGGTGGGAATCAATCCACGCGTGAACAAACTGATGGTAAAAGCCAGGAAAACAACCAGGAACAGGTACCCCCACCACCGAGCCCAACGGTGGATCTCGTCGTATCCAAACACAGCGAGGACCACGGTCGCCACAGCGCAGAAGATAACACCTACAGAGAGCGGGATTGCCGGCAGTCCGTCCGAAATCGCCTGCCCCCCGAGGAGGTTACTGGTCGCAAAAAAACCTACATACATGAAGATTGCAACCGCTGCTGGCGCGATAGCTCCGATGAAGCCGAACTGGGCCCGGGACTGCTGAAGTTGAGGCAGACCGAGTCGCGCCCCTTGCCAGCTGTGCAAGCACATCACCACTCCACCAACCACCAGGCCGATGACAATCGCGACGACGGCCCAGGGGAACGACAGACCGAGCGCGGCGGCGATGATGCCGGTAAGCACGGTGGTCATCTGCATGTTGGACGACCACCAAATGAAGAACAGGTTCCTTGGCTTGCCGTGGCGCTCGGACTCCGGAATGAAGTCGATGCTGTGGCCTTCGATCAGTCTGCCGGTGTCGGTTCCGGCCGGAGTCGCAGTCTCAGTGCTCACTTGTACCACCCCCTGTCTATTGGTGAAATTCGCGGAATCGACTGATTGTGGCTCCCTGAGGAGCGGGTTAGGCTGGTCCTCGGCCATCTACCCCCATAAGCGTGATTAGTTCGTACACTACCTCGGCTGCCGCGACTCCCGTGAGCTGGGCGTGATCGTAGGCCGGTGAGACCTCCACGACATCCGCCGACGCGAGTGGCAGGCCACGCAGCCCCCTGAGGGTCGCGAGTAGTTCTCTTGAGCTCAAACCTCCGACCGAAGGAGTCCCTGTGCCCGGGGCGTGTGCGGGATCGAGAACGTCGATGTCGATGGAGATATACACGGGCGAGTCTCCGACCCGCTCCCGGATGCGGGCTACCACCGCTGGTGTCCCGACGGTGTCAAAGTCACTGGCCGGGATAATCTGGAAGCCCAAACCCTCGTCATCTGACAGGTCGGTCGCCGCGTAGAGTGAGCCACGGATGCCAATGTGGATCGACCGTTCATTGGCAAACAGTCCCTCTTCGGCCGCTCGGCGGAATGGTGTCCCGTGGGTATATGGCGCGCCGAAGTATGTGTTCCAAGTGTCCAGGTGTGCATCAAAGTGAACGAGAGCGACCGGTCCGACCTTACTGGCAACCGCGCGGAGAAGCGGCAACGCGACGGTGTGATCCCCTCCCAGCGCCACAAATCGACGGCCGTCGCCTAGGACGCTCGTTCCTCCCGCTTGAATCTGCCCAATGGCGGTGCCGATGTCGAACGGGTTGCACGCGATATCGCCAGCATCGACGACCTGTTGGGTAGCAAACGGCGCGCTGTCAAGTTCGGGGTGGTAGGGCTTGAGAAGCCGTGATGCCTCGCGGATGTGGGCCGGACCGAAGCGCGCGCCCGGGCGGTACGTCGTGCCAGCGTCAAAGGGGATACCGACGACGGCTATTGAGAACCCCGGGACGCGATCAATGTACGGAAGGCGCGCGAATGTGGCGAGACCCGCGAACCGGGGCACCGCCAGCCCGTCGACTTGACCTACGATTGGCTCAGGCATTTGAGCGGCTTCTCGACGCCTCTATGTATCTCACCGAGTGCGAGGAACGAACCCTGGCAACCTACGCGTACCCGTGCTGTGGTTCTGTCCCCAAGTGACGTGTTCCGCCACCCACCTTCACTCAATCGTAGCAGGGGAGAGACGGCACGCGCCTACTCGCGAGGCAGCGTGCTGGCGCCGCTGCTGTTGAGGCGTAGGTACGGCGCCAGAGGTCGGACCAAGTTCCAGTCGTCCCTGGGAAGTCACCGCACGTCGACAGCTCCAAGAACGAGCGCTTGCGATTCAGCCAACTCAATCGCCCTTATGGAGTTCTACTTCCTTGCAGACCACCATGGTGACGTGGTGAAGACCTCGGCGACCTGATCGGAGCTGCCGGCCATCCATACCGCGCGCGTCATGCTGCTTGCAGCGATCGTTGTGAGGAGCGTGCTGCCATCCAACGAAGCGGACATACCTGCGGTTCCGTACCATGTGTGGAGGCGCGGTGGCAGCGCGGTCGCGGGCATCCTCACGAGCCGTTGGCAATGTAACAACCGCCCGATCGCCGGCCCAGACAATCACCGCGACCGACGGCGAGTCGGTGGATCACGGGTCTCAACGGGCCTCGGCGGAAACTGCTCATTACGAGGCTAAGGGGGGCATCTGTCTCCACACTCTCCGATCCGGCTGACAGTGGAGTCGCTCTCCCGTGGCCGGAGTCTCGGCCACGCGAAAGCGATCCCGAGCTGAAGATAGGGGCGCTCTCCTCGAGTACGCCCTCACCCCGACCGGGAGCGCAGCGCTGTCATGAATTGACGGCAGTCTCGCTTACCAGCGTCCCGCCACATCTGCTGCAGCGCCGGGGGCTGGTGGGCTAGCGTGAGCTCCACCTCGTCCGGAGTCATCTGCTCGAAGAGAAGGCCAGCGATGAGCCAGAACTTGTCGCCCGGGAAGTGCTGCACTACCCAACCGGGCATCTGACCCCACTCCTCCTGGGAGACGGTCACGGCCGCGAGTGGCAGGATCTCCTGCCCCTCTTCTACTAGGTGTGCGTCGAGCTCGGCGCCAAGGCGACGCAGGCTCGCCGCCAGCTCCTGGGCCCGGGCCGAGGATGGAGCGTCCTTATATGCGGCGATCGACTTCTCGGTTGCCGCCGTCACCTCATCAACCGCCTGGTGCTGGTTTTCCATCCGGTCGAGCAGCGCCTTCTGTTCCGGGGCGCGCTCCCGCGGGAGCGGCCATAGCAGCTCATCCTCGGCGCCATGGTGGGCGCGGAGGAAGGCGAGCACGTTCTCATAGAGGGAACCCAGGTGCGACGTCCGTTCCCGGTCTCCCGGTGCGGTGGCATCAATCAATCCCGGGGCCTCGGAGAAGACGGTGCGGAATAGGCCGTGAGGGAAGCGCATGTCGGAGGTGTCGGAGTGGCGGGTCGACGGTGTTGCGGTCATCCTGGTCCCTCCTGGGTTGGGCTAACTGAGAGCAGCCGAAGTTTGCTGCCCCGACAGACCTTCCGGCCTCCCCCGACCGAGCCATCTCGAGTCTCAGGCGAGATCGACTCGGATCACCGCCCCGACTGCCGTGACCATGGCACCTGAGCAACCATCAGGCGGTGCTAGCATCGAACGAAGTAGGACCAGTTAGATGAGGTGGCGCATGAGCTTTGATCCCAATAACTTCAATTCCGGGGTGATCGAGGAGTTCCGAACCAACAACGGCAAGGTCGGAGGCAATTTCGAAGGCGCGCCCCTGCTGCTTCTCCACACAACCGGGGCTAAGAGTGGAGAGGCTCGGGTCAACCCCATCATGTATCTGGAGATGGACGGACGTCGCTTCGTCTTCGCCTCCAAGGGGGGTGCGCCGACGCACCCCGGGTGGTACCACAACCTACTCACGAACCCCTCGGTGACGGTGGAGTTGGGCACCGAGACATACTCAGCTCGGGCAGTGCCCGTCGAAGGCGCCGAGCACGACCGCATTTACGCGGAGCAAGCGACGCGCTTTCCTGGATTCGGCGAGTACCAGGAGAAGACGGAGCGGCTCATCCCGGTGGTGGAGCTAAAAGCCAGCGCCTGACCGTCTCCTGGCACCGCCGCCGGGCCCGGTCGACTCGTCTATTTCCTAGCTCCGCCGGATCCGCGAGTTCCTGATGAGTAGTCTGGCGCGTTTGCGCTATATTAGCGCAATGGCAACGGTCCAGGTACGTGAGCTACCGGAAGACTCGTATGAAGTCCTCCGCCGCCGAGCTCGCCGGTCCGGGATATCGCTCGGGGCGTACCTACGAGCCGAGCTGGTGGACTTGGCCGAGCGCCCGACCAAAGCCGAGGCGCTGGAGCGGATCGAGGCCGTATTGAGCCACCACAACGGACCCCAGCCGACCGAAGCCGCGCTGCTCGGCGACCTCGCGGCCGAGCGCCGCTGACTCAGAAGACCAGTCGTGGAGGTGGTGGTCGACGCTTCCGCGCTGACGGTCGCCGTATTGGGGACGTCTCCGGGATCCCGAGAGCTGAGGCAGCGATTGGCATCCGAAGTTTGCCATGCGCCCCACCTAGTCGACGCCGAGCTCGGCAACGTCCTGCGACGGCGAGTGCTCCGGGGAGAGATTGGCGCTGATCCCGCCTTGGAACTCCTGTTGGGGGGATCGATCCTGATCGACCGGCACTACGAGATGACCAGGAGCTTGGCCACGGCGGCGTGGGCGCTCCGTGAGAACCTCAGCTTCTACGACGCCATCTGTGTCGCCCTGGCCCAGGCGCTGGCGGTCCCGCTACTTACTTGCGATGCGCGCCTCTCCCGAGCGCCCGAGCTGCCCTGCGCGG
>JBAWFE010000005.1:0-4539 GCA_049591595.1 Candidatus Dormiibacterota bacterium
GCCCACCTTCGCCCCACTGAAGAGTTGTGCGCAGGTGGTCGCGGTTACCGACCGCCACTCTGGGATCGGCCACTCGCGTGAAGGCGCTCGGGAATTCACGGGTGCAGCGCCCACAGAGAATGCAGGCACCAGCATCGAACCTGAGTTCCCCGGCCAACGCGGTGCCGCTCGCTTCGAGCGCTGCGGTGGGGCACCGCTCCGCGGCAGCCAGAGCCTGAACAGGGGTAAGACCCTGCCAGCGCAGCCGGACCGTCGACGGCGCATCCTCTTCACCTGTGACCTGGGGGTCAGGGAAGCGAGTGGTGCGGATACCGGACTTCAATCCCCTCGCAATCCAGCGACTCATCGGTCGAACTCCGCTGGCGAGATCGCGAAGCTCGCCTCGATCACCGGGTAGTCGGTGAGGTTGTTGCCGCTGCCACAGGCATGTGCGTAGGGATGCCAGTTGACCACTGCTGGTGGTCGCGCCCGCCAGGAAAGCACGCGGCCGTCCCGGTCCACTACCACCCAATGGAGAGTCTCGCCGCCCGGCGACTCCGCCCACCCGAGCGACGAACCGGCGTGCCAGATGGGAGGGTCCGGCTGACCTCCCTCGGGCGGCCACCCGTCCAAGAGTTGCTTCATGATCGCGAGCGACTGTGCGAGTTCAGCCACATGCACTTGAAAGCGCGCTGCGGCGTCGCCTGGGGCCGCGGTGGGTACGTCAAATGCCAGAGTTCCATACGCCGCGTAGGGATGGTCCCGACGCACGTCGCGGTCTATTCCAGATGCGCGCCCCACCGGGCCGACCAAGTTGTGCTCCGCCGCGTAGTCCGGCAGCAGGATCGCGGTGGTGTCGAGCCGGTCGACAAAGGTGGACGACTGCTCCAACAGCCGTGCTAGGCCCTCCGATCGCTCCAGCCACTGGTCCACTTGCGATCTGAGTTGATCGCGGGCGCCAGCAGCCAGCGCGACTTCCAAGCCGCCCACTCGAAGCACGCCCCGCAAGTAGCGGTGGCCCGTGAGTCGGCCGTCCGTGCGCAGCACCTCCTCCTTCAGAAGCCCGTACTGGGCGGCGGCCACCAAGAGCCCAGTGGCTTCGGCCAGTCGGCCGATCGTCCCGAAGTGGCTGTGGATTCGCTCGAGCTCAGCTAGCAAAGTGCGGGCATGCTCGGCGGCCGGGCTGACCGTGGCTCCAATCGCCCGCTCAAGCGCCCGAGTGAAGGCCAGTCCATTGGCAAAGGCCGAGGTGCCCGCCAGCCGCTCGGCCAGCTGAATGGCCCGATCCCCCGGCAGACCTTCGGCGAGGTGTTCGATTGCCCGGTATTTGAACCCGAGCCTGAGGTCCACCTCCACGATGTCCTCGCCGCCGGACGAGAAGAGGAACTCGGCCGACTCCTGCGGGCCGCTTCGCACGGGTCCGAGAGGAAGCTGAAACACTCCTTGTCCGGTTACAGCCCGCCGCTGGGTGGCAGGCGACGAACTGGGAGGTCTGACCGGGTTGGGTGGCCCGTTCGGCATAGGGCACTTAACTCCCGGCCAGTCATGGATGCGTAGAGGGCCGGGGACGGGATGACCCACCGGCTCGAGCCCGTGCATCTCGAAGATTTCCCGCTCGTACCAGCTGGCGGCGTGCAACTCGGCGGTTAGCGAGGGGAATGCCATCATCGAAAGCTCGGTTGACAGCAGCAGCCAAGCCGGATCCTCCCGCACCTGCAAAACCGCAGTCAGCTGGGGAGGGGTCGTCGGCGTGGTGGTGGCGAACAGGTCAGAGAGAGTGGCGGTGCGCGCCAGCGCGATTACCAGATCTCGGAACGCGTTCTCTGGGCAGTCGGCGCTGGCTTCGTCCCCGCTTCGCCAGCGCAGTTCTAGTCCCACCTGCGACGCCAAGTGCTCGAGTGCTCCGCTCATCGACTGACCACGCGACTGGCCCCCAACAGCAGGGCATGGAGAGGACCTGGAATCCAGACCCCGAGGATGAGCAGGGCAGCCAACACAACGAATCCCGGAACGAGCACCGGGAGACCAAGTTCGGACCGGGTATCCGATGGCTGGGCATTCCCCTCGCCAAAGGTCATCCGGCTGAAAGGCGCCACCAGGGCAATGAACCCGATCAGAAGAAGAGCCGCGATGAGCGCACCGGAGCCCCAGTTGGGCTGTCCCAGGGCGCCCCGGACAATTGAGAACTCAGAGACGAAGAGACCGAAAGGTGGCGCTCCTCCGATCGCCAGGGCGCCAACAATCACTAGCACCGCGGTCGCGGGAGCCACGCGCACTACACCTCGGACCTCGGCGATGCTGGTGGTCCGAAACCGCAGCAGCAGATTGCCAGCGCTGAGGAACATCAGAGTCTTGGCCAGGCTGTGCGTGAGCATCTGGAGCAAAGCTCCCACGATGGCAAGTGGCGCTCCGATCCCAAATCCAGCGGCGATCAGGCCCATCTGCTCCACCGATGAGTAGGCCAACAGGCGTTTGAAGTTGCGTTGCGATATGAGGAAAACTACGCCAACGGTCATCGAGAGCAAGCCAAATCCGAGCATCGCCGCGTGAAGCTCTCCGGAACGCCCACCGGCGGACGGAGTGGCCAAGGATAGGACGCGGACGATTGCCAGCATGGCGCAGTTCAGCTCGGCGCCGGACAGCATCGCGCACACCGGCGCAGGTGCCTGACTGTGGGCATCGGGCAGCCATGTGTGCATCGGCGCCAGGCCAGCTTTTGTGCCGAACCCGACCAGCACCAGCATGAAGCCCAGTCCAGCCAGCGATGGTGACAAGTGCGCGCCCGCGGCGCCCAAGGTCGGAATGGAGAAGTTGTAGGCGGAGCCGAGGGCGGCGATTCCCGACGCATATAGGAGGAGAAAGCCGAGGAGCGCAATCAGTTCCCCAGCGACCGCCAGGATGAGGAACTTCCAGGCCGCTTCGAGGGGCTCTCGGGATCCGTAGAAGTCGACCAGTGGAGCCGAGGCAAAAGTGGTGGCCGTCACCGCGGTCCAGAGAAGCGCCAAATTGCCCGACACGCAGGCGACCACCATGGTGAAGGTGAAGAGGTGAAAGAGTGAAAGGTACTTGCGTAGCTCGCCGCTCCGAAGCACGTGACCTTGCTCAGGCGAGCGAAAGTAGGCAATCGAGTAGGCGCCCGCGAGCGCCGAGACAATAACCACCACCAGCAGCACAACGGCACTGAAGTCGTCCAGATAAAGCCAGTCGCCCAGCGCTCGTATCGGTCCGTGGCTGAGCAGCCGTGCGATCAGCGTCAGCGCCAACCCCATGGTTATGAGCGAGCTGGGCACGACCAGTAGGTAGCGGGTGCTGTCCTGGCGGACCAAGACGCTAGCCACCGCGGTCAGCATCGGCACCGCCAGCAGGCATAGCAATAGCGTCGAGTTGGTCATCCGCGCAGCCGGGTGAGCTCTGACGTGTCCGTACTGGCGACCTCTTGGTGCATGCGCGCCACCAGGAAGCCCATGACCAGCACGGCGATGAGGACGTCCAGCACGATCGCGAACTCGATCAAGAGGCTGAGACCGGGTGCCAGCACCAGCCCCACCAAAAGGAGTCCGTTCTCCGCCGCCAAAAGTCCGGCGACCTGGAGGATGGCGTCACGGCGCGCGGTAGTGGTGAACAAGCCCAGAAGGAGTACGGCCAAAGCGATCCCCAGTACTGACTCCGGTAGGAGCTGATGGGGATAAGGAATCCTAGTGGCGGCGATGAATCCGGTGAGGGTCAGCGCGGCACCGATGAGCAGCGCGGTCGGGAAACGGACGTAGTAGCTGGTCTCTCTTCTGCTAGCTAGTCCGAACGCGGTGCGTCGGCGCAGGATCTGAGGCACGATGACCCCTTTGATGGCGATGGTCAGGAGCCCGAAAAGCAGTAACTCAATCAATCCAGAATCGGCGAACAGCGCGATGGCCACTCCGCCTAGGAGCCAAGACTGAACCGCGTATGCGGAGACCGCTGCGCGCAGCTGACGCGTCACGATGAAGGCAAACGTGACCAGCAGAATCAGGGCAGCCAGGATCACTTCAGCCAGCACTCAGCAATCCCCCCGACTGGCACGCCGACCGGACCATTAGCGTCCCACCGTGTATAGAACCAGGCCCAGGAAAGCGAGCACAAAGCTGCCTCCCAGGTATTCGGGGACACGCAAGATGCGGATCTTAGCCAGCGCCGACTCGATGCCCACGAGCAGGACGGCAGCGCCCAGCATCTTCGCCGCCAGCGTGAGGATCGCCAGCAGGAACGCCGGGACGGTCAGGGCATCGGCCAACCCGAGCGGCAGAACCAGTACGTTGAGCCAGACGATCAAGAGCACGAAGAGCTTCATGAACCCGCCCCACTCCATCAGCGCCTGGTCTGGCCCAGAGAACTCGAAGAGTCGTGAGGACTCGATCATTGACAGTTCCTGGGAGCTGTTGGGGTTGTCGATGGGGAGCCGTCCGGCCTCCGCCAGCACCACCATCAGAAACGCCGCGGCCACCAGCGCGTGGCTGGGAACGATGTGCGAGGCGCTGGTGAACAGAGCTCCGTTCACTACGAA
The DNA here is from genome assembly GCA_049591595.1 of Candidatus Dormiibacterota bacterium. Taxonomy (GTDB): domain Bacteria; phylum Chloroflexota; class Dormibacteria; order Aeolococcales; family Bog-877; genus Bog-877. Next base: position 4,517 of record JBAWFE010000005.1, read on the forward strand.
CGGGACCGTGCCTCCGGAGATGA
>JBAWFE010000006.1:0-1754 GCA_049591595.1 Candidatus Dormiibacterota bacterium
TCGTCGTCGAATACCCCCACGGTGCAGACGGGACCGAAGATCTCCTCACTGGCGATTCGCATATCGTCCTTGACCGCACTCAGAACGGTCGGCGCCAGCAGGGCACCCTGGGGGGCGCTGCCCCCGGTCTCGAGCCGGGAGCCGGCTGCTACCGCCTCCCCAACGATGGCCGAGACCCGCTGGGCGGCTGCCTCATTGATGAGCGGTCCGACTACCGTATGCGGCTCCCGGGGGTCGCCCGCGGGCAGGCTCGAGGCGCGCTGGGAGAGCTGCGCCAAAAACTCCGGAGCGACCTTGCGCTGCACCATCACCCTGTCAGCGGACATGCAGATCTGTCCCGAGTTCATGTAAACCGCGAAGGCCACCGCTTGGGTGGCATAGTCCAGGTTGGCATCGTCGAGCACGATCAGAGAGTTCTTGCCGCCCAGCTCCAGCACCGCCGGCTTGAGGTTGCGGGCAGCCAGTTCGCCGATGATCCGACCGACTCGAGTCGATCCGGTGAAGCTGACCCTGGTAACACGGGGGTCAGCGATGAGAGTCTCGGCGATCACGGCCGCGTCCTTGGGGTCGTTGGTGATCACGTTGCAGACCCCAGCTGGAAGTCCCACTTCCCGGAAGATGTCTGCCAACAGCAGTCCCGAGGTCAAAGGAGCCTGCTCGCTCGGCTTCATGACCACGGTGTTGCCCATGGCAATGGCGATGGCGATCGACCGGATCCCGAGGATCAGGGGGGCGTTCCAGGGCGCGAACGCCGCCACCACCCCGCTCGGTTGGCGGATGGCCAGGGAGAGCGCTCCCGGGGTGTCGGTGGCCAGTACCTGGCCCAAGGGGAAGGTGACCGCGGCCGCTGCCTCCCGCAGGATGCTGGAGGCGAAACCTGAGTTGAACATCCCCCAGACGAAGGTGCCTCCGGTCTCCGCGGTCATGGCGCCGGCTAACTCCTGGGCCTTGGCGTCCAATAGATCCGCGGCCTTGAGGAAGATTCCGCGACGCTCCGCCGGTGAGCTCTGGGACCAACTGGGGAAGGCCTGGTCGGCGCTGGCCACGGCCCTATCCACATCGGCCGGCTTGCCGGCAGCCAGGGTGGACACCAGGTCGCCGGTGAACGGGTCGGTGTCAGAAAAGGTCGATCCATCTTGGGCTTGGACTTCTTCCGCACCGATGAGAAGACCGCGGGTGCTGCTCATGCTCTGGCTCCTAATGGTCGAAGAGATTGGCCGAGCGCCGGCCTGACATTCAGCTGGGCCGTGGTCGAAGCCGACGAAGCCATTTTCGCCGGTCTTGTCGGGGGCTCGGACCGAGACCGGGCGGTGGGCCTTCATCTTCCGGTGGCTTCTGGTGCAGGAAGTAGCCCACCGAAAAGATTCGGAAGCTGCTGCGATCGGTCCAGAACCCCCAGATCCCGCCCCTCACCCAGATCGCCACCACCATCGCCAGGGCTCCCACCAGTACCAGATACCAGCCATTGAACTGAGACAACGTCTGCTGGAGCACGATGAAGATGATGGCGCCGATGAGCGGGCCCTCGATGGAGCCCATCCCGCCGATCAGGACCGCGAAGATCATGTAGGCGGTCCACTGGATGTTGAAGACGTTGACGGCCTGGACGTCGAGCTGGCTGATGGCGATCACCGCTCCAACCGCGGCGCATCCCGCCGACGACACCAGATAAACGACCAGCTTGGCCCGCCCGACCTTGCTCCCCACGCTCCGGGCCGCGATCTCATTGTCTCGAACCGCGGTCAGCACCAGGC
>JBAWFE010000007.1:0-14396 GCA_049591595.1 Candidatus Dormiibacterota bacterium
ATGCCACCTAAATCGCGGGAGCGCGACGGCGCACGGTCGGACAGCCGACTGATAAAAAGCGGGTCCACGCTGATCAACCGCCTGCAAGATTCGCCAAGAATCCACGGTGTTTGATAGCTCACGGTGAGCTGCTCCCGACCCGCATCGTGCCGGGCCAGGCCACTCCGCGGTGTCGAGGAGACCAACTTGATCGCAGACCAAGCCCTGACTAGCACGCTGCGTGCGCCGATTGCCGGCTCCGGTGGAGAACCGATCGATGCAGCAGTGATGTATGAGCAGCACTATCAGACGATCTTTCGTTATGCACGGGCCCGAGTGAGTTCCCATGCCCAAGCCGAGGATCTGGCAGCTGACGTCTTCTGCAAGGCGGTCGCCGGACTCGCCCGGTACCGACCCCTCCGTCCCAGCACCTTGCCCTGGCTGTACACGATCGCCTCCCATCAGGTGGCTGACCACTACCGGCGTCCTCGGACCGCCCTGGATCTGATGGAGGCGGACCAACTTGCCGATCCCGACCCCGACCCCGCTGATGTTGTCGCGTCGAGGGACCTGGTCCGCCGAGTGTGGCGAGCCTCGGAACGCCTCCCCCGGTCCCAGCGGACGGCCGTGTGGCTCCGCTACGGCGAGGAGTTGGAGTTGAGTGAGATCGCGCTGCGGATGGGCCGGAGCGTGGGCGCGGTCAAGCTGCTGGTCCACCGGGGCCTGCGGGGCATGCGGGCCGCCGTGGGCAACTCTGGCGAGCCCACGACGCTCCGAGTTGTGGCATCGGGCAGAATCTCGAGCTTACCCCTTGCGTCAGGACCAGCTCTCGCCGCTTGATTGCGCCATCCACCTGGGCTCCGCTGTCTTGTGTTCGAATCCGGTAGCTACGACGCGCGCGGAGCTGCTCGCGGGTCGGGTCCTAGCGGGGGAGAGGCTGTGCCAGGGTGCCGAGCACCTCTAAGAAGGCGGTGATCTGGGCCGAGCTAAGCCGCGCGAACACCTTCGCCACGGAGCGGCGCCGCCACTCCAGCACCGCCTCCTCGGTCTCCAGCCCCTTGATCGTCGGCGCCAGCCAAACAGTGCGCCGGTCGCTGGGATCGTAGCTTCGCTTCGCCAGCCCTTGACGAATCATCCGATTGGCCAACGCAGTGGCAGCGGCGCCGCTGATCCCGACCGCTTCGGCGAACTCGTGCATGGTGATCCCTGCTGGAGGAAGTCGGCTCAGCGCCTCCAGCTGGTGGGGGGTCACAGCTCCCAGACGGGCGCTGATCTCGTCAGGAAGTGGCACCCGGAGGGTGCGCTGGAGGAGCGGTTGCAGCCGGAGTACTTGCTCGACCACATCTAGGTCTACTGTCACGGCGCTCGGCCCCTCGACAGGTCCATCGCCTGATTGAAAGTTCACGTGGCGAAATTATGCACCTAAGAAGCGCTGTTCCACTTCCCGTTCCGATCACGGTGGCCGCTCCTCTCGTAAGGGCGGGAGCGGCTCGGTTTGTCTCGATCTCGCCGGAGATCAGTCCGAAGTCCGGGAGCTGCGAAACGAGCCGGGCCCGGCGGCGTTAGTTTCCACATGCTGACCAACCCGGAGCGGGATCGCCTAGCGGATGGGGTGAAGCGCAGCGGAGAGGCTGCTGCTCTGCTCTCGGCCGCCATCGATTCGGTTGCCCATCTTGAGGACGCCGAGACGAGTCAGCTGTCGGTGGCGGCTCTGGACGCAGTCGATCGCCTCCAGGAGCGGTTGCAGCTGCTGGCCGAGGCCCATCGCATCGCCGAGCGTCACCGTGCCACTGACGCGGCCCAATTCGAGATTGCGGCCGGAGCCGTGGCCGAACCGCTGGGAGTCGTGGCCGGCGCCGTCCTTGGCCAGGTGTCCGACGACCGACCCTGAAAGGTCGACCGGTTACTTCTTGGAGGGTTCGTAGTAGGGGTTGGTGCCCGAGGCGTGGTCTGTGGTGTCAACCACCTCCACGATCTCGGGGAACCGCTCCACGATGGCCCCCCGCACCCCCTGAGAGAGGGTGACCTCGGCCAGTCCGCAACCCTGGCATCCCCCACCCATCTGTACGTAGGCGATCCCGTCGGCGATGTCGAGCAGGCCGATGTATCCGCCATGTCCGGCGACGGCCGGGTTGATCTCGGTGTCCAGCATCTGCTGAACCGCTTGGGCCAGGGGATCCTCGTCGGGGTTGTACCCCGTCTCCAAGCTGAGGGCCCCAGTGCTTTGGTCGGCTGTAACTTGAGACCCAACCACGTGCCGCGAGATCACCCGAGGGGCGACGAAGAGTATGTCCGGCGCCCCTTCTACCAGGATCTCGTCCGGCTTCAGCTCGCCCGGCTCGACCAGGGCGAACGCGAAGGTTAGCCGCTCGCCCTGCAGACCCCCCGGCGCGACTGAGACCCAGGCGTCGGGATGGCCCTGGCGTTCGCGGAAGCCCCGAATCCGGCCCGCCGCGTGCTCGTTCAAATCGAGGCTCGGCAACTTGCCCGTGGATTGCGGCTGCATCGCTCTAGTCTGAGGCTATGCTGAGGCGGGTGTTGCTGATCCTTCCCACCCGGACCTACCGCGCCAGGGCCTTTCTCGAGGCCGCGCGACGCTTGGAGCTGGAGGTGGTGGTGGCCAGTGAGGAGGGGTCGACCCTCGGCCATCTGTACCCCGCACAGGAACTGGTGGTTGACTTGGATGACCCGGCGGCGGCAGCCCAATTAGTCGCCGACCGGGCACACGGGTGGCAGATTGACGCCGTGGTCCCGGTCGACGATGGCGCGGTTTTGGCGGCGGTCCACATCGCGGCGCGCTTGGGTCGGCGTGGCAGTCCGGTGGAGGCGGTGGCCGCCACCCGAAACAAGCTGCTTTTACGAGAGCTTCTCCAAGCGGGCCGGGTGGATCAGATGAGGTGGTGGCTCTGGACTGAGGGTGAAGCACCTGGTCCGGTGGAGTTCCCCGCTGTGGTGAAGCCTCTTGATCAGGCGGCCAGTCGAGGGGTGATCAGGGTGGAGGACGGCGCCCAGTTGCTCGAGGCAGGCTCCCGTATCCGCCGAGCGCTGACGGTTGATCCCGACTGCGGCAACTTCCCGGAGGACGTCTCACTGCTGGTGGAACAGTTCGTGGCCGGCCCGGAGGTGGCGCTCGAAGGTCTGCTCTTCGACGGAGCCCTGGCAGTTCTCGCGGTCTACGACAAGCCTGAACCTCTGGACGGGCCCTTCTTCGAGGAGACGATTTACACGGTGCCGTCGGAGCTGCCGGAAGGTCAATTGGTTCAGGTAGGCGATGCAGTCCAGGCGGCAACTCGGGCCATCGGCCTCACCGATGGTCCGATTCACGCCGAGCTTCGACTCGGGGGCGGCCGGCCAGTCGTGATCGACCTGGCCTCCCGGTCGATTGGGGGCCGCTGCTCAGCGGTACTTCATTTCAGATCGGGCCGAAGCCTTGAGGAGATCCTGCTGCTTTCCGCTCTCGGCGAGGATCCCGGCGACCTGCGGTTGGAGGGCCAGACCCGAGGGGTGATGATGATGCCGATCCCTCGGGCCGGGACACTCGTTTCAATAGATGGGCGAGACGAAGTGGTTGGCCTGCCTGGCGTCGAGGGGGTCGAGGTCTCTGTGCCTTTGGGCGGACGGATCGTGCCGCTACCAGAAGGAGACCGGTATCTCGGTTTCATCTTCGCCCACGGGAGTGATTCTCGATCGGTCTCCGCCCGGCTGCGAGCAGCCTACCGGGGCCTCCGTATCCTGATCGAAGACTGACCGGAGCGCCGCACCGGCCCCGGGCAGGGCCAGTAGCCGGACTAGCTGGGCGTGGCCACCACATCCATGCCCCGCCAGGTGGCGCCGCCTTCGAGCGAAGCACGCCACACCAAGGCTGAGCTGCTCAGTCAACTGACCCAGGGGGTGTTGGACCTGACCTCCTCGGCAGCCTGGTCGAGCTGGCTGAGGACCAGCGGACGGTTCCATCGCTACAGCTTTCAAAACCAGGTCCTGATATTGCAGCAACGACCGGACGCCACTTTGGTGGCTGGTTATCGGAGCTGGCTCCAACTCGGCCGCCAGGTGCGCCAGGGGGAGCGGGCGATCCGGATCTTGGCTCCCTGCTTCACGGTGAGGGAAAGCAGCGCCGAGGAGGAGACGCCACCACCGACCGTCCTGAGCTTCCGAGTCGCTCGCGTATTTGACGTCACTCAGACCGACGGGAAGGAGCTGCCCCAGCCCGTGGTCACCCTGATGGGGGAAGGATCTGCAGCGGAGCTAGCCCAGCTGGCGGAGCGGGCCTGGGAGCTTGAGTTCCAGGTCCAGTTCACCCGGCTCTGGGGCAGCCGGAATGGAGACTGTTCGCACGCACTTCGTCGGATCAGGGTCAGGGACGACCTACCAACAGTCCATAAGCTCAAGACCCTGGCCCACGAGCTGGCGCACGCGGTGCTCCACGGGCCGGAGTTCCAGGGCTCCCGAGCCCTGGCTGAACTGGAGGCGGAGAGCGTCGCCTACTTGGTTTGTCAAGAGCTCGGAGTGGACAGCTCGGACTACAGCTTCGGGTATGTGGCGAGCTGGTCGGGTGGCGGGCCCGAAGCGGCCCGCCTGATCGCCGCTACGGGGGGCCGCATCCTGCGTGGCCGGGATGCCGTGCTGGAAGGCCGCGGATCGCGGTTCCCAGCCAAAGGAACTGCGGTCACAGCGGGCGGTTGAGGGCAAGCCCGCGATCCTCCTCTCGCGGCTCCAACTGTCGCTACACTCGTTTGCACAGATGCCCAAGATTGCTGCTTCGGCTCGTATGGAGCGGCGCCAGCGGCTGATCACGGCCGCGTGGGAATGCGCGGGTCGGCGGGGCTATCGGGACTTGACCGTAGATCACGTTTGTGAGCAGGCGGGAGTCAGCAAAGGCGCTTTCTACGTCTACTTCACCGGTAAGCAGGAGCTGTTGCTAGCTCTCCTGGCCGACGACGCCTCCTATCTGGACGAGCAGATGCGCGAACTGGAGGATGTCACCCTCTCGGCGCGGGAACGGCTGCGCCGATTCACTCGGGCGATGCTGGCCCGGGGCGACGATCCGGGGCGGGTGCAGGTGCGAGCAGACATCTGGACCGCGATGATCACCGAGGAGGCGGTTCGGACTCAGTTCCTGTCGACGGTGGAGCGCCACCGGGCGATCCTCCGCCGCTGGATCAAAGAGGGGATCGACAGTGGCGATCTGGCGCCGATCACGGAGAACGCCCTGGCCTCGATCCTCTTGGCGCTCTCGGACGGGTTGCTCCTGCACGGTGGATTGGGCCCGGCCGGCTTTCGTTGGGAAAATGTCGAAGGCGCGATTGACGTCCTGCTGGATGGTCTCGCCACCGCCCCAGAAATTCAGGTGACTGCTCCGACCGTCGCCGCGGTGGGACTGCTCGGGATCTAAGGCAGGGGAGTTACCCAGCGGCGGGTCCTTGAAACCAGAGGGGATGGAATTGAGTGCGCCCCGAGCAGTCTCCTGAACTGAGGCGGAGTCGGCTCTCCATCTCAGATTCCTTAACTACTTCGTAATGACCTCCGATGAGACTTGACCTGTGTCGCAGACGACCGTCGCCAGGGGGGTAATCGAGGCCCTGGACGAGGCCCCACTGAGCCGCTTTCACATGCGAGCCGTGCTCACCGCCGGCACCGGATTTTTCACCGATGCCTACGACCTTTTCATCATTGGAACCGCCCTCGCCCTGATCAAGGTCGAATACCATCCCTCCGCGGTCGTGATCGGGTTGGTGGGGAGCACGGCCTTGCTGGCGGCATTTATCGGGTCGACTGTCTTCGGTCGGATCGCCGACATCTTCGGCCGCAAGAAGATCTACGGGCTGGAGGCCGCGATCATGGCGGTCGCCGCGATCGGCAGCGCGCTCGCCCCCAATCTGATCTGGCTGATCGCGTGGCGGTTTGTCTTGGGCATCGGGATCGGAGGCGACTACCCGGTTAGCGCGGTGCTCATGAGTGAGTACGCCAACCGGAAGAACCGGGGCCGCCTGGTGAGCATGGTCTTCTCGATGCAGGCGCTGGGACTGATCGCCGGCCCCTTGGTCGCCTTGGTGATCCTTGGCCTCGGAGTCAACCCTGACATCGCCTGGCGGCTGATGCTCGGTTTGGGTGCGATCCCCGCGCTGGCCGTGATTTATCTCCGCCGAACCCTGCCCGAGTCGCCCCGGTACCTGGCTCAGGTCCAAGGACGGGCGGCAGATGCGGCATTGGCGATGCGACGGTATACCCGCGGTGTGGTCAACGCCGGAACCCAGGCCGCCAGCCGGCAAGCCAAATTGGGGCTCCGCCAATTCCTCTCCAACCCCCGCTACCTGACCCTGCTGGCGGGCACCGCAGGATGCTGGTTCATGTTCGACTACGCCTTCTACGGCAACACCATCTCCACCCCGCTGATCCTGAAGGCTGTATCTCCCCACGCCAGCTTGATCACCGACACCGCTATCGCCCTGCTCATCTTTACGGTGGCAGCGGCCCCGGGGTACCTCTTGGCCTTCTTGACGGTCGACAAGATCGGTCACCGCCGGCTGCAATTCATCGGCTTCGCCGTCATGGGCTTGGCGTTTCTGGCGATCGGTGTGATACCCGGATTGACCACCCTGATCGTGCCCTTCGTGCTGGTCTACGGACTCAGTTATTTCTTCACCGAGTTCGGCCCCAACACGACCACCTTCCTCATGGCGAGCGAGCTGTACCCGGTCTCGGCCCGAACTACCGGGCACGGCATCTCAGCTGGGCTCGCTAAGTTGGGGGCGTTCGTGGGTACCCTGACCTTCCCTCTCGTCAGCGGGAGCCTCGGGCTCTCCGGGGTAATGACCATCGCCGCCGTGACCGCCGGGATCGGAATCCTGCTAACCCGGTTGCTCCCAGAGCCCTCCGGGCTATCGCTGGAACAGCTGGGCGGCGAATTGGAAGGACAGGAAGGGTTGGCGCCGAGTGAGGCCCAGGCTCAACAGCTGACCACCGCCGCGGTCTGAGCGGGACTCCGTGACCCGCCACTAGCCTAGGTCAGGCGTCAGCCCCCGCACAAGACGTACGCTACAACGAACAACGTGATCCCGCCGCAGGGGGCCGGCACCACCGCGACCCTGACGCAATGGATGGACCCAGTTCGGGGAAGACAGTAGGTGCGGCTGCCGGCGTGCCAACCGCCCCGACCCCTTCCGCTTCAGGTCCAAGGGAACGTCGTAGGCCTCCCCAGGCGCCCACACCCCTATCTGCGAGGGGATGGTCCACCACTTCTTCGCCCTACCGCTTGCCCCGGCCGTCCAGATTGGTGGGGTCGCACTACCGGTTATCCACCGTCCACCGATCTCGCGCGCCAATCTGGGATATGAGAGCATCGTGGTGGTGAGCGATCGCAGCGGAAGACGTGATCCTAGTCCGTCAAAATTCCACAGCGCGGTGCTTCGGCCGCCGCAGGTGCTGTGGACGTGAACAGTGGTTATGCGACTGTGCGGTGGCGTTTCTCGGCCCCACGGCCCCTGGCTGCGGGCCTATCCGCGGTACCTGCTGGTCGGCGTTAGGGTGCTCCGTGGCGCGTCTGCCGCAGTTGCCCTCCTATTGGCCACCGGCGGTACCTTCTGTGGAATCACTCGCGTCCACACCGACCTCTGCGTACGCAGCTGGGGCGGGCTCCCAGGGGCACTGGGCATCGGCTCCAGTCACGGATACGGTTCCTGGCGGTCAGCTCTAGTTGGTGCTGGGAATTGACCCGATGAGTTGGTACAGCAACCGCCGCCGCGCCGAGCCTGGTGTCGACTCGAGTGGCACTACCCAGAGACAGGTGATTCTGCGGAACGAGAAGCGGGGCGCGGATAGCCGTCATCTGTTGGCCTATTTGGACGATGAAGGGAACCTCCATATTGACGGCCAGGATCTGGGGCCGGCGACGGCCCTGGTGAGCGACGATGGTGAGTACGAGTGGTACCGCACCATAGGCCACGAGGATCTACCTCAACTCATGGGCTTACTAGGCGCGCCCGCTGATGCCGATCTTCTTGATGTTCTCCAGGAGAGGTGGTCCGGAGCGAGGTCTTATGACTTTGACAAGCTGCTACGAGAAAGTGGCATCAAAACAGAGCTCGTCGTCGGATAGTTTCTAGCGTGTTCTACCGGCGGACGACCGCTGGTGCCGAGGGGCGGGATCGAACCGCCGACACCGGGTTTTTCAGACTCAGAGAGCGCCCCTAGAGATAGAGCGCCAGATGCTCGTTTGAGATCAAATTGCGTCCACCAGGGTCTGCTAGCGTCTCCCAGCGGCGGTTAAAATGGGCCGAAAATGGGCCGAATTGGGGTCTCTAGTCCTAAGATGGCACCGTCGTGGCAAAGGCTGACCGACCCTACGGCTGGGGCAGTTACTCGATCGAGCCTCGGACCGGCAGTGCCCGGGCCAAGTTCCGTCAGGCCAACGGGGTTGCCATCCGTAGCACCTTCAAGACCGAAGGCGCCGCAATTCAATGGCTCAACAACCAGTATCAGCTTAAACTCCAAGGGGTCTCCTCGCCGGCTGGAGCTTCGCGCAGGAGGGTGGGGGAGTGGACTGAGGAGTGGCTCGGGGTCCTGGCCAAAACAGAGGCCAAAGGCCGGGGGGCGACGCGCCGTTGGGGCACCTTGGACGGCTATCGAGACAAGTTCGCCTGGTTCACCCGGGCCTATGGCAACCATCGACTGGTCGAGATCACCCCCGATCATATCGAAGCCCTTTACGACTGGTTACGGGCTGGAGTTGTCCCAGCCAACACGTTAGGCGCAGTAGCGGGGACTCGCCTCAGCGCACGGGGAACCCCACTGAAGGTGCAGGGAATCGTCCACCTCCACCACCTGCTAGGCCCCATGTTCCGGAGGGCAGTTCGAGATCACCTCATCCGCGAAGACCCGACGTATGGAATTGACGCTCCGGGCATCCCCCGGGCTGAGCGATTCCGCGGGAAGGCACTGGAACTCAAGGTGTGGCAAAGGCTTCTTCAGGTTGCCGGTGAGAGGCCACTAGGAGCAGCCGTGGTCGCTGCTGCAACGCTCGGAGCGAGGCGCGGCGAGGTGTTGGGGCTGACTTGGTCAGAAACCTTCCTTGACCCTGTGGATAAGCCTCCATGTCTGACTATCTCTAAGTCGATGCAGAGGGTGACGGGCACGTCGGGATCGGTTCCGGAGGACCCCAAGAATGAGCACAGTCAGCGGACGGTGGTGATACCCAGATTGCTTGTCGAAGCCCTGGAGCTCCACAGGGACAACGGGCTCACCGGGGCCGAATACATCTTTGTTCGACCGACTGACTCCTCGAAGGCCATGGACGCGGGCTACCACTGGATCTACGTCTGGAAGCCAATCCGAGACGAATTGGGCCTCGAGATACGTCTTCACGACCTGCGCTCCACCCTGAAAACCCTGTTGACCACTCACTCGGACGTGCGCTCGGAATTCATAGATAGGTACTTTGGCTGGTCTCAAGGAGGGATGCCTTCCCATTACCTCCAACTGCGCATGGCGGAAACACAGACGGTCGCGGATGCGATCGATCGATTGGCGTCATGCAGCTTGCAGTAGGCGCTCGGGGAAAAGGTGTGTTGGCATCTGCTCGCGGTAAAGACGATCTATCGCGGTCTGAAGGCCCTCTACCGTCCAGTATTTATCTCCGCCCGGTCGCAAGCGGACGAAAGGGAAGGTGGGGTTGATGTCTGAGCTCAACTCGCTGAGCTCTGAGATCGAGAGGCCAATCAGCACAGCAGCTTCTCTGCGCTTGAGGAGCAAAGTGGCTGAGCCCAGATCGTGCGTCGCCGAGTCGCCAGATTCCTTCTGTGAGTCCAATAATGCCGCCTCCTGAGCGGTCGAAACATTATATCGAATATCGGAGCGGAAGCGGTTGAAGATTGAGTAACAAACTGCTGGCTAGGCATCGTGAGATCTTGTGTCTCCAGGTCACCCGCCGCGCGCGACGCCGTCAGTCTCGCCATTCTTCAAACCTGATGCGGTGACTAGAAACGATGCCTAACAATGGGCCCTTGGGCTTTGAAGATACCCTGTGGAGGGCCTCAGACAAGCTGCGTGGCTCGATGGACGCCAGTGAATATAAGCACGTCGTCCTTGGGCTGGTGTTCCTTAAATATGTTGACGACGCATTTGGCGAGCGCAGGGTTGCGGCGGCGGCAGAACTGGCTGCCGAGGGCCTCACTGACGCGGAAGCTAGCAAGCTACTGGAGTCACGAGACGAGTATTCCCGAGAGCTGGTTTTCTGGGTCCCTCCACAAGCTCGGTGGGCATACATCCAGGCTAGAGCCAAGCAGCCGGATGTCGGTAAGCAGCTCGATGAGGCCATGGACGCGGTTGAGGCGGAGAATCCTAGCCTTCGCGGAGTCCTGCCCAAGAACTTTGCAAGGCCCAGCCTCGACGTGCGGCGCCTAGGCGAGCTGGTTGATCTAGTCGCTGGCCTAGGCCTTGGAAGCGCCGAGCAGCGTGCCAAGGATGTGCTCGGTCGTGTTTACGAGTATTTCCTTGGTCGCTTCGCCTCGGTAGAAGGGAAGGGCGGAGGGGAATTCTATACACCTCGCCATGTAGTGAAGACTCTCGTCGAAATGATTGAACCCTACGAGGGGCGGGTCTACGATCCCTGCTGCGGCTCAGGCGGGATGTTTATACAGTCGGAGCGCTTCGTGGAGGAGCACGGTGGTAAGCGTGCAGACCTTTCCGTCTACGGTCAGGAGCTGAACGACACCACATGGCGACTGGCCAAAATGAACCTGGCGATCCGGGGCATCGGGGCCAACCTAGGTCCACGCTGGGCGGACACCTTCCATGAGGATCTTCACCCAGATCTGAAGGCAGACTACATCCTGGCCAATCCTCCCTTCAACATCTCGGATTGGGGAGGAGAGCAGCTACGCGATGACCGCCGTTGGAAATATGGCGTTCCACCAGCTGGAAATGCCAACTACGCCTGGCTGGAGCACATGGCCTCCAAGTTGTCTCCGCGAGGCGTAGCCGGCGTGGTCTTGGCCAACGGATCTCTTTCTACACAGAGTTCAGGCGAGGGCGAGATCCGCCGTAAGATGATCGAGGATGATCTGGTCGAGTGCATCGTCGCGCTGCCTGGCCAGCTCTTCTATACGACTCAGATCCCCGTTTCCCTCTGGTTCTTGAACCGAAACAAGCGCAATGGGAGTGGCAGGGGTAACTGGCGTGATAGGCGTGGTGAGACTCTGTTAATTGACGCCCGCCAACTTGGAACGCTGGTGGACCGAACGCACAAAGAGCTCAGCGACGACGACATAGGCCGGATTGCTAACACCTACCACGCGTGGAGAGGGGAGACTGATGCAGGTGTTTACGAGGAAGTTCTGGGGTTCTGCGCGTCAGCCAAGCTTGAAACGATCGCCGCGAACCGGTTTGTACTGACGCCTGGGCGGTATGTGGGAAGCCAGGCAACCCTGGACGACGGGGAGCCCATTGACGAGAAGATCGAACGTCTGAAGGGAGAGTTGTTCGGCGCCTTCGACGAGAGTAACCGATTGCAGGCGGCGGTTCGAGCGGCACTGGAGCGCCTAGATGTCTGACTGGCCACGAGTGCCTCTATCCAGCGTTGCGACAATTTACGACGGCCCTCACGCTACACCCAAGAAAGTATCCCAGGGTCCTTGGTATCTGAACATCGCGAGTCTGCAGTCTGGCCGGCTGGTCTTGGCGGACTCATACCACATTAGCTACTCAGACTTTCCGCGTTGGACGCGCAGGGTCGAGCCCCGCTATGGAGATCTCCTCTTCTCATACGAGACGAGAATTGGGGATGCCGCACTGATGCCGAGCGGGCTGCAAGCCTGTCTGGGACGGCGCATGGGACTGTTGCGTCCTATCAGCAGTGCGGTCAAGCCACGTTTTCTGCTTTACGCGTATCTCGGACCCGAGTTTCAAGAGACCCTTCGCCGCCAGACGATTTTCGGCGCAACGGTCGCGAGGTTGCCGATTTCCGAAATGGGCCAATGGGAGCTACCCATCCCACCTCTGAACGAGCAGGCCGCCATTGCCGACGTGCTCGGAGCGCTCGACGACAAGATCGAGGCGAACGATCGCACCTTGAGCGCGATTGATGCCCTAGTCCGAGCCGAGGTGGCAGGCGCCCAGCTAGCGGCTGATAGCGAGATCCCACTCGGCGATTTAGTTCGACGAGTCAGCGACGTAGCCAAGCCAGCTGCCTTGAGCGCAACGACTCTCTACGTGGGACTCGAGCATATGACGCGAAGTTCCATTTTTCTGAGGGAGTGGGGTTCAGGAGACGGGTTGGCTAGCGCGAAGTCTAGGTTCGAAGGTGGTGACATCCTATTCGGAAAGCTCCGACCATATTTCAAGAAGATCGCGGTGGCGCCCGCGCCGGGGGTGTGCTCAACCGAGGTCCTGGTTCTTCGACCGAGAGTTGCGGACCAAGCCGCTTTTAGCTCCGTTGTCTGCGCATCCGACGAGGTAGTTGATTACGCATCCTCGGGATCTCAGGGCACACGGATGCCGCGCGTGTCGTGGGAGTATTTATCGCGATTCCGTCTGCAAGTGCCTTCTGCCACGGCTTTGGAAGCCCTCCATCGGCGGATAGCCCCTCAAGTTCACCTCGGCGTCCGACTACCGTGGCAGTCACGTGCTCTTGCCCAGCTGCGCGACGCCCTCCTGCCCAAACTCCTCTCCGGTGAACTCCGGGTGTGTGAGGCGGAGCGGCTGGTTGAGGGGGCGACCTGATGGCCGGAGGATTCTCGGTGCACATCTTCGTGCCGTCAGGCAATCCCGAGGGACTGCGCGTGGTGCAGAAGTCGAACTGGACAGGCCAAGGCCTAGTTTTTCCACGAGCCCTATTCTCGGAGGCCCGACTTCGACCGGAGATGGAAGGCGCAGGTGTCTACGTCTTGTGGGACTCAGCCAATGCATTAGGTCCGCTGCCGAGCGCCTATGTGGGCCAGAGCGACGGAGTGCTGACTCGGCTGAGTCAGCACTTTGCGGGGAAGGAATTCTGGACTCAGGCCGTCGTCTTCACCAGTAAGGACAAGGGATTCAATAAGGCGCACGCGCAATATGTCGAGTCACGCCTGATCGAGCTCGCGCGGGCGGCGAAACGGTCCAACCTGGAGAACGGCAACGCACCGCAGCCGCCGCATCTCTCAGAAGCCGATATCGCCGACTCAGAGGCGTTCCTCGCCGACATCCTGCACTGCCTGCCCATGGTTGGCGTCGGCTTCTTCGAAGTAGCCCGAATTGCGACCGACCCGGACGAGGACCTGTTGCTCATCAGCAAGGGGATTCACGCTCGCGGGGCTGATCGACCTGAGGGATTTGTCGTTCGAGCCGGATCTGAAGTCGTCACCCAGGAGGTGCCATCCTTGCCTCCGCACCTTCACGAGCTGCGCTCGTCCCTTCTAAAGCAGGGCGTTTTTGATGACTCTGGACTTATCTGGCGCCTAAATCAGGACTACACCTTCCAATCCCCATCGACGGCCAGTTCGGTTTTGCTGGGAAGGAACTCTAACGGGCGTCTTGAGTGGAGGAACCACCACGGAAAAACCCTAAAGCAGATTCAGGATGGCGAGGGCATCTTGCAATGAGGTCATTCCTTGCCGAGTCAGGCGTTGAGGAGGTCTGCCTCAACTACCTGGCCGACCTCGGCTGGCAGGTTCTCTATGGGCCAGACATTGCTCCTGGCGAACCAGCAGCGGAGCGCAAGAGCTTCAAGGAGGCCCTGGTGGAGGGGCGGCTAAGGGACGCCATTGAGCGCCTGAACTCCGACTTGGACGCAGGGAGCGTGAGCCAGGTGATCGCCACGTTGCGTCGACCGGAGAGCGCTGATGTTTTGGCTGAGAACCTCCGGATCTATAGCCTGCTCACCGGCGGAGTCCCAGTTGAACGACGAGATGCCAGCGGCCAGACACGCCACGACCTGGCCAGGCTGATCGACTTCGAGAACACTGATCGCAACGATTTCCTCGCCCTCAATCAGTTCACTGTCCTCGGAGATCAGCACGAGCGTCGCCCGGACGTGGTTGGCTTCGTGAACGGCATCCCTTTAGGGGTCATCGAGCTCAAGCTTCCGGGGGAGGAGAGAGCGACACTCCACGGGGCTTGGGATCAGCTCCGAACCTACGCCGCCGAGATTCCTGCGCTGATGTCTTACACCTGCATCAGCATGATCTCGACCGGCACCCAGGCTCGGTCTGGAGCGCTGGAGGGCGCCTTCGAGCACTACGCGCCTTGGAAGACCATCGATGGGTATCACGAATCTCCGCTGGAGACCCCTGAGCTTGAGGTGCTGGTTCGGGGCATGTTCGAGCCCAGTCGCTTCTTGGACCTGGTTCGGAACTTCACCGTCTTCTCAGCCGAGCGTAGCGGACTGGTCAAGCGCATCGGCAAATACCAGCAGTACAAGGCGGTCAACCTCGCCGTCAGTGCCACGC
>JBAWFE010000008.1:0-1985 GCA_049591595.1 Candidatus Dormiibacterota bacterium
ATGACCACCGACATGCCCAAGGTCACCAGCAGCGGGGTAAGGTGGCCCGACTCCAGGCTCGGCTGAAAGATCAGCCGCTGGACCAGGTAGCCGCAGATCATGAGTACCCCCACCACGATCAGGAAGACCCAGAGAGTCGGCAGGTGGAGGGCTGGGACCAGCGCCACAGCCAGATACCCAGCGACTATCGCGATATCACCGTGGGCCAGATTGAGCACCCCCATTACCCCGAACAGCAGCGAGAGCCCGGCGGCGAACAACGCCAGCAGTCCGCCCAGGAAAATTCCCTGGATGACGGCGTTGAGAAGGGTCACGAGACAGCTCCCGCCGGAGCGCCCGCTGCCATCCCGAAATAGGCGGCCTCGATCTGGGCCGTGCTGAACTCCGTGGGGCCGCCCACTAACGTGGTGCGCCCCTCTAGGAGGCACTGGATGCGTGACGCCACGGAGCAGGCCAGGGCAACGTCCTGCTCCACCAGCATCACCGTGAGTCCGCTCTCCAAGAGTGCCGGAAGGGAAGCGTAGATTCCCCTAACCACAATTGGGGCCAGCCCCAGCGAGAGCTCGTCGATGAGCAGGATTCGGGGATTGGCCATGAGCGCTCTGGCGATGGCGACGGCGTGCTGCTCCCCCCCGGAGAGCTGCGCAGCACTCTGGCGTCGCCGGCCCGGCATCCAGGGGAACATTTCGTAAATTCGGCTCAGGTTCCACTGGCCCGGCCGGGTCCGGTAGGCGCCGGTCAGGATGTTCTCCTCCACGGTCAGTGACGGAAAGAGCCGCCGTCCTTCGGGCACCAGGGAGACTCCGCGCTCGACTCGCTTCGGGCAAGAGAGCCGGGTGATGTCTTCTCCGTCGAGGATGATCCGCCCCCGGGTCGGCCGATGCAGCCCGGCGATGGCCCCCAGCAAGGTCGACTTGCCCGCGCCGTTGGCGCCGATCACGGCAAACACGCTGCCCGCCGGTACTCCCAAGGAGACATCCGCGACGGCTGTTAGCTGGGCGTGCTTGACGGTGAGCGAATCGACCTCCAAGAGCAGCTGCTCACCGGAGCCGGTCATGCGGGCTCCTGGTCAACGGGGTGTTCACCTCCAGCATCCGCCGGTCTCCCAGTCGCTTCTTCGACCACTGCCTCCTCACCGGGCGCGGCTCCCAAGAATAGTTCCTTGACTTCGGGCATCGAGAGAACCTGGTTGGGTTCTCCGTCGCCCACGATGCGTCCGGCCGCGAGACAGATCAGCCGGTCCACCGTGTTGACTATGGCCCGAAGTACGTGTTCTATCCAGATCACCGACATCCCGCTCGCACGGGCCCGCTGCACGATGCCCACCAGCTGGTCTACCTCGGGATCGGTGAGGCCGCCGGCGACCTCGTCCAGCAGGAGAATCCGCGGCTTGGTGGCCAACGCCTTGGCTAGCTCCAGACGCTTGCGGGGAAGCAGTCCCAGCGCCCCTGCGGGCAGGTTGGCGGACTCGTGGAGGCCGGTCTCCGCCAAGACTTCGGCGGCGAAGTCGGTGGAGGCTCGGCCCCGGAGGCCCGCTCCCTGATGTGCGGCCACCAGCACATTCTCGAAGACGGACATGCGTTCAAAGGCTCGGGGCACCTGGTAGGTGCGGCCGATGCCCAACCGACAACGAGCGGCCGCGTCGAGTCGCTTGAGCGGTGTTCCGTCAAGGAAGATCTCACCAGAGTCCGCATGTAGATCGCCGCTGATGACCCCGAAGAGGCTCGTTTTGCCCGCCCCGTTGGGACCGACCACACCGACCGCCTCGCCTGCGGCCACCGTGAACGTGATGCCATCTGCGACCGTGACCTGGTTGAAGCGCTTGATCACTCCGACCAGTTCCAAGACCGGCGCCGGGGCCATCAGGGGTTGGTTGGTTCGAGGGTCCCGTTGATGGGTACGGACTTGTTGGCAGAGTTGTCGACCACGTACATGCTGAAGGGGTAGTGGGTGCCCTTCTTCCACTGCACTCCGACCGGCTCGAT
>JBAWFE010000009.1:0-2118 GCA_049591595.1 Candidatus Dormiibacterota bacterium
TCGCGGGGCACATTCAGCTCCCGGCGTCGATCCGGTCCAAGAAGGAACGCAGCCGGGCGACGTAGTCACCCCGCTCCTCCAGGAACGCCAGGTGCGCGCTCTGCTCGAAGATCGCCAGTTCGGCCCCCTCGATGCTGCTCGCCAACAGCTCCATGTGTTCCGGGCGAGCCTCGTCGAACCGACCCCCGGTCACCAGGGTGGGCACCGCGACGTGGTGCAGCCGGTCGACCACCTCAAAGTTCCCCAGCTCGCCGGTCACCGGCCCGAATTCACTCGGACCCCACAGCGTGTTGTATACGTCGACGCCCATCCCCGCGAAGGTGCGCTCCAGGGCGTCGGGCCAGGGGGAGAGTCGGCAGAGATGGCGACGATAGTATTCAGCCACCGCGCCCTGATATTCAGGACAGCCGAAATAGCTGGACTTTTCGTGGTAGTCCAGGGCGGTCCGGACGGCTAACGGTAGCGCACTCCGCAACAGGGCAGCATCGGCCAGCCACCGCGACACACTGAATGGCGTGCTGCTCAGAATCAAACCGTGCAGTTGCGGCGACCGGTCAAGTAGGTACTGCAGCGCCAGCATGCCGCCCCAGGAATTGCCAAAAAGCACCAGCTGGTCGAGGTGGAGTGCCTCGCGCACCGTCGCCAGTTCCTCCACAAAACGGCGTACCGTCCACTCAACCGGGCGTGCTCCGACCGGGGAGCGACCGCTCCCGAGTTGGTCATAGAAGACAACCGGACGCTGATCGCTGAGGTCTGCGAGCGGCTCCAGATAATCGTGAGTCATTCCCGGTCCGCCGTGCAGGCAGAGCAGCGGGATGCCGCCTCGGTCGGCGCCGGCGATGGTGTACCAAACTTTGCCGTCGGCGACCCCGATGAATCCCTCAGTCATTGGGTCATACCTGGTGTAGCTCCCCACCCGTCACGGTCCAGGTCACACTTCGGAAGTGAGGGAGATGCTCGACAGCTTCCGGCGGCTGCGCCACCAGAGGGTCCAGAGAATGCCCAGCGCGGTCCAGGCGAGCGAGAACCAGACGATGCTGCTTCCGGACGTGAAAGGGAGCGAGATCTCCGAGACAAAGAAACCCTTGTACAGAATGTAGCCGTCGATCCCGATTCCCAGCACCGGGATGACTCCGTTGGTCAACCAATTGAACTCCGCCCGTCGGAAGCGAGCGTGATACACGATGTTGGCCAGGTTGACAAAGATGTACAAGATCAGTACGAAGAACACGAAGATCTCGCCCAGATAGCCATAGGCCAAGGCCACCCCGCCCTGCCAGAGGCTGACCGCGAATAAGGCTACCGTGCCGACCACCAACGTGGCGACCTCCGCGCGCCAAGGCGTGTTGAAGCGCGGATGCAGTTTGCTGAAGTACTGCCAGACGAAGCCTTCCCGGGCGATAGCGTAGGTCACCCGACTGGCCGCGTAGAGCGCCGCCCCGAAGCTGGCCAGGGCGGCGGTGAACCCGGTAATGGGGACCAGCACCGCCCACCCCCCGATGTACTTCTGGGCGATGGGGAGCACCGGGGTGAGCTGCCCGGCGGTGACGTAGTGCTCCACGGTCGACACTGGCACCGAAATCGCGAAGCCATACGACACCAAGGTCCAGTACGCCCCGGCGATCAGGGTCATGAGGATCGTGGCGAGAGGAATCAATCGCCGCGGCGTGTGCGCCTCCTCAGCAACCGGAGCGATACCATCGACTCCCGCGATCGAGAGGAAGGCGAAGATCGCCGCCAGGCTGAGGCCGGCGAAACCCAAGGTGGCTGCGCCCGGGTTGAACGGCTTGCTGGAGAAGTGTCCCAGCGCGCCGCCCTTGACCACGATCACGATCGCCAGCGCGGCGACGAAGGTACCCTCGATCACCATCAGCACCGAAATCACGGTGGCCGAAAGCTTGATGTTGTTGTGTTGCAGGTAACCGATGATCAGGATTGAGACCACGCCACCGCCGATGCCGGTCCAGGTGGTGGCACTAAGGTGGAAGTACGAGAGGAGCGCATTAAAAAAGGTTCCAAAGGCCGCCGGATAGAGCGCCGCCACCACCACATAGGTGGTGATCATCATCCAGCCCAACCACAGTCCCACCGCTGGGTAGGTGCTCTCCCAGAGCCAGG
>JBAWFE010000010.1:0-2884 GCA_049591595.1 Candidatus Dormiibacterota bacterium
GGGACGTTGTAGGTCACCACGGCGACCCCGGCCTGGAGCGCCTTGGTCAGGGCAGCAACGATTTCGCTGATCGCTGCCGCCGCCGACATTCCCCGGGAACGGGCCATCTCCGTCGTGACTCCGTGGACAGCTGTGGCCTCCGGGGGAATGTCGACCTGGGGGTCGATCAGCCAGCTCAACTCGCCGGGACCGCCATCTCCCAAATATGCGGTCACGATTCGCGCCGTCTCGACGTCCAGTCCGGTCGTCTCAGTGTCAAACGCAACCAGCGGTCCGGCCGTCCATCCAGTCATGTCACTGGGCTGCCGACGGCGGAGTTGCCCAGGCAACTGGAAGCTGGTGTCGTCATCCTTCCAACTCTAGCCAGTGAGCCGGTAGTCCCGAGGCGGCTCTTTCCTCGCAGCGGTCCAAGGAGTTCCTCTTGGCCTCTCGTCAGTGCAGGTGAGAGCTTCCACGTGGTGCCAGATGGGCTTTAGCGGCCAGGACGCAGGGCTGGAGAGCCCGGATTAGCGAACCGAACCTCTCGCTATGGGCAGGACCAGCGGCCGTCACCGGCGCCGGCAGCCGCGCTGGTATCCTCGCCGGTGGTCGCGCTCGACTTGCGTTGACGATCCGCCCCTGGGAGATCCTGTGTTCTTTCTTTCCCGATTCCTTCGGAACTCCAGTCACCCGGCGCTGAGGTGGGGCATAGCTGCGCTGCTCACCGCCTTTTGAATAGCCATCATCGTCTGGGGCCTGGTTGCCCACAACACAATCATTGCTATTCGAGGGGTGCTAGAACTGCTGATTGTGGGTTACATCGTGGCTCGTGTGATGAGACCGCGCCGAACTCCGGGCGGAGGGAACGCCGGCCGCCCGATGTAAGCGGGCGGAGCGTGTTCCCAGTCCGTCAATCGTGCTATTGCCGGCAGGCGACTTGGACGGCCACATCGAGCGCAGCTGCTCAGCGCCCATCCGACGTGGCAGGTCGTTTTCGCCTGCCTGGAGGTCGGGTACTTGAACCGCGCCGGGCCCGTGCCGAAGGTCCGACTCCTTCTGCCCCAGACGCGGTAGCCCCTGCGATCGCAGATGCTATCATCGCGCGGCGCGGTTGGCATGCGATGGGGGTGGAAACGGTGAGGGGTTGGCTAGCCGGCCAAGTCCCAAGGCTCACGACCGGTCGCGGGGAGCTGGGGCCGACCAGTGCAGGGCTGCTTCGTCTGATGTCGGCAGGAGTTGCGTGTCTTGCCGCTCTGGGGGCGACAGGATCGGTCGCGCTGGCGCACTCCGCGACTGCGCCTTTGGCTGTCACCAAGGCCCCTGCCGTCGGCGATTCCTGCCTTGTCGGAGCCTGGATCTTGGTTAAGGAGAGCGACCCCACGAGCTTCACCTGGGACGGGGTCACAGTCCCAGTGGCGGGCCTGGCAGGAGCGGATATGACAATCACGCCCGGAGGCACCGAAGTCGACAACTATTCCAACAGCCAACCCTTACTGGGAACCTATCAAGATCAGACATTCTCTGTTCAAGTCCGCGGATCGGGAACTTCTCATGACCGAGCTCATAACGGTCTGTTGGTGCAGACGGTGGTCTCCTTCGCGATGACGGGCGAGTATCGGATCGGGGGGACCGTAGCCGAATCGGGACCAGTACACCCAATTCCCAGTCAGGACTCGCCGTACCGGTGCAGCGCCAAGCAGCTTGTCACCCAAGCCGGTACCGGCACCGATACCTACACCCGGCAGCCCACGGTCTCGACAAGCAATGCCGTTCAGTCCGAGGCGGCCGCGGTGTCAGCGCTCGCCGGGTACCTCAAGGGAGAATTTGCCGATCGGATGGCCACCCTGCTGCAAGACGATTGCCAGATAGCCAAGGAACTCGGGGGGTCCAGTACCTGCCCTTCGCCTGCGCAGGAAAAGCGTACGGCTCTCAAGCCGATCACGCCCTTCATCTCCCAGCTGGACGCGCAGCAGGATGCCATCGCCAGTGCCGTCAGCAGGCTCGACCAGAGCGGCCAATCCAATGCCGATTTCCAATCTGAGGCGAGCCAAGCTGGAGAGCTGGCCCAGAATCTGATCCGGCTCGTCCAGGGCCTGCTGCCGAGCGGGGCAGAACTCTTCCCACAGAACTTCAACGCGAGCGTAGCCAACGAGGCGATGTCGATCGATATGAGCGCTGAGGAGGGTCCGGTGGTGGAGCGGGCGTCGGTGGTCGAGGAGGAGGTGGCGGCGCTGGCCTACAAAGCGCGCCGCAATCAAAGCTCCGTCGCCGGATTCTGAGCCTCAACGGGCCGGAAGCAGCCGCGTGGTCCCCACGATTGCCCAGAGCGTCGCCGGGCCAAGTCGATCATGGCGGTGCGTGACAGCAAGGCCCGCGAGCTGGCGGACCAGCGAGAGGCAGAGACTGCCGAGAGGGCCAGGATTCGGGCTAAGAAGATCGCCGCTAGGCTGCTCGGAGCCTGCTCAAAGTGCGAGCGGGAAGCGCACACGGCCGAGGGCATTGTTCTCAGTCGCCAGCGCCTCCTGCCGTTCGATCGCCGCGACTGCGAGGGCACCTGCGAGGAGATGCTCCTAGTCGAAGCCCGGCTGCGGTAGCTCGACAGTAGAATCAGCCGGCCGCTAGGGACGCCTCCCAATGAGGCCGCGGGCCGGGCAGCACCTTGTCGCGGCCCGTTCCGGTGGGCGGATACCCGCCGCCGGCTATCAGCGTGGCTATCAAACCTTCGACCGGGGTGGCGCCGCAGGCGGGGGACGCGCCTGGTTTGAGATCACAGACAGAGTGCCAGCAGTGGGAGTCGAACCCACACGAGCTTGCGCTCAACGGTTTTTGAGACCGCCGCGTCTGCCATTCCGCCATGCTGGCCTCCGAGGTTGGTCAGGCGTCGGGCGTGTCGAGGTCGGGAAGG
>JBAWFE010000011.1:0-26204 GCA_049591595.1 Candidatus Dormiibacterota bacterium
CTCAGAATTCCAGACCGAGATCTACCTGGCTGGCGTTGCCGGAAAGAGACCTAATCTGCCCATGACAGCCGACGGCCTGGAACTGGCGGCGGCAGAGGTGATGGCGCCTGAGGTCTACAACTACGTCGCAGGAGCGGCCGGATCGGAGTCCACCGCGCGGGCGAACCGAGCCGCGTTTCAGGAGTGGGCGATCGTGCCCCGACACCTCCGCGGGGTCACCGAGACTGACCTCTCCGTGGAGCTGCTTGGCAGCACCCTCCCCTCCCCAATTCTGCTGGCTCCGATCGGAGCGCTGGGTGCCGTGTGGCCCAAGGCCGAACTGGAGGTGGCTCGGGCAGCCAGCTCTTTGGGCGTCCCCATGACCCTCTCCACGTTGTCGAGCACCACCCTGGAGGAAGTGGCCGCCGAGCTCCATCGTGGCCAAGGCGCAACTGATCCACCGATCCGTAGCGGGGCTCCAGGAGTCGGGTGGTTCCAGCTCTACTGGCCGACCGACCGGGAGATCGCCCAGAGCCTGGTGCAGCGCGCCGAGCGGGCCGGTTTCCAGGCGCTCGTCGTGACGCTTGACACCTGGAGGCTGGCCTGGCGACCCCGCGACCTGGCTAACGGGTACCTGCCATTCCGCCATGGTCACGGGCTGGCTAACTACCTCAGCGACCCGGTCTTCCGATCCCGCCTTCAGGCGCCACCTGAGGAAGACCCTGAATCAGCCGTTGAGCTCTGGTCTCAGATCTTCGGGAACCCCGCACTCCGCTGGTCGGACCTGGCCTGGCTGCGGGACCAGACCAGGCTGCCAATCCTGGTTAAGGGAGTTTGCCACCCGGACGACGCGCGAGCCTCGCTGGCCGCCGGACTCGACGGTTTGATCGTGTCCAACCACGGTGGCCGTCAGATCGACGGGGCCCGCGCCGCCCTTGACTGTCTGCCTGACGTCGTGTCGGCCTGCGGCGGGCTTCCGGTCCTGTTTGACTCCGGGATCAGGACCGGCTCGGACGTGATCAAGGCACTGGCGCTCGGAGCTCGAGCGGTCCTCCTGGGTCGCCCGTACGTGTACGGCCTGGCACTGGACGGAAGCACGGGGGTGCGGCACGCCCTTCACTGTCTTCTGGCTGAGCTCGAACTGACGGTCGCCCTGAGCGGTCATCCGAGTGTCGCTGCACTTGGCCGCGATGCGTTGGTTCCCTGTCGGCCCTAGGGGCCGACGGCCGCCCGGCCTGCAAATAACGGCTGAGCTCGGCTGTTCTTCTGCACCGACGGTTGATCGAGAGTCCCGGATCGAAAGCGGGTGCCGGTCAGAGTTGCTGCCGACCAGAGAAGGCACGCGCCACCGTCCTCTCGTCCGCATAGGCGAGCTCGCCCCCCACCGGCAGCCCGTGAGCCAGCCTGGTCACCTTGACTCCGCTCGGCTCCAACCGTCGGTGCAGATAGCTGGCGGTGGCCTCTCCCTCAATGTCGGAATCGGTGGCCAGGATCACTTCCAAGACCCCTCCAGCACTCACCCGGGCGAGCAGTTCATCGGCGTGGATCTCCCCAGGGCCTACCCCGTCGAGCGGGGAGAGCGCGGCACCGAGCACGTGGTAGAGACCGCGGTACTCTCCGCTGCGCTCGATCGCCAGAACGTCGCTGGGGTCCTCCACGATGCAGAGCAACGATTGATCGCGGCCGGACTGGCCACAGATGGCGCACAGCTCGCCGCGAAGAGAGAGAAAGAAGCAGCAAGGGCAGCTGGCCACCTCCTGGACGACATCGGCGACGGCCCCTGAGAGCGCCAGACCATGGGCAGGCGCCATCCGCACCGCGTGGAAGGCCAGTCTCTGCGCCGTCTTGGAGCCGATCCCCGGGAAGCGGGCAAATTCCTCCGCCAGCCTCTCGACCGGTGGCGGCAGAAGTCCCACTATCTGCTCCTTCGAACGGCCGCCGAGGTCAGCGCAGTCCGGGGGGTAGCAGTCCTGAGGGCAGCAGCGACTCCATCGAGCGTGCGGCCAGCTCCCTCGACCGGTCCAGGGCGTCGTTCACCGCGGCCAAGACGAGATCGCCGAGCAACTCGGCACCCTCCTCAAGCACCTCGGGCTCGATGGTGACCCCGGTGATGCGCTGCTGCCCATTGGCCCTCGCCGTCACGGCGCCTCCACCGGCGCTCCCCTCCACCTCCTGAGTGGCCAGGTTACCCTGAGCCTCCTCCAGCTGACGCAGCATGTTCTGCTGCATCTGGCGCAACTGCTTGGAATTGGGGGACGGCACTGCTCATAGCTCCTGTAAGTATTTCGGGGTCATTCTAGGGCGACCCTCCGGACCTGCTATCGCTTGTCGGCGCTTCCAAGTCGGGTCACCCGGCTGCCCGGGAAGACGCTCATGGCCTGACTGAGAGCTGAGGTCGACCCACCGCCTCCCCCTGATTCGTGACTCGGGGCGTCGGTCGGCTCGGGTTCAGTGCTGGAGGAGGTGACCACCACGGTCACCTCTTCGCCCCACACCTCCAGACAGGCGCGCTGAAGAAGCTCCTGGTTGGTCTGCGACTGCATCAGCTCCCGGTGGAACCGAAACTTCGGATCGAACTCTACGGTCAGTACGCCGTCACGGTGACTCACCGCCCGTCCCTCAATTAGGAGCGCCTTCACGGGCATGTTGTCGCGACCGAGCCAGGCGAGGATCTCCGGCCATCGAGAGACATCTGCGACTGGTGCGACTCGGGCCTGGTCGTCGTGCGCAGCGGCCGGCTCCGTCGGGTTCTCGGTGGAGGGAGCCGACTGGGCCATCTCCACCGGCACCGCTTCGGGCTCCAACTTAGCCGCCGGTCCCGCCAGATCGGCTAGATCAGCAATCACGGGCATCTCCTCCACCGTCCGCTCGGCGCCCGGTTGGGGAGTGCGCTCCGGTGGAGCCGGCGTGCTCGCCCGCGGCTGCTCCGTGTCCATTGATGAGTGGCCCGACTCGGTGCGGCAGAGCCTCAGCAAGCTCGCCTCCAACGACATCCACGGATCGTCGGCCCGTCTCAGCTCGGCGCCGGAGGCCGCCGCGGTGGAGATCACCTCGAGCCAAAATCCCGGCGGAGCCGGCACCTCCTGCAGCTCCCCGGCCCCGGCGTCGGCACCCCCACCGAGCTCCTTCCAAAGGTAGAGCTTGGCCAGAGCCCCCAGCGAACGCATCATCTGCCGGGGTTCCACGCCGGCGGCCTGGAGCTGTTGGAGCTCTCCCCAGGCAGCCCCCATCTCACCTTGAGCCAGTTCGGTCGCCAGCTGCACCAGCGCCCGGGGGTCGGCCATCCCGAGACCAGCCTGGACCGCGTCGCGGTCCAGCTTGCCCGGGACCAGGCCCAGGAGGCGATCCAGCAGGGACAGGGCGTCTCGGAGCGAGCCGGCGCCGCCCTCCGCGACCAGGGTCAGAGCCTCCGGAGTTGCCGCGACGCCCTCTTGAGCGCAGATCTGCGCCAGATGAGCCGCCATGGCATCCACTGGAATTCGCCGGAAATCGAACTGCTGGCAGCGCGACCGCACTGTCTCTGTCAACCGTTGCGGCTCGGTGGTGGCCAGGATGAAGCAGGCGTGCTCGGGAGGCTCCTCCAGGGTTTTGAGGAAGGCATTGCTGGCGTCGGCGGTCAGCATGTGCGCCTCGTCGATGATGTAGACCTTGGTCTTGAATTGGCTCGGGAGGAACTGGGCCCGCTCACGCAGGTCGCGGATCTCGTCGATACCCCGGTTGGTGGCGGCGTCGATCTCGATCACATCGAGACTGCGCTGCTCGGTGATCGAGAGGCACGCCTGACATTTCCCGCAGGGCTCGCCGTCCTCCACCTGCTCGCAGTTGATCGCCTTGGCCAGAATTCGGGCGGCGCTGGTTTTGCCAGTTCCCCTGATGCCGGTGAACAGGTAGGCGTGGCTCAGTCGGCCCTCGCGCACCGAGTTGCGCAGGGTCTGGGCCACCACCTCCTGCCCTACCAGTTCCGAGAAGCGCTGGGACCGGTACTTCAGGTAGAGCGTCTGCCGGACTGAGTTCACGTTGCTCACCGTGATGTAGATGATCGCGCACCGCCGGCTCGCGAACTACCCCCGAGGTGATGCTGAGCAAGCTGCCCCGGGGGGTATGCGGCATCCTGACGATCGCAGGGCGGGGCACTCCCGGGCCCGGGGCAGGTCGCCCCTGGCCCGGGATGATCGCGCACCCCTCGTCGATGAAGCATCCCCGGCGCTGCCCTCACTCCGAGCTAGACCCGGGGAGCCCGGCGGCACTCCAGAGGTTCCGCGTACCGCTGCTTCCTTCCGGACCTGACGGGGTTGGCGGTCGCTGGTTGCGTCGGACCCGGATTTCAACGCCCGGGAATGAGGGGCCGACCCGATGACACCCCCCCTCGGAGGGGAATTCGACCCCGCTATAGCGGATTGCGGGTACAGGGCACCGCTAACTCCCCGTCTAGCGCGACCAGGCCGATTCTATCCCTCCTGGCCTGGGGCAGAGTCTCCTGGGACGGCATCGATCTGGTCCCCCAGGCGATGCTCCTCACCGCGACGAAGGCGTTCTAGGTTTTCCCGGTGCCGATACACCAGCAGCCCGAGGGCCAAAAGGCAGAATACGGACCCTTTCTGTGGTCGGCCCCCCGATCGCACAAGGGTGGCGGCGGCCGCCACCCCCACCCCAGTGAGCGCGCCGACGGAGACGTACTTCGTGGTCACCGACACGGCCGCCCCGGCGGTGGCGGCGGCGGTGGCGGCGGCGGGATCGATCGCGATAAGTGACCCCCAGCAGGTGAGTACCGACCGGCCCCCTTTGAATTCCGCGAAGACCGGCCAACTGTGGCCCACCGCGGCTCCCACAGCCGCCGCCACCGAGCCCGAGTCGCCGCCGATCCCCTCCCCCACCCGAGCCGCGAGATACCCCTTCGCTGTGTCCAATCCAAATGTGGCGGCGGCCGCCCCCGGTCCTGCCGTACGGAGCACGTTGGTTGCACCGCTGACGCGGCTGCCGAACTTGCGGACGTCAACCCCGGCTGCCAGTCGGCCAACCATCACCCCCATCGGGATCGACCCCAGCAGGTAGCCGGCTCCGGCGGCGACGACGG
This sequence comes from Candidatus Dormiibacterota bacterium, assembly GCA_049591595.1. Classification (GTDB taxonomy): domain Bacteria; phylum Chloroflexota; class Dormibacteria; order Aeolococcales; family Bog-877; genus Bog-877. The sequence continues at coordinate 5,054 of JBAWFE010000011.1, forward strand.
CCCGGCCCACTTTGAGTTCCACCGCCGCCGAGTGTACGAATCGGTGACCGGCCGCGGCGCGGACCTACGAGGTGGCGATGCCTACGAACTGGGAGGTGGAGTCGTCGGACAGCGCAGTGATCTGGCCGGTGGACCCGTCGACCAGAACCACTTCGGAGAGCGGGGCAGCACCCTTCACGGCATACGCCAGCTTGGTGTACTTGGTGGCGACTATTTGCCCGTTGGGAAGCCACGCGTCCGGCACCAGCCCGGTCCCAGCGATCTGGACTAGCGAGCCCGTGGTCAGGTCGAGGACTTCCATCTGGCTACTAAGGTCGGCCGCGCTCGGGCCGGCCCCGCACCCGTTGCAATTAGCAAAGAGGATCTGGGTGGCTGAGGAGTTGAAGGTCGCAGCTCCGTAGTCCGCCCCCGCAGGCAAAGACCAGGCACCCGTGCTGATCCCGTCCAGCCCCGTCTCCAGTTCAGTGGCCTGACCGCCCCCTTGTTGGAAGCAGAGGTAGCTACCGGTGCCTGAAACCGCGCTGATCGGGCAGTTCTGCGAGTTGGTCAGCAGGGTCTCCGCCCTGGTCTGAGGATTCACCAGCGACACCTCGAGGGCCTGGCTGGCGAAGGATTCCGAGCCGGTGGGCACCTGGGCCAATACCAGTGACCCGTCGGACCAGCCCAGCAGCTGCAGGCTCCATCCGTTGGGGAACTCCGAGGACGCCTGCGCCGCGCCCTCTGGGGAGCTCACCAGCAGCTTTGGAGCTCGGTTGGGCTCGCCCAACCAGAGCTGCTGCGTCTGTGTGGTGCCACTCGAGACCGACTGAAGATAGCCCCACTCGGTCGCGCCCGGGGCCATCGCCAAGGAGCCCTGCTCGGGAGCGGGGCCGACCGACACCCCGGGGCTGGTCGGGGCCGTGGCCACCGTGCCCACGATCGCCGTAGACCCGTCGTCGTCCAGCCTCATCAGCTGGTACCCGAGAACGTAGTAGATCCCATTGGTGCCGTTTGCGATCGGGGGAAGCACCCCTGGTGCCAGGGTTACCGAGCCGACCTCGTTTCCCCCCAGCGAGATCATGTGCAGAGTGGCGCACTTGCAGTAGCCCTCAGTTAGGGTGGCGACCCCGTCCACGGTCGGGGCGACGGCGGGGGTCTGGACCGCAGCCACCCCGGAGGTGGGCGATGGGCTCGCGGGGGCCTTCGGAGCCGGGGATGCCGCGCAACTAGTGAGCAGGCCCAATCCCAGCACCAGGCCAATGGACCTCCACCTCCCCGTCAACGCGACCTCCTCCTCACCGGCTCCGATGGGTGACCGGATCCATCGAGCCTAGCGCAGCGCTCTCGACGTCCGCGACAACTATGCAGCACCGGGCTGGGCGCGGACTGACTCCGAGTCGTGCGCTCTTCCGCCTTACCCCGGTCGGTGTCGAGTCGACCTGTGAAGGTCAGATTTCCAGACGCTGCAGCCGTGCGTAGCCCAGACGCAAGGTGATCGCACCAACGAGAAGCGCGCAGAGCGCGCAGGCGGCAATCGCCGCGAGATCCGAGCCCACCGTGCCCAGCTGGGTGATCACCAGAGGCACGGTCAGCGCGACCATGCAGACTCCAATGTAAACGGAGCCAAATACCAGGAATACCACCGACAGCCAGATCCCGGTGGCCCGTCTCGGGTCGGTCCAGTCCAACCGAGGCCAGATCGCGCCCAGCCCGGTGGCCAAGGCGGCCAGCCCGCTCACGGCGAGCACAAGCAAGACTGCCGAGAATCCCATCTGGGTGAGGGGCACATGAGCCCGAGTCTCAGACGACCACATGAGGACGAGGCCGGCTCCCACCGCCACCAGGACCGGCAGGGCCAGCTTCCCCAGCAGGAGGTCACGAAGGCTTAGGGGGGCGGACCGCAGGCACCAGAAGTGCTTACCTTCGGCCCCCACGGAGCGTAGCCCCAGGCCGCTCGCCACAAACAGCGCCGCGAAGATCGAGGTGGTCAGCGGCCCATACCAGAGCGGGAAGTCCTGGAAGAGGGTCTGCGACCCGGTGGACTGGGGAGCCAGCAGGTAGATGGCGAAGAGCGCGAGCGGGAGGAGCAGCTGGCTGAGCTGGACTGGGTCCCGGCGCAGATTGCGGCTGTCCTTGCGCAGCAAGGCCAAGACCGGCGGCAGCCGACCCCAGCTGGCCGCGGCGCGCTGCCGGCGCTTGGGAGCGATCTGAGCCCGAGCCCACCCCTCGCGGTGCAGTGGTCCACTGATCCACAGCACCAAGGCGCCGGTCATAAAGGCGAGCAGAATCAACGGGACCAACCAGCCCAGAGATCCGGCCCAGTCACCCCGCCAGGCCGAGGTGACCACCCGGGCCGCCCAGGCAGGCGGGAGCCAGGCCGAGTGCAGCCACCCCGACCCGAACGGATTGATCGCCCCAGCCCACCGAAGTCCGGCGCCGCCTCGGTGGGCGGTAATGCCGAGGCCAGCCATGGAGAGACCCACCAGGCAGATCAGTGCCGCGGTGCCGTCTCGAACCCGACTGGCGGGGATGACCCGGACCACCACCACCACCAGCAGGAGCCCCAGGGCGACCGGCACCGAGAGCAGCGTGAACAGGGCGACGACCACGATCGGCAGGAGCAGCAAGGTTCCGGTGTGAAGGGCTGCCCCCAGCAAGACAGGTCCCAGCAGGGCGGCGCCCACGGCTAACCCCAGGATCAGCTGCGAGAAGAGCCGGTGGGCCAGCAGGCCCGTGGATGACACAGGTAGCGTTAGCAGCCACTCGATGTCCTTGGCAAAGTACGCCGAGGCCACCGCGAAGCTCACCGAGGTCACCAGGCTGAATCCGCTGAGCAGCACCACAGCGCCCGTTACCGTGGTAAGCAGTCGATCAGGAGCGGCACTCAAGGTGCCCCCCAGCGCCAAGTCGAGCACCGGAATGGCTCCCAGCCAGAGAGCGCTCCCCAAGCCCAGTCCGACCAAGGCTCCCAGCCGACGGCTCCAGCCCCGGTGCCAGGCGGCGTTCCAAAGCGACTGACCATTGGCCCACAGCAGGTCCACCACCTGGGAGGCGCCGGTGGGGGATTCGGAAAGGGCGTCGGCGGGGAAGCGGCTAACGGTCAACTGCGGAGCGCCGTAAGCAGGTCAGATGAGGCCTGGTCTTCGGAGCCGGTAACGGCCATGAAGGCTTCCTCCAGCCGGCCTTCTCCACCCCCACCCCGGCGCCCGGTCTCTTCCAGCTCAGCGACGGTGCCGCAGGCCGCGAGCCGTCCGTCGCTGAAGATCCCGACCCTGTCGCAGAGGGCCGCGGCGATCTCCAGAGCATGGGTGCTGAGGAAGACGGTGTGACCGGTGTCACAGAGGGTGCGCAGCATCACCTTCAGCTGTCGGGCACCCCGGGGGTCGAGACCCACCGTCGGCTCGTCTAGGAAGAGCACTTCGGGGTCGTGCACCAAAGCGGCGCAGAGAGCGAGCTTCTGGCGCATGCCACGGGAGTAGCTCATGATCAACTGCCCGCGCGCCTCGGTCAGGTCAAACCCGTCCAAAAGGGCGGGAATTCGCCTGCGGCGCCGCTCGGGGGATACCCCCTGGAGGTCGGCCGCCAGCTGAAGCATCTCCGAGCCGGTCAGGCGGTCGTAGAGCGCAGCATTGTCGGGCACGTATCCGAGATGGCGCCGAGACTCGCGACCGTCGGCCAGCACATCGTGGCCGCAGATCAGAATCCGCCCCGAGGTGGGGCGCAGCAGCCCGACGGCCATCTTGATGGTGGTGGTCTTGCCGGCGCCGTTAGGCCCGATCAGGCCGAACAGTTCTCCTGGGGCTACCTGGAGGTTGAGATCGCGCACCGCCAGCTGGGCGCCGAAGCTCTTGGACACACCTTCGAAGCTGACGTGGCTGGCACGGTTGGCAAACTGAGCCATCCGCCGGATTATCCGCAAGCCCAGCCAGTCCACCTAGCTCCGATGCGACGTTGTAACCTCGGCCCATGAGCACAAGCGACCAGATCGCCACCCGCGCGCCCCGCCGGGCACTCCTCGATGATCTCGACCTGCCCCAGGGCAAGCGGGCGCGACTCCACACGCTTCTCTATGACCATGGACCGGCCAACGGAACCCTCCTGCTGTTGCCGCTGGACCAGGGCCTAGAACATGGCCCGGTCGACTTCTTCGTCAACCCGCCCGCGTTGGACCCCGATTTCGAGGTACGACTCGCTCTGGAGGGGAACTACTCGGGGATTGCCCTCCAGATCGGACTCGCTAAGCGGTACCTGACCAAGCAGGCAGGCAGGCTCCCTCTGATCCTCAAAGTGAACGGTCGCACTACGCCTCCCGGCTTTGACGATGCCTTCTCACCCTTGACCTCCTCGGTGGAGGACGCGGTGAGGCTGGGAGCGGCGGCCGTCGGTTACACCTGCTATGTCGGCTCCCCCGCCCAAGACCGAGACCTGCGCCAGATGAACGAGGTCCGTCAGGAATGCGACCGTTACGGCATGCCGCTGGTCTGCTGGGCCTATCCGCGGGGTTCGGCGATCGCCAAAAAAGGCGGCCAGGACAGTCTGTACGCCATTGACTACGCCGCCCGGGTGGCAGCCGAGATGGGGGCCGATGTAATCAAGCTCAACATCCCCCGCGATCACTCCGAGGCCGATGCCGCTTCGCCGGCTCCGTACGACACCCTGAGCGAAGACCGCCGTCAGATGCTGACCAGAATCATCCGGTCCGCGGGCCGGTCGTTGGTAATCTTCGCCGGCGGCAGCAAGCTCGGCGACGAGGAGCTGTTGGGACGGATCGACGACTGCATGGCCTCAGGCGCGACCGGCTTCATCTTCGGTCGGAACATGTGGCAGCGACCCTTGGACCAGGCGTTGGCAATGAGCGCTCAAGTCCACAAAGTGCTGAGCGGGTACGGACCCCAGGCGTAGGTTGCTGGTCGAAGCAGGTCTGACCTAATCGCCGGCCGATCGCTCTCGGCCGCTGCAAATTCCAACGATTGACAGTCGTGGCTCAAGCAGTCGGCACCAGCGGCGGCGGAGCGACCAGAAGTCGGTACGGCGGATGACACGTGCAGCCGACCGCATGAACATTTCCCGGCGCGCCATGCTCCGCGCCATCGTCACCGACTATGCGAAGTGCGAGTGCTGCTTGGAGCGCTACCGCCAGGCGCGAATCAGTTCGTGACGCCTTAGTCCCACCGGGCCACCTAAGCGGCGTCGAACGGTCTGCCAACGCGCTGGCGGCATGTGAATCTAGTATCCGGGGAATCGAAGGGAGCCAGATGTGTCAGCTACGCGCAGCTGACGCGGGACGCCGATAATCGTCGGAGCGGGCCGCCAGCTCGCGGCAGAAACCCCGTGTGGGATCGCTACGGTCCGATCAGAGGTGGAACAGCGCCGCGAGTAGCGATCGCGAAAAGGGGCCCTACCAGCAGGCCAAAACTGAGCACCGCCGCGGTGCAGAGCACGATGCCGATCACGGCGCTCCGCTCAGGCAAGGCGAGGTCCGGTCCCTCTGCTCGCGCGTCGAAGATGGTGAGCAGCCAGCGGAAGACCACCAGCGCACTCAGCACCGCCGACATCAACTCCAACCAGGCGAGCCAGCCCAGGCCGGCGTGGAGCGCCGAGTCAACTGTCATCAGGCGCGCGAAGAATCCCGCCAGTGGAGGCAGTCCTGCCAGCCCGGCCAAGAGCAGGGCCAGGCCGACGGCCAAAATCGGCGACCGAGCCCAGAGCCCTCGGAGCTGGGCGGTCCCGGTTCCCTCGCCCTGGGCGGTGATCGAACCCAGCAGTCCAAGCAGCCCGGCGGCGAGGGGGATGACACAGAGCAGTGAGTAAAGGATGGTGGCCGTTCCCTGTTGGGAGATTTCCGGGAGGGTGGCCAGCACCAGTGCCAGCTGGGCGATCAGTAGATAGACAACGGCCGGACCGAGATTCCGCTGTCGCCAGGCCACGCACGGCGCCACCACCAGAGTGACCCCAGCCACCACCCCGACCGCCAGGGTCCAAGTTGAAGGGGCAGCGCCAAGCGTTCCCGGAAGGATTCGCAGCAGGGCGGCCGATCCCGCCAGGGTGCCGAGAAGGGTGGCTGCCAAGAACGGCAGGGTGGGCACCCGGCCCGCGAGCCCCGCGCGCCACCACAGGAAGGGAAACACACCAAGTTGTGCGGCGGCCCCTAGCACCACCAGGATGGCCCCAATCACCAGTAGCGGATCCACCTGGCGCAATCCTCCCGGGATGGCGTGCAAGGAGGTGCTGCCGGCCAATCCGGCTAGGATCGCGGCGCCGGCGAAAAACACCACCAGCGAGAAACCGCTCACGGATAAAGCTCGAGTGGCCGCTCTGACCGAGCCGGCATCGGTTTTGTGCAGCCCCTGTGCCAAGGCCATGGGCAATGTCGTAAGCGCCAGCCCCGACCCCAGAGAGACCAAATCGGTTGCGGAAGCGGTGAACAAGACGCCCGCGCAGCTCATCAGCAACATCAGGTGGAACACCCCCCGATGGGGATCCAACTCGCTCTCGGCGTCCGAGCCGCAGAGCACCACTGCCGCCGTCCCTGCCAGCGTGATGGCGTAGAAGAAGAGCGCGAAGCGGTCAATGACAAGGCTGCCGTGCTCGATGTCCGGTGGCGTGGGGCCAAAGGAAGAGTGCCAAAAGCCAATGCTGGCCGCGAATGCCAGTAGCAGTGTCAGCAGCGTCACCCAGCGGGTGCGCTGCCGAGCGCGACCGTGACTCCCGAATGCCCGCAGGTCAAGCGCCGCGCACACCACCGCGCCTAGCAAGAGGACTCCGATGGGCCCAAAGTCCTGGAGGAAGCTGAGACTCATCACTTGGCCTTGGGGTGACTGATCGGTGCGACAGCGGAGACCCGGGCGGCGACCAGGGAGGTTCCCTGCACGGTGTAGGGGATGAAGAAGCCAGCGAAGACGCCGAACAGGATCGCGGCCGCCGCCAGCATCCAGCCGGCGTAAAACTCAGAACCATGCGAGTCGGCGACCGCGACCACCTCAGCGTTGTCCGGGTTGACGGTGAAAACGCGGTGTCCCACCCGCCACCAGGCGGCGGTGAGCACCAGCAGACCCAGCACCGCAAAAGCGGTGACGTAGGGATACGTCGCGATTCCCGATACCACGATCTCGAAGATGGCGGGAAAACCAACCAGCAAGGGAATGCCGGTGAGGCTAGCCGCAGCCAGCATGAAGAAAAGCCGAAGGCGCGGGGATTCCGCCGCTGCCCCGGCGAGCGGCTGAATCTTGTGCAGCAGGCTGCGGTCACAGATTGCACCAACCGCTAATAGGAGCAAGGGTGCGGCGAAGATGAAGGCGAAGATGAGATAGACAGCTCCGCTCAGAGACGTCTCCGAGAAGGTCGCGATACCGAGAATCACCAGACCACCCACCGCCACCAGCGAGTTGGCCGCAATCCGGCGCAGCTCTTGCACAGCGCGAGCACTGAGCGAGCCCCAAAACAGGGTGAGCAGAGCGAGCACCAGTAGGGGCACCGTTAACTGCAGCGCTCCATTCGGCTCCATCGCCACGGCGATCCGAATCAGCCCGTACGCGCCGAGTGGGAGCGAGCTCACGGCCAGCAGCATCCCCACCGGGGTGCTGGCCTCCGTCAGCCCGTCGACCAGCCAGCGGTGGAACGGGAAGGCGCCCATCCGGAGCAGAAAGGCGGCGAGAAAGAGGGTCTCCACGATAAGCCCTGTGGAGCCGCTGGCGGCTTTGACGGTCGTGAGAGTCTCGAAATTCATTGTGCTGTTCCCGGTCCGGAGCAACAACAAAAGCGTCCCCGCAATCAGGGCCACCAGCGAGAGAGACTGGGTTGTCAGCAGCCTTCTTGCCGCCGAGCGCGAACGCGGCGTGGCCCCGAGTCCGATCAGCAACGCCAACGGGATGATCGGCAAGCCGAAGAAGATGATGAACATGCCGAGATCCTGGGTCGCGAAAGCACCGGTGACGCCGACCTCCGCCAGCAGCAAGAGTGCGAAGTAGGTTCGGTAGCGCTCGCGATACCGCCAACTGGCCAGCACCAGGGCCGGAAAGATGACCGTGACTGCCACCAACAGCAGCAGGTTCAAACCGTCCGTCCCGAGGTGGTAGTCGAGTTGGAAGAAGAAGCCGCGCAGCCACGGGGCATCGATCGCCGGCGCCGGAATGGATCCCTGGCTCGCACCGGGCACCTCTGCCAGCATGTCGAATAGTGCGAGGAGAAGGGGAACTATGGTGGCAAAGAGCGCAGCGGTTCGAATTCGGAAGCGCTGCAGGTCGTTGCGCACCGGCATCGAAAGCACGATCAGCGCTCCCACCAATGGGGCGAACACGATGCCGGAGAGGGTCAGGTCGGTAGGCATCTAAGGTAGCCCCGGTCCTTGGTGCGCTGCCGCCACGGCCCAGATCACCATGGCGACCATCAAGGCCACTCCGGCGATAGTCGCGAGGCTGCTCGCCGCGCTCCATCGGAACCAGCCGCGGGTCGCCGGGGGATCAAGTCGGGCGAGATCGCCGACGGTCCCAGCGGCAGCATCGCCCGCCGGGGAGATCACCCGGGACTGGGCGAACTCCACCAACCGCGCGGGAGCGCCGAACGAGTAGGCGTCAGCTGATGTCGCCAGTCGGGTGCCGTCCGCCCAGGCGACCCAGGAGGGATCGTCCTGCGTAGAGACGGTCAGCTGGCGCCGCCTGGCGGCCATCAGCCCGACCCCCAGCAGAGGCACGACCAGCACCGCCAGCAGTGCCGGCCCCTGGAACTTCAACGCTGTGACCCCGGCTTGGGGTCCCATGAATGCGCCGAGACCCCACCCGAGGCCAGGGAGAGCGACCAGCCCGCTGACCAGAGCCAGGGCGGTCGCCGTCACGCTAGGCCACAGGCGCCGCAGCCCACGACCCTGGGCCAGCTGTCGCCGCACCAGGCGAGCCTCTCGGGGGTCTGCCGACTCCTGGCCGCGCATCGCGATGAGGGCTACCCGGGCGGCGGCGGCAGTCAGGATCAACATAGCCACGATCTCGCCGGCGGCGGCGATCTGGCGGAACAGCGTGGGAGGCAACGGCGCTCCGTGGGGAGCGGCCCCAAGGGCGACTGTCAGCACGGCGACATGGCCGAAGAACGTCCCCACTCCGACCACCCCGCTGATCGCCGCCAGCGCCGCCAGGAGCACCAGGACAGGACGCCTCGCGAGTCGCCAAGCGGCACCCAGCTGATCGATAGAGTCCACTCTCTGGTCACGTCCCAGCGAACTCACGACCCCCAATAGGGCCACAGTCGCCAGAGCCGACGAGCACAAAACGGATAGAGCAGCGGCGGGCGATCCCAGCCCGATCCCAGCCAACGACCAAGCCGTCTGACTGAGCGCTAACCACACTGCCAAGCGGCGGAGCCGGCGCTCGCGAAAGGCCAGCACCGCCGCCACCACGCTGGTGAGCGTGGCCAGCATCAACAGAGCTGGTAGCACCCCCGAAGCCCAGCGCAGGAGAGTGAAGGTCTGCAGCAGCAGGGCCACTCCGACGACTCCCCCGGCCACCGCCACGACCAGGCCCGCGGCCGCTCCCGGGGCATTGGCCAGGTTACGGAGTAGGCCGTGTCCCGGCAGCTGTCCGCAAGCGAAGACGGCGGCCACCAGAATCAGCACCGCAGCCAAGGTCATTGACCGTCCGCCCACCCCGTGAACCAGCCCTTTGGTCGCGGCCACCCAGATCTGGTCGAGCGCAATCAGATTGAGGGAGTCCGGGGTGGAGAGCACGACCTTGTCCTTGGCGGCCGCGGCCACCGCGGTCGCGGCCGCCGTTGCCACTGAGCCAGAGAACTTGACGTAGATGAAGGCGACCCCAACCAGCAGCGAAAGGGCGCCCACCCGCCAGCTCAAAAAGGCGCTGCGAGCCGCGCCTCCGGCGCGCCCGCCTAGCGCTGCCGCCACCAGCAGGATGGCGGCGAGGCCGCAGATCTCAAATCCGAGCAGGGTCTGGAAGAGCTCGGGTGCCAGCACCACCAGCAAGGCACCGATGCCGAGCAGGCAACTTAGGCGGGCCAGGTGGCCCAACCGGGGATCCCGGCGGAACTGGATCACGAGCTGTAGCTCGGAGAGGAGGGTGGCGAGAGTCACCACCACCGCCAGGACCGCGGTTGTAGGTGTCGCTAGGTAGCCAACCCCCACCTTGAACGTCTCGGCGAGGATCGTCTTAGCGACCGCGTTGAACGGGCTCTGGACCACCTGAAACGACCAAAAGGTGATGGTCGTCGAGTGCGTGACCCGGCCACCCGCAACCACCGCGCCCAGCAGCACTAGGGCCGCGGCGAGGGCCAGCCACGCGGTGAATATCACCACGCTGGCGATCCCCCGTCGCGTCTCCGCCAGGTAGCTCACAGCTAGCCCGGCGATTGGTAGGAGGAGCACTGCGAGTGCCACGGCGTACACCTCAGCCCTCCTCTTCCGCGTCGTTCGCCGGCTCGGCCGTGGACTCGTTGGGTTCCGCCGCATCCAGGCTGGGCTCCTCTGAACCCGGCTCGTCCTCCGTCGTTTCCCCCGAATCGCCACTCAGCTGGGCGTCGAACGCGCGCTGCGGTCCGGCGAGCGCCAACTCCAAGAGATCCTTCCCCCCGGTCCGGCGCCGCAGCAGGGCCGCCATCGACACGCCGGCCGCGGCGAAGAGAACACCGACCACTTCGACGAGGACGGCGAACGACTGCAACTGGGCCGCCGATCCCTGGTGAGCGGCTAGCCCGGCGAATCCGACCAGGGCGCAAGCCACTGCGTCAAAACCCAGAACCACCGCCAACACCGCGCCCAGGGCGTCACGACGATGGTTGAGGGCGAAGAGCCCTACACCCACCAGGCAGGCAGCGGCAACCAGGAGAGTTGCCGGAGTCCCGCTCATCTGCCGCTCCGGCGGCGAGCCGCCCGGGCCGCCGCGCGAGCCTGCTCGCGCTGCGCTTGTCGGCGCCGCTGAGCCTCGAGACGTCGGCGACGGGCTTGCTCCATCTGCTCCTCGGCAGCCTCCCGAGGATCCCTCTGAATCAAGGCCGCCCCGCCCACCACGGTTGTCGCCGTCAGCAGCCCGACCACCAAGACTGCGACTCCAGTACCCATCACCAGCTGATGGCCGACTTGAGCTAGCGTCGGCAGGGTCACCCGGGTCACGCTGAGAGCGCTCCGGCTGGCCACGCCAACTCCGATCAGGACTCCAACTACCGCCAGCGCCGCCAGCGCCGAGATCCCGGTCGAAGCTAGGTGCCGGGACTCTGACTGGTCGCCGTGGTCGTCAGCCTCGACCGGTGTCCTGGCGGACGGAGCCAGCAGTACCACTTCGGTGACCGCCCCCATGAGCAGCGCGCCGATCGCTGGCAGCGGGGCCCCGGCGAGAGCGAAGGCGGCCGCCAGGGCTAGCGAGAGCAGTCCGAGCGCCAGCAGTTGAAAGGAACGATCCCGGCGGATCAAGAGGCCCAGTGCCGAGCCGACCGCGATGCCCGAGCAGGCGGCTACTCCGACCATATGGCCCGAGTTGGTCGGCGCTCAGCTGCGCGAATTCCGTGAGTACGCAACGGCGAGAGCTGGGACGGGGGGGCCACGGCCGGTCATTTTATGGGAGCGCGATCAAGCTCCCGCCGATTCGTCGAATTCAGCTGTCTCTCAGAGTGAGTTGATCAGCGAACCGCTCCAATCTCGCACGGGGCGGCGCAGCCAGCGGTCCGAGGCAGGTGACCGCCTCCATGCTCCAGCGATCGGCCAGGCTGCGAGCGGTCGCCAGCGCCCCGCTCTCCCGGACCAGCGCCACGACCTCGTCTCGCAACGCCAGGGCTTGGGGGTGATCTACCGAACTCATCTGGGTCAGTTTTGCCCGCACCGTCTTGCGTTGCGGGCCACGCAGGGCGCAGAGCACGGGAAGCCCGCAGATTCCCTGCGTCAGGTCGGTCCCCGCCGGCTTGCCGGTGCGCTCGGGATCGCTGAAGTCGAGGCAGTCGTCGATGCCTTGGAAGGCCAATCCCAGCTTTCTAGCGAAGCGAATCACCGCCTCCCGCTGCTCCCTCGGAGCGCCGCTGAGCCGTGAACCGGTGGCGGCGCAGGCCGCTAGCAGAGCTCCGGTCTTGCCCTGGGCAACCTGAACGTACGGTGCCAGCTCGCCGGACCACACCGAGCGGCGGTCGAGTTCGCGGAGCTGGCCGTCGGCGATCTCGACCAGGGCGTTGGAAACACTGCGAGAGATCTTGGGATCGCCGAGCCGGGCCACGATCCCGGCCGACCGCCCCAGATAGTGATCCCCCACCCCAAGTGCCGCCAGCGGACCGGCCAACGCCGCGACGGTAGGGGCACCCCGGCGAGATGACGCCCCGTCGACCAGGTCGTCGTGGCAAAGGGTCGCGGCGTGGAGCAGCTCCATCGCGGCGGCAGCCCGGAGGGCGGCGTCCGGCCGGTAGTGAGGGCCGAGCTCGGCGGTGAGCAGCACCAGCCGGGCTCGGATTCGCTTGCCCCCAGCGCTCTGCATGCTGGCCATCGGGGTCGCCACCAGGGCCGGGTCAGCCGCCAGCACCTCGCCGAGCTGACGCTCCACGGGATCTTCCGCCCAGAGCAGCTGGGTGAGCGCTCCCTCAGCGCCCAGACCTGCCTCCTGAGCCTCACCCGCCAGCCGACGGCCCAGCCGCCACCACCTGGCCTGGCGGCTGGCAGGCAGCCGGGCGGCACTGGCGCCGGCCAGTCCGCAGGCGGGAAGGATCTGGCGGGCGGCCCGCTCGGCGTTCCCAGATCGGGCTAACTCGAACCCGGCGGCGGCGAGGCCGTCGGCGAAGGCCGCCTCAACCTCGACGTTCGAGTAGCGCGATAAGGCCTCCGCAGCCTGCGCCAGGCAGTAGTCGCCCGCCAGGATGGCCAGGCCGAGCGGCTCTTCACCGAATGCGGCCGACCGGTGCCATTGCAAAGCCCGTTCGGTCAACTCGGCCGCCGCCGCCACGTGCACGGCTCTGGCGCCCTCCCTGCCGGCAGGGCCGGCGGCGCGCAGCGTGAAGCGGGCAGGCAGCCCCAGGTGCGGCCGCGAGCCGACCAGGGCCTTGTCCCACGCCAGGTTGGCTACCACCTCTGCCGTCTGGTGCTGAGCTTGGGAGAGCTTTGGGCGAGACCCAGGGGGCAGGAGCCGGGGGTCTCGTTCCTCCAGCGCCGTTCCCGAGATGGGCCCCTCAGTCAAGAGAAGCTCCTGGCCCGACCCCATGCCCAAGCGCACGCCAGCAACAGGGGCACCCCGACTCCCAATACCAATAGCAGCGCGAACGGGTGGGACTCCTGAGTGGAGAGGCTAGCCACAACCCCGACCAGGAGCGTTACCGCGGTAGCCACCGCCAGCACCCACCAGCGCCGCGAGCCTCTCCCCACCTTGAGTAGGGTCGGTAGGAAGGTGCCCGGCGAGGGTGCCAGCGCGAAGCCGGCCGCCACCCCGATTGCCAGCACTACTCCAATCGCGACCCCCGCGATCGCCATCAGGCTTCGCTGTCGGGGTTGGCCGCCGGTCCAGTGGGTCGACCAATCAGCTCCGGCTCAAGGTCCGGCGGTGGTGGCGTCAGGAGGTAGAAGGCGAAGGCCGCCAGGGCGATCCCCCCGAGAAGGAGGGCGACCACACCGAGGCCGCCCACGGCGCCTCCAAGCGCGGAGCCATTGAGAGCCGCCACCTCAGCCAACAGGCTGCCGAGCACGGCGGCGGCCACCAGGGCGAGGGGTCGGCTGCGCTGGGTCCAGGCAACCTGGGCCGCGGCACAGGCCGCCCAGCATCCAGCCAGGACGATCAGGATCAGCACCGCGAATACTGGCCAAGCCATCAGGCGAACTCCGGCTCCTCGGTGGGGGCGATCTCACCGCCCGCGATGACTCTGTCCCCATCGTAGAGAACCAGAGACTGACCTGGCGCGATCCCAGCTTGAGGCTCGTCGAAGCGAACGGTGGCGCGGTTCCCCGGAGCCGGGTGCCAGGTGGCTGCCACCGGCTGGCCGTGGGCCCGGAGCTGCACCAATCCCGAGCGAGTTGTCGAGGTCGGCAGATCGTCGAGAAAGACGCACTCGCCGACCGGGCACGCTCGCTGAAGCAAGTTGCGCCACGGACCGACCACCAAGGTGTTGCGAGCGCGGTCCATCCGAACCACGTAGTGCGGCTCCGAGGCTGGCTGACTCACCGCCAGCCCCAAGCCCTGGCGCTGGCCAACTGTGTAGAACGGCAGCCCCCGGTGACTCCCCAGCACCACCCCGCCGACATCGGTGATCGGGCCGGGTTCGAACGTACCGGCCAGCTCCTGCTCCAAGACCGCCCGATGGTCTCCTCCGCCAACAAAGCAGAGCTCCTGCGAGTCTGGCTTATGCGCCACCTGCAGCCCAAGTCTTTCCGCCAAGGCGCGCACGGTCGCCTTTTGGAGTTGACCGAGAGGCAGGACCAGTTGCGCGAGAACCGCCTGGCCACTCCGGTACAGGGTGTAGGACTGGTCCTTGCGCCGATCCGCCCCGCGATGGAGGGTGCACCGTCCAGGCGAGAGCTCTCGGACCTGGGCGTAGTGGCCGCTGGCGATGTGCGTGGCTCCAACCGACCCCACCCTCCGCCAGAGCTCGGAGAACTTGACCGTCTCGTTGCACCTGATGCAGGGATTGGGGGTACGCCCCTGCTGGTACGCAGTGAGAAAGTCCCCCACCACCGACTCCCGGAACAGCTCCGCCATGTTGAGCACGTAGTGAGGTATTCCCAGGCGGCTGCAGACTCGGCGGGCGTCCTCGACAGCGTCGAGGGAACAGCAGCCGCCCTCGCCTCTCTCCATCTCCTCGGTGCCCCATAGCCGCATGGTGACCCCGACCGTGTCCAGGCCGGAGGCCGCAGCCAGTGCCGCCGCCACGGAGCTATCGACACCGCCGCTCATGGCGACCGCCACCACGCTTCGACGCGGCAGCTCCCGACCGCCTAGGACCAAGGACTCGACCGGGAAGATGCTGCCGACCAGCTGGGCCAGCTCCCGGGAACAGATGGCGCCGGAGCTAGGCACCGCCAGCGACCGCGGGCACGATGCTGAGTTGATCGCCCGCGTCCAGGGTTGCCTCCAGCCCGCCGGAGGTGCGGATGTCATCGTCGTTGCGGTACACGTTGACGAAGTGGCGCAGGCCTCCCGCAGGCTCGAAGATCCGAGGCTGAAATCCCGGAAACTTGCGCTCCAAATCATGTAGCGCTTCAGCCACCGTGGCTCCTTCCACCTCCACCTCGGAGGCGCCGGCGGTCAGCTGCCGCAGCGGACTGGGAACGCGCACCTTGACACTCACTGGGACTTGCACCACACGCAATTCAGTATAAGCAGGAACCCCACACGTTCCAGGCCGGCTCGCCCGGGATGGCCCTATTGGGTCGCGACGGGTGGCTCAGCCGGTCGGACATCCTGGCTTTCGGGGACTATGACCACCGCTGTGCCGTAGGCGATGATTTCGCTGACCCCCGCGGCCAGTTCGTCGGAGTCGTAGCGCATTGCGATCACGGCATTGCCTCCGACCGCGGCGGCGTGCTGGATCATCAGTTCGTTGGCCTCCTGGCGCGCGTGGTCGCTCATCTTCATGTACACCGTCTGCCGTCCGCCGACCAGCTGCTGTAGTCCGGCTCCGACGTTCCCCACCACTGACTGGGAGCGAATCATCAGGCCCCGCACCACCCCCAGCTGCCGCACCACCTTGTAGCCGTCGAAGTTGGTTCCGGTGGTGACCCACAGGGGCGGTGTTTCACGGCCCGTTGCGGGTGGCGGTTGGTAGCTCACGGGCGCGAGTCTATTCAGTCGTCAGTGCCGTCCAATGATGATCGCGGCAGGGTCATCGGCAGACCGTCAACGGCCCCGTCGAGGCTGCCCTCGAGCAGCGCGTCGTAGACGAATTGCGACCACGTTTCCATCTCCAGGTAGTAGACCCCGAGCTGGTCGACTACCGCCATCCGGCCCTCCAACTTGTCGCGCTCCCGGACCTCTACTTTGGCGCTCGCGGCGTCAACCAGGATCAGCACCCCCAGGTGGACTTGGCCCACCGCGCCGGCGTCGTCCTTGAGCAGCCCGACCGCCTGGCCCGGCAGCTCGCGGTCGCAGACCACCTCCTCACCCCACTCCCGGCGACACCCGGCCTCCCAGGCGCTCTTCGGCGCTCCGTCCCCGGCGTTGATGTGACCGCCCACCCCCAGGGTCACCTGGCCCCGCAGACGGGGCTCGCTGCCCGCCCGCAGCCGGCGCAAGGTCAAGATGCAGGCGCCGTCGCGGACCACCAGGTGGGGAATCACCTGCTGCCACTCTGGCTGAGCCTCCACCTCCGAGCGAGGGCGAAACTCCCCGCACTCCTCGATGACTTCTAAGAGCTCGCGCACTCCACCTAGCTTCAGTCCGTGCCAGGAGCCCTGAGCCAGGGCTCGCTCTCGGGGCACCACCAGGACCAGCTCGCGACCGGCTCCGCGGCCCACCGCTGACGTCGACACTGCAGAAGCAGGCACCCGGGAAGAATAGGTCCGCCCGGCTACGCTGAGCGAGATGGCCAAGCCGATCTTCTGCATCGTCGGAGCGGGTATGGCAGGCGGGAGGGCGGCCAAGTCTCTTCGTGACCGAGGATTTGACGGGCGCGTGATCCTGATCGGCACGGAGACCGAACCTCCCTACGAGCGCCCACCCCTCTCCAAGGCGTATCTGAACGGCGAGTTAGCGCGGAGCAAACTTCTCCTGCAGAGTCCTGCCACCTACTCGGAACAGGCGATCGAATGGCAGCCCGGCACGACCGCTTCCTCCCTCGACCTCCGGCAGCGAACGCTGCAACTGGTTGACGGCGAACCGGTCGCCTTCGACCGGCTGCTGCTGGCAACGGGCTCACGGCCCAGGACCCTGAACGTCCCAGGGGCCGAGCTGGCAGGCGTCCTCACCTATCGGACGCTAGCCGACGCCGATCGTCTGCGGGAAGCTCTGGACTCGGGTCCACAGGTGGTGGTGATCGGCGGCGGTTTCCTCGGGACCGAGCTAGCGGTCGCCGCGGTGCGCCGGGGATGCCGGGTGACCATCGTGGAGGTTGGGAACTCGATTCTCGCCCCGCTCGGCTCACTGGCAGATGGGTACTGCACCGATCTGCACCGCCAGGCGGGAGTTGAGCTGGTTTTAGGGGAGACCGTCGCCCGGATTCTGGGAGACCAACGCGTCGAGGGGGTCTTGCTCAGGGGTGGCCGGTCGCTGCCATGCGACCTCGCGCTCATCTGCATCGGCGCGAGGCCGAACTCGGAATTGGCCCAGACTGCTGGACTCGAGACCGACCCAGGGGTGGTGGTGGGAGAGCTGTCTCAGACCCGACACGAAGGGGTCTTCGCGGCCGGCGACGCGGCCTCCTGGTGGAGCCCACGTTGGCAGCGCCGTCTCCGGGTCGAGCATTACGACAACGCCCACCAGCAGGGGATCTTCGCGGCGGGAGCGATGCTCGGTGAGTCGACACCCTACGACCCGATCCCCTACTTCTGGACAGAACAGTACGGGACCACAGTCCAACAGGTGGGCGTGACCGGCGGGACCGACGAGGCGGTGCTCCGCGGCGACCCTAAAGAAGGAAAGTTCACCGTCTTTTACATGGAGGCGGGATGGCTCAGCGGCTGCGTTGCGGTTGATCGCTTTCCCGACCTAGCGGCGGCCCGTCGGCTCATCGGCGCCCGAGTCCCGGTCAACGCTGAGCTCCTGACCGACCTTGCCCTGGACCTCCGGCAGTGGTCCCAGGAGGCGGTCGACGCAGTCGACGAGGCTGAGGACTAGCCGGCGCTGCCATCAAGCCCCAGCCGTCTTCTGGTGATCTCGATCGCCTCCGGGTTGTCGTCCACCAGCAGATACCGCCGGCCCAGCGCCTGGGCCGCGACCCCAGCCGTCCCGCTGCCGCAGAAGAAGTCGGCCACCAGGTCGCCCTCCCGGCTGGAGGCCCTGACGATCCGCTCCAGGAGCGCCAGCGGCTTCTGGGTCGGGTAGCCGGTTCGTTCCCGGCCCCGGGTGGGCACGATCGTGAGCCACCAGGTATCCGTCGGCAGCTTGCCCAGCGCCGCCTTCTCAGCCCCCACCAGCCCCGGCGCCAGGTAGGGCAGCCGGTCGATCTGTCCCCGCTCGAAAGTCCACCGATCGGACTTGGCGTACCACAAGAGGTTGTCGTGCTTGCGGGGCCAACGATCCCGGGGCCGGCCCCCGTAGTCGTAAGCCCAAATGATCTCGTTGAGGAATCGCTCCGAGCCGAATATCTCGTCCAGCAACAGCCGGGCCAGGTGGGCGACTCGGAAGTCCAAATGCAGGTAGAGCGAGCCGTGGAGCGCCAGCACCCGGTGGATCTCCAGGAGCCGCAGGTAGAGGAACTCCAGATAGTCGTCTCGGCCTAGGTTGTCGCGATAGCTCAGGCGAGACACCACTTCAAATCGGTATTCCCGACCGGCAAAGCCGAGCCTTCGGCCTGCTCCCCGCCCGGTCCGAATCGAGTCCAGCCGTTGCACCCGCCCGGTCCCGAAGGGCGGGTCGATGTAGACGAGGTCCACACAGTTGTCCGGCAGAGACCGGAGCACATCCAGGTTTTCAGCTAGGAGTACCTGGCTTCCGGCGGGCCCCGGATCCGGCATCTCCCTGGCCGACCGAGCCCCACCGCGTACTGTTGGCAACAGGCCCCCATGATCCCACCCTGGCCGGGTCGAGGAAGCGGTCGGGATCCGCAGGTAGGTGTGGGTTGTTTTAGGACAGTATGTCCTAAAACGTAGCTCACGACTCATTCTCCGGGGCCGATGCGCTTCCGCACATTTTGTCCGTAAGATTGGCCTTAGTGAGCGACAGCGGCGAGGCGCGGGTACGGGTGGCTATCACCGGAATGGGTTTGGTCACCCCCATCGGCACCGGAATTGATGCGGTCTGGGAGAGCCTGGTCCAGGGGCGATCTGGGATCGACACAATCACCCAGTTCGACGCCTCGGCGTACCCCACTCGCATCGCCGCCGAGGTGCGGGACTTCAATCCCGAGCTCTACATGGACCGCAAGACCGCCCGCCACGTGGCCCGCTACTGCCGATTGGGGCTGGCCGCGGCGCGGATGGCGCTGGCCGACTCCGGGCTCAAGCCGGAGGAGATGGGGCCGGACGACGTTGGAGTGGTGGTTAGCTCCGGTGCCGGGGGAATGGAGGAGATCGAGCGAGGCCACCAGGTGCTGATCGACCGCGGGATCGGCCGGATCAGCCCCTTCATGGTCCCGATGATGATCACCGACATCGCGTCCGGGCTGATCGCCATCGAGCTTCGCTGCGGCGGGCCCAACTACGCAGTGGTCAGCGCCTGCGCTTCCAGCGGCCACGCCCTGGGCGACGCCGCCGAGGTGATCCGTCGGGGCGACGCGATCGCCATGATCGCCGGCGGCGCAGAGGCGGCCATAACCCCGTTGCTGATGGGAGCCTTCTGTCAGTTAGGGGCGATGAGCAAGCGCAACGACGATCCGGCTGGCTCCTCTCGCCCATTCGATCTGAGCCGGGATGGATTCATCATGGGCGAGGGGTCAGTGATCATGGTCTTGGAGGAGATGGAGCACGCTCGGGCTCGCGGAGCGCGCATCTGGGCGGAGCTGCTGGGCTGCGGCTCGACCGCCGACATGTACCACTTCACCGCCCCGGACCCGCACGGCAACGGCGCCGCCCGAGCCATGCAGAAGGTCATGCGCAAGTCCGGCATCTCTCCAGAAGATGTGGACTACGTCAACGCCCATGGAACCTCTACCCCACTCGGCGACATGGCCGAAACGCTGGCGATCAAGCAGGCGCTTGGAGACCGCGCCAGCGAGATCCCCATCAGCTCCACCAAGTCGATGAGCGGCCACCTGCTGGGGGCCGCCGGAGCGCTGGAGGCCGCCGCCTGCGTGCTGGCCATCGCCCGCGACATGGTGCCGCCGACCATCAACCTCGAACTCCCAGACCCGAACTGCGACCTGGACTACGTGCCCAACCAGGCACGGCCGGCCCACATCGACATCGCCCTCTCCAACTCTTTCGGCTTCGGCGGGCACAACGCGTGCCTGGCGCTGGGCCGAGTTGCGGCCTAGCCAGAACCAGGAGATCAGACCGTGAGCGAACCATCCGCTGCCGAACCCGCCGAGACAAGCCTCGACTTCGCAGAGATGCAGAAGCTGGCCGCCGACATCCTGGGGGTGGAGCCGGACCAGGTCCAGCTAGACGTCAGCTTCGCCAAGGACCTGGCGGCTGACTCGCTCGACATCGTCGAGCTGATCATGGCCATCGAGGATCGGTATCAGGTCTCCCTCCCCGAGGAAGAGCTCGAGCACATGAAGAAAGTGGGAGACCTCTGGACCTTCCTGCTGGCCCACCCAGCCACCGCCGAGCAATGACCTCCGCCAGCATCGCTCTCCAGCCGCCATCAATCACCCTCAGTCGACCTGTTGGGCTGCTCTTCCCCGGTCAGGGAGTCCAGCACGCGGGGATGGGTCGTCAGCTGGCCAAGATCTCCAGCGTCGCCGACAAGATCATGACCCGGGCCCAGGACATCCTGGAGATGCCGGTGCGCCGGCTCTGCTTCGATGGACCCGACCTAGAACTCCGGCGCACTGAGAACCTGCAACCCTGCCTGATGGCCGTCTGCTGGTCCGCCTTCGAGGCGTACCGCGACCGCTTCGGCCTGGACGAGGTGGAGGTGGTGGCCGGTCACAGCATGGGGGAGATCACCGCCTGCGCTGCCGCCGAGGCGATCTCCTGGGAGGCGGCACTGCTGCTGGTCAGAGAGCGGGGCCGACTGATGGCGGACGCCGCCATGTCCACTCCGGGTCAGATGCTCGCGATCGTCGGGCTGCTGGAGCCCGAGGTAGAGCAGATCCGGGTAACCGCCAGCTCGGCGGGAGGACTCTGGCTTGCCAACTTCAACGCCCAAGACCAGTTCATCCTCAGTGGCGAGGCGCCCGCGGTGGCTCTTGCCGAAAAGCTCGCCAACGAGGCGGGCGCCCGGCGGGTCCTGGTCCTGGAGGTTCCACTGGCCGCCCACTCACCATTGATGGGCCGGGCCTCGGCCAAGCTGAGCGAGGCAGTGCGGGCGCTGCCGCTGCACGCCCCCAAGATCCCCCTGATCGGAAACGGCACCGGGCTGGCGATCAGCACAGTGCGCTCCCTGCGAGCGGAGTTGAGCGGACACCTGCTTCGGCCGGTCCACTGGGCCCGCACCATGACCTCCATGCAGGCGCTCAAGGT
>JBAWFE010000012.1:0-64953 GCA_049591595.1 Candidatus Dormiibacterota bacterium
TGCCTGGCTTGACCACTACGAGATCCCCGTCGAAAATCCCGTCACCATGCATGCTCTCGCCTCTGACCCGGAGGACAAAGGAGTCGTCGCCGCCGGCAATTTCCGGGCCGATCGCCAGATGTTCCTCAATGTTTTGTTCCGCCAGGAGCGGAGCGCCAGCGGCCACCTGACCTACCAGCGGTAGCCAATAGGCACCATTCGGATGACTTGCGGAAATGGAAGTATCTGTGAGCAAGACGGTGCGCGACTTGGTGGGGTCGCGATGGATCAGTCCCTTTCGCTCCAAAACGTTGAGGTGGTTCTGCACGGTTGAGCTAGAGCTAAGGCCGACGGCTCGGCCAATCTCGCGTACCGATGGGGGATAGCCACCATCACGGCTCCGCGAGCGGAGGTAGTCGACAATTTCCTGTTGCCGAGGATGGAGACCTTCGGACATCTAGCAGCTCCTTTCCGGGTTGCCTACCGGCTGGCGGTGCCACCCCAGAACAAATGATCGCTCCCGATAGTAGCACCGATCGGCTTGGTACGCAAACGGCTGTTCGCCTGTTCAGAAACAACGCTTATCTGGCGCCCTGCCACAGCCTGCGGCCAACTACAGCACTCTTGGTCTGGACGAATGGGACCACTCGCGCCAGGTTCAACGTGAGCCGGGGGCTCCCTGGAGCTGAACTGATCTCGACTTGACAAACGAACAGTTGTTCTCTAGAGTACGAACCGATGTTCGCTCCGTCCAGTCGCAGTGAAGTGCCGGTCGGACGTCGAGGCGTGCGCCAGCCGGCCCGTGGAACCCTTCGTAGGCGTTGGGGGCTGCTAGTCAAGGTAGCCGTGCTTACTGTGCTGGTCGGCGCCGTTATGACGCAGGTGGTCCTGGGGACAGCCGGCTCCCGGGGACCTTCGGTTGTGGTCGCGCCGGGACAGACGCTGTGGGGGATAGCCAGCAACCACTATCCCCGGTCCGACCCACGGGCCGCGATCGCCGCGATCGAGTCTGCCAACCGCCTCGACGGTCCCGGAATTACGCCGGGCGAGCGACTCCTACTGCCGCCTATCTGATCCTCGGTTCCACGCTCGGGTCCCCGGAGGACCGTGACTCGATAGGCTTGGCTCTCATGGTGATCTCCAGCACAGCGCTGGACCGCATCCGCGCCGCCGCGGCCAGGGTCCAGAGGGAGAGGCGGCTGCCGAGCCTGGTGGTGGGTGTGGCGCACGCTGGGCACCTGTTAGATGAGGTCTCGATCGGTCAAGCCGACCGGGCATGCGGACTACCAGCTGGACCGGAAGTGCAGTACCGCGTCGGGTCGATTACGAAGACGATTACCGCGGTGGCCGTGATGCAGTTGGTGGCCCAAGGCAAGCTGGATTTGCGGGGACCGCTACGACAGGGATGGCCAGGAGCCCCTCACGACGACATCTCGCTTGCAGATCTCCTCACCCACGGCTCTGGGCTTCAACGGGAGCCCGCCGGATCCGTCTGGGAGACTCTCCAGTTCCCCGCGCGTGACCAACTGGTGGCAACGGCCGATACGGCCCAACGACTCTACCCGCAGGACAGCTGGTTTCACTACTCCAACTTAGGGTTTGCACTGCTGGGAGAGCTGGTCGCGCAAATGACGGGAGTCACCTGGGAGGCGTGGGTCGGGGAGCACGTGCTGCAGCCTCTGGAGATGCGGCGCACCACGCTGTTTCCGACGGGGAGCGCGGCCCAAGGGTACTCGGTTCAGCCCTACACCGACGAGGTCGTCGCGGAACCGTCGGTGGACTGCCTGGGGCTCGCTCCGGCGGCCCAGCTGTGGAGTACGGCCGCGGATCTATGCCGCTGGTCGGGACTCCTGGTGGGCGGCCGACCTGACGTGCTGGCCGCCCCAACGCTGGCCGAGATGGCTGCGCCTCGCACAATGGCCGACCTCGACCACTGGACCAGAGCTTTCGGTCTGGGCCTGATGCTGATGCGGGACGGGGAAACCGTGTACCTGGGGCATACCGGATCGATGCCGGGCTTCCTGGCGGCGATCGTGTGCCATCCGCCCACGCAGCTCGCCGTCGTCGTGTTGGCCAACACCACCGGCGGGTTCCAGGTAGGTCAGCTGGCCGTTCAACTACTTTCAGTGGCCCGTGAGGATTCTCAATCAGAACCCGGGTGGAGTCCCGGTGAGGCGCCGCCACCACGAGTCGAACCGCTTTTGGGGCGGTGGTGGTCCGAATGGAACGAGTGGATATTCCGCTGGCGTGGCGGCAAACTCCAGGCCATCCAGGCCGAATCTGACCCGGGGGAAGCAGCCACCGAGTTTGCTGAGATCGCTCCCGACGAGTTCGTTGCGCTCAACGGGACGGAGCGCGGAGAGCGGCTGGTGGTGATCCGCCGGGACGGCGACCCTACGGGCACAGTGGAGAAGATCTACTGGGCCACCTATCCCTTCACCCGAGCTCCCCATCAATTTGGGGATTTCCCCTGAAGAATATGCGGACTCGGTATCTGACACGGCCGCTCTGAGTTACGCCGCGCGGGCACTCTAGCCAGCGGGAGAGCTGAGGAGTCTGGCTATCCCTTCCAGCGGAATAGACACCCACTCGGGACGGCTGCGAAGCTCATAGTCGACCTCGTAGAGTGCCTGGCTCGCTTGGAGACAGGTGAGCAGCAGCCGGAGAGTACCTCGATCGGAGGGCAGCAGTCCGGTGCCGCCCATCGCAGCCAGGTACTGACCTAAGAAGGCGTCGCGGGCCAGTCCGGACCAAGCCCGTCCGTAGGGCTCCAGGCTGGCGGCGCTCACATCTGCCGAGTCCACCTGCTGGCGCAGGGCGGCGGTCGCCGCGTAATCGAAGGATCGGAGCATGCCCGCAAGGTCCTGAAGCGGTGTGGCCCGGCGGCGCCTGGCCGAAATCGGCAGCGAAGGACGACCCTCAAAATCGAGGGCGTGCCAGCCAGCATCGGTCCGCAGGAGCTGGCCCAGGTGGTAGTCGCCGTGGATTCGGATTGCACTGCCGGATGGCGTGACGCCCACCACTCGTCCGGCCAGTTCGTGCAGGGCACTGGCGTGGACCGCCAGCGGTTCGAGGCGCGGGTCGTCCAGTCCCAACAGTTTTGCGGTCAGCGAGTCGAGGTCGTCGGCGATGATCTGCAGGTCATCCCCGGAGAGGGCCCTGGCAACTAGGTCCGGGTCACCGTCCAATCCGGCGAGGGCCAGATGCATCTCAGCGGTTAGATTTCCGATCTGAGCCGCCGCGCCGGCGAAGGACGACCCCTGACGCTCCACGGCCCTGACGCAGTCCTCGGGAAGAGGCACCGCTCCGTCCGCGTCGATCAGGAGGTCGCCATACAGGTCTCGCAGCGAAGTGAGGGCCAGAGAGAAGCCGTCCGTCCCGTTGCGGAGGTAGGTCTGGGCCACTGCGAGCGAGATGGTGACGTCGCCGGTTGAGGCCTCAACGACACCGAGAGGGCGGGCGATCCCGGAGAAGCCTGCTCCGTCCAGCGCCTCGAGCAACTCGACCTCGGGGCTGACTCCCGGCCAGACTCTGCGGAGCACCTTAATCAGCAGGTCATCGCCGTAGAGTACGGTCGACTGGCTCTGATCCTTGGGCGCCATCTGGTTGGGCTCCAAGGTGGGTAGGGGAGGCAGCGGTGGATGCAGCAGCCGGAAGCGGAGCTGCCCCGATTCATCTCCCGGGATCGACTGACTCTCCGCGAGTGAGGTGAGGAAGTTGGCGGCCAGGACCGGATCAGCAAAGGCGTCGTAGATTGCCCAGGCTGGCGTAGCGCCACTCTCGACCGACTCCTCGGACCCGCCCACCCGGCGTGAAACAGAGCGGATCCCCGGCGCAAGATTGCGGTCCCAGGCTCGGATTCCCAGAACCATCTGATAAGTGGCCGGGGCCCCTTCATCGAACTCCGCCTCCACCAGCGCGATCACCAGGCCAGGAGAGTCCCGGCGGAGCCAGAACGTCTGGTCGAGGTGAAGTCGGAGGAGCTTCCTGTGCTTGTCGGCAAACCATCGCTCCTGGGCTAGGCTCCCTGCCAATGCGGCCTCGACTCCATCCATTGCAGAAAACTGCGGAATGTTACTCACACCGCTGCCTCCAGGCTGAGCCAATAGAAGGCGTGGGGACCGAGGGTGAAGGGGTACGGCTGGGACCCGATCTTGGGGAAGGGGACCCGTCCGATCAGCTCAACCGGTGTCGCTCCGGCGAACTGACGTAGATCCAACTCGACCGGTTGAGCGAATCGAGAGAGGTTGTTCACGCAGAGGATCGTCTCCCCATCTGACGATCGCAGGAAGCCAAGGATCGAGGGATTGGTGGCTTCGACCACCTCGAAGCTACCTCGGCCGAAGACCGGATGGGCCTGCCGGACCCGGATGAACCGCCTCACCCACTGGAGTAGGGAGCTCTCACTCCGCTGCTGCTGCTCAACGTTGCACGCCTGGTAGCCGTACAGCGGGTCCATCAGAGGGGGCAGGTAGAGCTGGGCGAAGTCGGCTCGGGAGAAGCCTCCGTTGCGGTCTCCGTTCCATTGCATTGGAGTCCTCACTCCGTCGCGGTCACCAACGTAGACGTTATCGCCCATACCGATCTCGTCGCCGTAGTAGAGGATCGGCGTTCCTGGGAACGAAAGCAGCAGTCCGTATAGCAACTCCATCTGGCGGCGGCCGTTGCCCAACAGGGGCGCCAACCGGCGCCGGATCCCGATGTTGAGCTTCATCCGGGGGTCACGGGCGTATTCCGCGTACATGTAGTCCCGCTCCGCGTCGGTGACCATCTCCAGGGTCAGCTCGTCGTGGTTGCGCAAGAAGATGCCCCACTGGCAGTCCTCGGGAATGGGCGGGGTCTGAGCCAGGATCTCGGTTATTGGGTAACGCTGCTCCTGACGGAGCGCCATGAACATCCGCGGCATCAACGGGAAGTGGAAGCACATCTGACACTCGTCCCCGTCGCCGAAATAGGCGCGGACATCGCTGGGCCATTGGTTGGCCTCAGCCAGCAGCAGGCGGTCGGGGAAGCGGGCATCCACCTCGCGGCGCACACGCTTCAAGAACTGGTGGGTTTCGGGTAGGCTCTCGCAGTTGGTCCCTTCCGACTCGAACAGGTAGGGGACGGCGTCCAGCCGGAGGCCGTCCAGCCCCAGTTCGAGCCAGAAGCTGATCACCTCCAACATGGCCTCCTGCACCTCGGGGTTCTCGTAGTTGAGGTCCGGTTGGTGACTGAAGAAGCGATGCCAGAAGTAGGCGCCGGCCTGGGAATCGAAGGTCCAGTTGGATACCTCGGTGTCCACGAAGATCACCCGGGCGTCCTCGTACCGGCTGGTCGTGTCGCTCCAGACGTACCAATCCCGCTTCGGCGAGTCCGCGCTGCGGCGAGCCTCCTGGAACCACGGGTGCTGGTCCGATGTGTGGTTTACCACCAGGTCGGTGATCACCCGAATCCCCCGCGAGTGGGCTTCACTGATTAGCCGGCGCATGTCTTCCACCGTCCCGTACTCGGGCTGAATCGCGTAGAAGTCGGAGATGTCGTAGCCGCCATCCCGCTGCGGCGAAGCGAAGATTGGTAGAAGCCAGAGGCAGTTGACGCCCAGCCAGTGAAGGTAGTCGAGCTGGTCAATGAGCCCGGGAAGGTCACCGACGCCGTCATCGTTGGAGTCGAAGAAGCCCCGAACGAACACTTCGTAAATGACCGCGTCGCGATACCAATGGGGATCAGGAGCGAGATTCACGATTCCACCAAGAGGATCTGAGCCGGAGCCTTGCTGGGATCGAGCTCTACCAAGTGTTCCGAGCCCGTCCATCTGGCGACTGTCCCGTTGAGCAGATCATGAACCCGAAAGTCGGGGCGCGGGCGAGCGCTCAGCTGTTTGAGGGAGAGCCGCACGGCGGAGCGGTGGACTCGGTCCGGATCCAGATTCACGATCACCAGGATCACATCGGAACGGTCGGCGGTGTGCTTGGAATACGCCAGCACCTGGGGATCGTCGGTGCGATGAAAGTGAAGCCGCCGCAGCTGCTGTAGTGCCGGGTGATCGCGCCGGATCTGGTTGAGCTTGGTGATCAGCGGAGCCAGCGAGCCGGGTTGGCTCCAATTCCTCGGCCGGAACTGGTACTTCTCCGAGTCCCAATACTCCTCAGAGTTCGGCTTCTGGGGACGGTTCTCACAGAGTTCGTAGCCGCTGTAGATTCCGTAGGCAGGGGAGAGGGTGGCGGCGAGCACCAGCCGATAACGAAAGGTGGGAGGCCCGCCCAGTTGCAGCTCCTCGGTGAGTATGTCCGGCGTGTTTGCGAAGAAATTGGGGCGCAGATAGTCCACCGTTTTCTTGGTCAGCTCGGTCAGGTAGGTGCGTAGTTCGGGCTTGGTGGAGCGCCAAGTGAAGTAGGTGTAGCTCTGGCTAAAGCCCACCTTCGAGAGCTCGGCCATGAGAGCCGGGCGGGTGAATGCCTCAGCCAGCAGGATGACCTCAGGATGGGTCTCGTGCAGGTGGGCGAACACCCAAGCCCAGAATGCCACGGGCTTGGTGTGGGGGTTGTCGACTCGGAAGATCCGGACACCCTGAGCGATCCAGAACTCCAGGATCTGATAACAGGCCTCCCACAGCCCCCGCCAGTCGGTGCAGGTGAAATCGAGAGGGAAGACATCGTCGTACCGCTTGGGGGGATTCTCTGCCGGGCGGATGGTCCCGTCCGGCCGGTGATCGAACCAGTCGGGGTGCTCTCTGACCCAGGGGTGGTCGGGAGAACACTGGAGGGTGTAGTCGAGGGCCACCTCCATGCCCAAGTCCTCGCTGGTCCTCAAGAATCCCCGGAAGTCCTCTAGCGAGCCCAAGTCCGGGTGCACCGTGGTGTGTCCGCCGGCGGGGCCCCCTATCGCCCAGGGACTGCCCGGCTCGCCAGGAGCTGCCACGGGTGAGTTGTTGCGGCCACGGCGAGCGGTCGTTCCGATCGGATGGATCGGGGGGAGGTAGACCACGTCGAACTTCATCTCCGCGACTTCGGCCAGCCGGGACCGCGCCGAGACCAGCGTGCCGGAGACGTGCCCATCTGACCCTTCGGAGCGAGGGAAGAACTCGTACCAGGACCCGAACAAAGCTCTCGGGCGGTCGACCCAGACCGGAATTCGAGAACCTCGCGTCGGAGAGGACCGCGTCAGTGACTCCGCCATCAGCCTTGCCAGCTGAGTGCTCAGGAGGTAGCTCTGCAGGCTTGCACTCGGTCCGTGAGAGAGCTGGTCGAGCCGGCCCGAGATGCGGCCCCTGACCGAGGCTTCGAGCAGGGCAGCGCCGGCCCGCGCCAGCTGCACCCCGGTCGGAAGCTCTGGACTGGGGTCGGCCCTGGCGCGCAGCCAGCGCCGGTAGTCCTTTCGCCAACTGCCGAAGCTATCGCGCCACGCTTCGATCTGAAACTCTGCAGTGCCGACTTCGGGGAAGGCGATGTTGCCGACCCAGAAGTCGTCCAGACGACCGTTCAGTGGCAGGCATTCCCAGCCGTCGGCTGGGGCATTCCCTGTCATCCGCCAGCGCGCTCTTACGAGCAGTGCCGGCTGACCCTCGCTGAAGACGCAAGCCCGGACCGGCACCTCCTCGCCTTGGACAGCTTTAGACGCCAGACGGCCGCCGTCTACTTGGGGCGTGACTTGGTTGATGACGATCCGGTCGATCTGGGCCGGGAGCGCTACCCCGGTAGTCGTCGATGTCTCGTCAGGCACACGGCTAGATTGCCACCGGGGGACCCTCCTATGCGTCGGCAACTGACGTGGGGACCCGTCCGCACTTGTTCCCTACGCTTTGTTGCATCGAAGTCGCAACAGGGGTACGATGCCAAGGAGCGGACATGGGAGGATCCCGGGCATGGCCACCTTGGCTGCAGCGCCGATCGGACGACTAGCTCGAATCCGCAACAGCCTGTCCCCAGCCGAGTGGGGGCGGGCGGGCGGTATGACGGCCTTCATCCTGGGGCTGCACCTGGTCGGGTGGGGGCTGCTGTTCACGGTGATTCTGCCCATGCACCTCAAAGTCTTCGGGATCGGGATTGCCATCACCGCCTACACGTTGGGCATGCGGCACGCCTTTGACGCTGACCACATTGCGGCCATCGACAACACCACCAGAAAGTTCATGGCTGAGGGCAAGCGGCCCTTGAGTGTGGGCTTCTGGTTCTCCCTGGGCCATTCCAGCGTCGTCTTCGGCCTCGCCGTGGGATTGACCGTCGCGGTCAAGGCCGTAGCCGGAGCCGCCACCAACCACCACTCCACACTGGAAGGCTTTGGAGGCTTCTTCGGGACGCTCGTCTCCGGCACCTTCCTTTATCTGATCGCGTTCCTCAACCTGGTGGTGCTGGTCGGGATCATCAAGGTCTTCATCAGCATGCGCCAGGGACGGTTTTCCAATGAGGAGCTGGAGCAGCAGCTCAACTCTCGGGGAATGATGTACCGATTTTTCGGCAAGCTGATGCGGGCAATCCGCTCCCCCTGGCAGATGTACCCGGTCGGTGTTCTGTTTGGACTCGGCTTCGACACCGCAACCGAGATAGCGCTCTTGGTCATCGCGGCAGGGGTGGCCACCGCCGGCCTGCCCTGGTACGCCATCCTCTGCCTACCGATCCTCTTCGCTGCCGGGATGAGTCTGCTCGACACCATCGACGGGTCCTTCATGAACTTCGCCTACGGGTGGGCCTTCGCCAAGCCGGTCCGCAAGGTCTACTACAACATCACCATCACCAGCCTCTCGGTGGGGGTGGCCTTCCTCATCGGCACCGTCGAGATCCTCGGCCTTCTCGCCACCGAACTGCATCTGAAGGGTGGGTTCTGGGACAGCGCCGCCAAGTTCAACATCAACGCAGCCGGATTCTTCATCGTGGGCCTCTTCGTAGTCACTTGGGTGGTTGCGCTTGCCATCTGGCGTTTCGGCAAGGTCGAACACCGCTGGGATCAGGCCGCCGCCCGGGCGCGCGCAGGCCAGTAGAGGAAAGCCCGGGCGCAGCTGGGATCCAGCTCCCCGGGCTGCTCCGATTCGATAGGCTGATCTCGTGCCCCAGAGCGAGGTTGCCGCCCGCCGCTCGTCCCCGGGTTGGGCACTTGCAGTAATTGCCACCGGGGTCCTGATCACCGCGGTTGACACCACCATCGTGGTGCTGGCTCTGCCCCATATCCAGCGGTCGCTCCACGCCAGCCTCAGCTCTGTCGTGTGGATCATCGTCAGCTACCTCCTGGTGATCACCTTGCTGTCCACGCAGGTCGGACGGCTCGGCGACATCTTCGGCCGGGTGCGCATGTACGAGGCGGGCTTCGGGGTGTTCGTGGTGGGCTCAATCTGCTGCGCTGTCGCTTGGAGCGAACCGTCGATGATCGGTTTTCGAGTCCTCCAGGGAGTCGGCGGGGCCCTGATTGCCGCCAACAGCGGAGCTGTGATCGCCGACACGTTTCCGCCGGAGCGGCGTGGTCGCGCCTACGGCTTCAACGCGGTCGGGTGGAACATCGGCGCCATAATCGGGATCGTCCTGGGCGGGCTCATCACCACCTACCTGTCGTGGCGTTGGGTCTTCTGGATCAACGTCCCGATCGGAGTCGCCGCCCTGGTGGTCGCTCTGCGGGTGTTGCGCGAGAGAGGGGAGAGGCAGCCTAGAAACTTGGACCTCTGGGGAATGGGGTTGCTTGGCGTCGGACTTTTCGGGATCCTCTGGGCGATGATCGAGCTCTCATCCAGCTCGTTCAACGGCCCGATTGCTGGGGGACTGATCGCAGGGGGCATCTTCCTGCTCGCATTCGTGCTGGTGGAAAAACGGGCCCGTGAGCCGATGATCGCCCTCCGGCTCTTCCGAATACCGACCATGTCTCCGTCACTTCTGGCCGCGTTCTTCCAGGGCCTGGCCAACTTCGCTGTCCTATTTCTGCTGATCATGTACCTCCAGGGGGTACGCCACCTCACTCCCTTGGACGGATCTCTGTGGTTAGTACCGGGTTACTTGATCGGAGGTGTGGCCTCACCATTTGGCGGGCGATTAGCGGACCGACTGGGGCCGGCCTGGCCAGCCACCGTCGGTCTCCTCATCTGCGTCGTCTCGCTGCTGATCTACACCCAGCTCACGACCACCAGCCCACTCTGGCTGGTCTCCATCGGAAGCGTGGTCAACGGAGTCGGTTCAGGGGCGTTCTTCCCCTCCAATACGGCGGCGGTGATGGGGGCCGCGCCGGCCCGCGACTTCGGACTCACCGCCGGCCTGCTGAGGAGCTGTGCCAACGTCGGCATGGTGTTCTCATTCGCGGCGGCGATAGTGGCTGCCTCACATAGCATCCCCCGAGCGCTGGCCTTCGCCATCTTCGTCGGCGGCGCCAATCTCTCGGGACCGCGCGGGATCGCCTTTGTGGGGGGGATACACACCGCGCTCTACCTGGCCGTGGCACTGATGCTGGTCGCCGCCGGCCTTTCCGCTACCCGGCTTCTCTCGCGCAGGCCGACCAGCAGTCAGGCTGATGCGCCAACGGCGGCCGCCAACGCTCCATCACAGGTCGACTGATCAAGTAGGAATCGAGTGGCCGCGCTCGTTTTGGGGCTCTGCGGGTGCTTGGACCAGTGCCGCTGCGGCGAGGCGGAACGCATCCCAAGTCCCGCCGCGCGCTACGGCGGTACCTCTTCGAGGAAACTCTGCCAGATCGGATTGATAGACTGTTGACGGCAGAGAGTCCCGTGCAGCTGCCGCAACACCGATGCCCCCTCGGTGCCCTCTTTACCAAGGTGAAGTCGCGCCTTTAGCGCGATGACTGCACCCGAATCAATGGAGTCCCATGGCCAATTCCGGCGCGTGGTCGAAAGTCCTGGCGCCTCTGCGAGCCCGCGACTTCCGATTGATGTGGTCCGGCAACCTGGTCTCCCTGCTGGGGGACGGCATCTTCACCGTCGCGCTGGCGCTGGAGGCGCTTCGCGTGGACCACCAGGCCACTGGGCTGGCCTATGTGCTGGCCTGCCGCGCCGTGCCGTCGGTCGCGTTCTCGATTTTGGGTGGGGTGGTGGTGGACCGGTTTCCCCGCCGAACCGTAGTGCTGGCGGCCGACCTGGGGCGGGGTGCCGCCGTCGGCCTCATCGCGCTGTTGGTCCTGGGGCACGACATCAATCTCTGGCAGCTGATCGTCATGGCCGCGGTATTCGGAACCGCAGACGCCTTCGCAGGACCGGCCTTCATGGCTCTCATCCCAGAGCTACTGCCGGTCGAGCTGATCACCCAGGCCAACGCGCTCAACAGCACCAGCTCGGAGTTGGCGGTCAACCTCATCGGACCGGCGGTCGGGGGACTGGCGGTCGCGGTCATCGGCACAGCGGCTGCCTTCGGCTTCGACGCTGCCAGCTTCGTAGTGGCTGCAGCCTGCCTCGCATTTCTGCATCAGCGGCACCGGCCCAGCCCGAGTGGGAAGTCCTTTCTGGCTGAGGCAGTCGAGGGGATCCATTACATCGTCTCCCGACGCTGGCTCTTCGTCCTGCTCATGGGTGCGGCCGTGGCCAACCTGGTCGGACTGGGACCGTACATAGTTTTGCTGCCGGTCTTCGTCCGACATGTGCTCCACGCCAGCCCGCTGGTCCTGGGTCTCGTCTATTCAAGTGCGGGAGCCGCCGGGGTCGTGGCCTCATTGGTGGTAGCGCGCCTGGGGTCGCCGCGTCATTTGCTGGAAACCATGTGGGGCGCCTACTGCAGCTCCGGATTGCTGCTGGCCGCGATCTCGGTGGCACCTAACCCGTGGGTCGCTGCGATCCTGGTCGCCGGGTCGGCGGGCCTGATCGTCTACGGCGATGTCCTGTACTTCACCAAGCTACAAACCTCCGTACCGAAGCAGCTAATGGGGCGGGTGTCCTCGGTGTCGTTCGTCATGGTCTGGACCTTGACGCCGCTGGGCATGATCATGGGCGGGGTCGCAGCGACTCTCCTCGGAGCTCGGGGTGCCTTTCTTCTGTGCGGACTTCTCTCGGCATGCTGTGGCCTGGTGCTGCTGATTCCGGGGGCGCGTACGGTAACCCCAGAGCCGGATGCGGCCTGACGTGAAGGTGACCTGGGTCAGCGGGGAGGGGGGTGGCCGGGCTCCATGCCCGGCCTTGGTACTTTCGTATCGATCTTGAGCCAA
The DNA here is from genome assembly GCA_049591595.1 of Candidatus Dormiibacterota bacterium. Classification (GTDB taxonomy): domain Bacteria; phylum Chloroflexota; class Dormibacteria; order Aeolococcales; family Bog-877; genus Bog-877. Next base: position 12,082 of record JBAWFE010000012.1, read on the forward strand.
CCTCTATCGGAGCTGACGATCCGACCGCTCGCAGGGGCTGACGAGCTCGGCCTCTTTCTGAAGCTGAGCTACTCCCTAGACCACGAGCTTGGGGAGGACTTGGAAGCTGGCCGTCGGCGGCCGGAATGGCTCTGGGTAGCACTCCGGGACGGCCGGGTGGTGGCCCGGGCCGGTTGGTGGGGGAATGTCGATGAGGACACGCCGTCAGTGCTTGACGTCCTGGACACTGCTGGGGACCCAGACCGGGTCGAGGTGGGTGTGGCGCTGCTCCTGGCGGCGCTTCGGGAAGTGGTTCCGGTTGGAGCCAGCCCGCCGGAGTACATACGTTTTGTCCCGTCAGACTGGAGAGAGGTACCCAGCTCCCGAGAGGTCGTCGAGTCGCGGATGGCAATCGCTGCCCGGACGGGCGCGCGACTACTGGTAGAACGGCTGCGGCTCGAGTGGAGGCCGGGAACGCCGGTAGCTGCACCGACCGACCGGCTCGGATTTCTCCCGGTCGAAGGCGACGCCCAGCTGATGGAGCTGATGACTCTGGCCATGGCAGGGACGCTGGACGCCGATAGCCGCGACGACCTCAGTCACATGACTGCCCGCGGAAGGGGCGATCAGTCACTTCCGCGATGAACTCGCCCGCTACGCAAGCCCCCGCGACTGGTGGCGAATCGCCGTGCTCCCGAATGGTGAGCCGATCGGCTTCGTCATTCCGGCCCGCAACGACTACCACGCCATCATCGCCTACCTGGGCGTAGTGCCCGCCCATCGCGGAAAGGGATACGTCAATGAGATCCTCGCCGAGGGGACCCGGGTTCTAGCCGCGCAGGACGTGTCCCGAATCCGCGCCTCGAACGATCTCGGCAACTTCCCCATGACGCAAGCATTCGCCCGAGCTGGGTGGATCAACTTCGAGTGCGCGATCAACATGACCTGGGGCTGAACCTGCCCCAACCAGGCGCTCACCCTTCCAGAGCTCCTGGGGCAGGGGGAGGCGTAACCCAAGTTCAGTATAAGCTCACGAGAAGAGACCTTATCGGCAACTAATGAAGATCCAGACCTCTGGACCTCTCTACCACAGCGCGAGCCTCGGTCCAAACCGGCGTCTGATGGCTCCCGGCGCTACCGGCCACACGAGCCGGCTTGGGAGCGCTTCCGATCTGCTCCCGCCTGGTGTACCGGAGTCCGTTTCCCTAAGCTCTGGCCACGTGGAACTCACCGGCCGGGTAATCATCGTGACCGGCGCTTCGTCCGGAATTGGGGCGGCGACGGCACGGCTGGCCCACAATCGCGGGGCCCGCGTGGTTTTGGCTGCCCGCCGCGCGGACCGTCTCGACGTCCTGGCGGCCGACCTGCCTGGATCGCTCGCCATCCCCACCGACGTGACTGCCCAGTCGGCCGTCCGCGAGCTGCGGGATCGGACGCTGGCGGAGTTCGGATCCATTGACGTCCTGGTGAACAACGCCGGCCAGGGCCTGCACGTTCCCCTGATCGAGGTCGACCACGACGACTTCCGGGCTGTCTGGGAGCTGAACGTTCTGGCTCCTCTGGCGCTCATGCAGGCGGTGCTACCTGCGATGGCTCGCCAGGGGTCCGGAGCCATCGTGAACGTGAGCTCGGCGACATCCCTGTTGGTGCTCCCCGGGTTGGGCGCCTACGCCGCGACCAAGGCCAGCCTCAACATGCTATCCAAGGTGGCCCGTGAGGAGTTCGGTCCAAACGGTGTGGTGGTTTCGGTCGTCTACCCCGGCATCACCGAGACTGACTTTCATCGTTCGTTGCGGGCGGGCGGCCGACCCGGAGGCTTCGGGGGTAGGCGCGGAGTCACCGCAGAGGTCGTCGCGGCAACCATCCTGGAGGCTGTGCGGACCGGGGCGGAGGAGCTCCGGGTGGCCGCGCCGCCCCGTCCCGAAAGCTGACCAACGGCCACTGGCTCGAGCGGAATTCGCCGGGGGACGTGGCGGTGATCGGGCGCTCTCCGTAACGTTCCCGGAACGGGCCCGGCCTATGTTCGGGCCGAGTCCATTGACTGAAGGAGTGTTCTGCTGAGCGGTAACCGACCCTTACCCGCGGGACCAGTTTGGTCGCGGCTATCCGTGCTCGCGACAGTACTCGGTATCGGTTCGTTCCTGGGCGGAATGGTCGCCGCGCTGCTTGTCGACCGGGCCTACGGCCCCGGCGACGCCTTGTGGGTCCTCATCTGGTTGGGCTCCTCGCTGGTGGGAGGCCTGACCGCAGCGCTGCGACCGAGGAACCCCATCGGTTGGATGCTTCTGGCCGCGGGAGTAGTTGGCGTGAGCAGCCAGTTTGCCTACGGGTATTCCCCAGGCCCGCACCTGACCTATCTGCAAGCGGTGGGGCTAGCCAGCGGCGACGCGCTCCTCTACCTCGCGCTGAGTCTCGTGGGCGCTTTGGTCTTGCTGTTCCCGAGTGGCACCTTAGCTGGGCGATGGCGTCCCCTGCTCGTGAAGGTGTTGGCCATCGTTGTAGTCCTGGGGATGATCGACTGTTACTTCATACCGGTGCTGTCGGGCGACGCCCAGGGCTACCGCAACCCGTTAAGCGTCCCCGCCTGGGACGGCGTGGCCAACGCATTGAACCACGCCGTACTCGTGTTCTACGTTGGTTTCATGCTGATTGCTGTTGCCGACGCGTTTCTCCGGCTGCGCCGATCGCGCGGGATCGAGAGGCAACAGTTCAAGTGGCTCGCTTACACCAGCCTTCTACTTGCCCCGTCCGTCGTGTTCGCCTCGGTGACTCCGACCAGCTGGTGGTGGTCGGTGATTCCCGTGCTCATCGCCGGCAACGGAATGGCCGCGAGCATCGGGCTCGCCATCGCACGCTACCGCCTCTACGACATTGATCGGCTGGTGTCGCGAACCGTTTCCTACCTGCTGGTCGTGGGTCTGCTTTTCGGGGTCTACGTCGGCTGCGTCCTGCTGCTGACCAGCGTTCTGCCGCTCCGGGGAAGCGTCAGTGTGGTCATCGCTGTGCTTGTCGCTGTCGCGCTGTTCGCGCCCCTGCGGACTCGAGCCAGGTCCGGGGTGGACAAACGCTTCAATCGATCGCGCTACAACGCGCAGGCGGTCGTTGATGCGTTCGCGGTCCGCCTCGGTGGGCAGGTGACACTGGATGCCATCACCTCTGACCTGCTGGCGGCGGTCGACCAGACGGTTCAGCCATCTCACTGCAGCGTGTGGCTGAGGGCGTTTGAGGTTGGCGGCACCCGCCCTACGGCTCGGTGACACGCTCCAGTTCAGTGGCTCGACCGGCCCCACGGTCGCTCCCCTAGCCGCTCTCCCCCAACGGACGGGGCCTTATCGAAGCTGACGTACCGCCGGTTTCGGCCGCCGGTGGACGCGATAGGCGTTCACACTGCGCTGCAAACCTGGGTGGTGGAAGCAGGCCGGAGAGCTGCCGATCGGTGCTACCGGCCTCCCCGGCTCAGCCGGCAGCGACCATCCTCGACCGTGATCCCCTCTCGCTCGAGGAGCTGGGCCTGTCGCAGCTCGTGACCCGGCACCAGCCTCCCCTGGCTGTTCACCACCCGCCACCAAGGAAGACCGTCAGAGATCGCCAACACGTGACCGACCGCCCGGGCTGCACCGACGTACCCAGCCAGGGCTGCGACCTCCCCATAGGTAAGGAGATCACCCGGAGCGGTACCCCGCAGCACCCTGACCACTGCCTGTGTCAACGGTGTCTGTGCCACCGCTCGAATTTAGCGGACCGTGCCTGGCCGCGCCGGTCTCGCCACGCCGCAGCGGCATCCCAGTCGGAGGTTCCCTATCCTGCCCTGGTGGTACCGAGTTCGACCGATGAGGCGGCGATCGATATGGCGGCCGCGATCAACCGCCTCGGCGCCCGGGTTCACGCCACCCCCCTCCTCCACTCCCGTCGCTTGGACCAGGCGGTGGGAGCCCGAGTCTGGCTTAAGGCGGAGAACTTCCAAAGGACGGGTTCGTTCAAGAGCCGAGGTGCTTTCAATGCGGCGCTGGTTGGGGTGGACGCCGGGGACCGCCGGGGACTCGCCGCCCTCTCCTCCGGGAACCATGGACAAGCGGTCGCCCTGGCGGCCGATGAGTTGGGACTGGGCGCGGTGGTGGTGATGGCCGAGGGGTCGTCCCCGCTCAAGATCGCGGCGGTGGCTGGCTACGGGGCCGAGGTCGTAACGGATGGGGTGACCATAGCCAACCGAGAGCGGGTGGCCGCCGACCTAGCCGCGGAGCGCGGCCTCAGATTGATTCACCCCCACAACGACCCCCACGTGATCTCCGGCCAGGCGACGGTGGGCCACGAGCTGGCGAGCCAGCTGCAGGCCCGGGGGGTCGAGGCGCCGCTTGTGCTGGTGCCGTTGGGTGGTGGCGGACTGCTGTCCGGGGTGGTGCTGGCCCTGCAGCGGTGGCTCCCCCGAGCCCGCGTGGTCGGAGTCGAGCCCGAGGCGAGCAACGATGGCCAGCTTTCACTGGCCGCCGGCACTAGGGTGGAACTATCGAGGGCTCCTGTGACGGTGGCCGACGGCGCGGCCACGCTGCGTCTGGGCTCTCTCTGCTGGGATGTGATCAAGCGGGAGGTCGAGGAGATCGTCACGGTCTCCGATCAGCAGATAGGTGCCGCCTGCTGGTGGCTCTGGACCCGCTGCAAGCTGGTGGTGGAACCGACAGGAGCGCTCGGCGTGGCCGCCGCCCTGGCCGGAGTCGGCTCGCTCGGACAGGCGACCAATTCGGGTCGGACTGGGCCAACCACCGAGATCGTCTGCATTCTCTCCGGAGGCAACTGTTTACCGAGTCAGATCGCCGAGCTGATCGGCAGTCCACTTGACGGCGCGCCTACCGCTTAGCTGAGCAGGCGCTGGATCCGGGCCATGCCCTCCTCCAGCAGATCGTCTGCCAGCGCATAGGAGAAGCGGACATAGCCCGGTGCTCCGAACGCCTCGCCGGGAACCACCGCCACCTTAGCCTCATCGAGCAACAGGCTCGCCAACTGCTCCGAGGTGTCGACGCGGCGACCAACGATCTGCCGCCCCAGCACCCCGGTGACCGAGGGAAAGACGTAAAAGGCGCCGTCGGGAGGGGGACACTCCAGGCCCGGGATTCCGTCCAGCGCCGACAGGATCATCTGGCGGCGCCGAGCGAACGCCTGACGCATGCGCTCGACCGAACCGCTGCCCGAGCGCAGCGCCGCCACCGCCGCCCACTGGGAAACGTTGCTGATGTTGCCGCAGACGTGCGATTGCAGGTTGCTGGCCGCCACCACGAACGACTCGGGGGCGACGAGCCATCCCACCCGCCAGCCGGTCATGGCATACGACTTGGACACGCCGTTGAAGCGGATGGACTGCCGAGCCAGGGCCGGCGTGACCCCGGTGAGAGAGTGAAAACTCACATCTCCGTAAGTGAAGTTCTGGTAGATCTCGTCGCTGACCGCCCACAGACCCCGTTCGAGCAACCACCTCCCGATCTGCGCCACCTGGTCCTGCGGATATACAGCACCGGTGGGATTGGACGGCGAGACGAACAACAGCGCCTTGGTGCGGGCCGTGAGATGCCTCTCCAGGTCGTCCACCGAGACTCGAAAACCTCGGGCTTCGTCTGAGGGCACCACGACGGGGACACCCCCAGCCAGCGAGATCGCCTCGGGGAAGGTGACCCAGTACGGACTAGTGATCAATACCTCATCACCCGGATCCAGCAGGGTCGCGAAGGCGTGGGCTACAGCCTGCTTGGTGCCACTAGTGACCAATACGTTGGCCGCCGAGACCTCCTGGCCGGACCGCGCCCGCTCGCTCGCGGCGACAGCCTCCCGCAGCTCCGGCAGCCCGGACGCCGGGGTGTAATGGTGCATCCGCGGATCGCGGCAGGCGGCGACCGCCGCCTCGACCACCTCCCGTGGGCTGGGAAAATCGGGCTCTCCGGCGGCAAAAGAGATGATGTTCTCGCCGCCTGCGCTCAGCTCTCGGGCCCGCCGATCCATGGCCAGGGTCGCAGACTCCGCAATCGCGCTGACCCGCTTCGAGATGCTGAGGTGGGGTGCCGTTGCCGGAGGCAATACACTTCTCCTAATGGCTACCGGTAGTGGATCAAGATACGACATACCACAGCATCTGCTCCCAGCCGACGGGCGCTTTGGGTGTGGTCCATCCAAGGTACCGGGATCAGCGGTGGATGCACTGGCGGGGGCCGGACGGGAGCTTTTGGGCACCAGCCACCGCCAGCCCCCCGTGAAACAGCTGGTACAGAGGGTCCGTGAGGGAATCGCCTCCCTCTTCAGCCTGCCAGCCGGATACGAGGTGGTGCTCGGCAATGGTGGCGCCACCGCCTTTTGGGATGCTGCCTCGCTCACCCTGATCGAACGTCGAAGTCAGCACCTGGTGTTCGGGGAGTTCTCCGCGAAGTTCGCCACGGCTGCTACTCAGGCTCCTTTCCTAGAAGAGCCTGAAGTGATCCACTCGGACCCCGGCACCCATCCCCAACCACGGGCCAGTTCGGACGTAGACGCCTACTGTCTGACTCAGAACGAGACCTCGACCGGAGTCGCCATGCCGCTTCGGCGCGTGGGCAGCCAGGACCAGTTGGTGCTGGTGGACGCCACCTCGGGGGCCGGCGGACTTCCGGTCGATATCGGCCAGCTGGACGGCTATTACTTCTCGCCCCAGAAGTGCTTCGCATCCGAAGGCGGACTCTGGGTGGCGGTGCTGTCCCCAGCCGCGATCGAGAGGGTTGAGCGAATCGAATCTTCGGACCGCTGGGTGCCGACCTCCTTGAGCGTGGTCACCGCGATCGAGAACTCCCGCCAGAACCAAACCTACAACACACCTGCTATCTCGACTCTCTTCCTGCTGGCTCACCAAATCGAATGGGTGATGGAGATGGGTGGCCTCAGCTGGGCGATCGAGCGCAGCCAGAGCTCGGCCACCACCATCTACCGGTGGGCCGAGGAGCGGAGCTGGGCCACTCCCTTCGTCACCAAGCCCGAGCAACGAAGCTCGGTGGTGGCCACCATCGATCTGGCCGAATCCGTGCCTGCCAAAGAGGTCTCGGCGATTCTGCGTGACAACGGAGTCGTCGACACGGACTCCTACCGCAAGCTGGGTCGAAACCAGCTGAGAGTGGGGCTTTTTCCGGTGATCGAGCCTGATGACGTGGCCCAGCTGACGCGGTCCATCGACTGGGTGGTCGAGGCCCTATCAGGGTGAGCTTCAACTGACGACATTGTCACGCCCGGGTTCGTTTTGGGCCACCGCTGCGGGGGATAGTGGAGCCAATGGGAAGGGACCCCCTGGATAGGGGATTCGGGGGCTTGGACGATGCTGCCCTGCTGACCCCAGAGGTCGCCTGGCAGGCGCTCATCGCGGAGCGTGAGGAGGGCAACGCGAGTGCCCTGGAGAGCCTCCGGCCCTGGTTGACGGCGAGCGCAACTCAGATGGTGCACGATCACCAGCTGGCGGCTCTGGTCGCCCAGCAGGTGCTGGTCGATCTCTCGGCCAGGACAGGTCAGGCGATTCGATCTCCGGAAGAGCTGGAGCAGTGGCTCAAGGTCCGGCTCACGCAGACAGCTGCCCTCTTTACTGGCAGCGCCTGGATCGGGACTGGTGTAGCGCCGGCCATCTCCTCGAGCATCCCCTCCGCGCTCGCTCTGAGCGCCGGGTGGCGATTGGCTGCGTGGACGCGCCAGCTGGTTCCGCGCTGGACCTTCCGACCCTCGAACGCGTTCGTGACCTCGTTCGCCGGAGTGCTGGCGGTTGCCTTGGTTGCCTCGGCGCTCGCTTCCGGTTATTCGCTGGGGTCCGGTCCGCCGCCCCCGGGACCCAACCGGCCCACGACGGTCGGCTCGCCGGGTGGCGTGCCGTACGTGATCGCTCCCGTGGTGTTGGCGAAGCCCCGGGCCGTCGCACCTCCCCTGCCCGCGCCCGCCCCAGCGGTGACGCCGTTCAAGGTCGAGACATCCCCGGTCCTCACCACCTTGGTCCAGACCCCTCCTTCTCCCCCTACGGTCACCCCGCCACCGACCGGGCCACCACCGCGCCGGCCGCCGCCTTATTCCAAGCCGTCTCCCTCCGTCTCGATTGTGTCCACCTCGGTTCCGACTCCCACTCCCTCCCCCACACCGCCGAGCCCGTGCCGGTCTCGTGGAAGCGCCTACCCCCAGTTCCCATCCCCGTCGGCGCCTACGCCAGTACGCTTTGGCCGTGGAGATTCGGGCGGCCGTCCAGGAGTACCTGACCTATCTGGCGGTCGACCGGGCTCGCAGTGGCCAAACGATTCGCGCGTACCAAACCGACCTGGATCAAGCGGTGGAGTTCTGGGCTGGTCTGAAGGAAGCTCCGAGCGAAACTAGCGAATTGAGCCGGGATGCGATTCGCGCGTACCAGCGGCATCTCGGTCAAGTGGGGCTCGCGCTTAGTTCCCGGGCCCGCCGTCTACAGGCTCTCAGAGGATTCCTGCGGTACGGATTGAGAGAAAGCTGGGTGGCCGAGGATCTCGCGGCCCACATCGACATCCCGCGCATCTCCCCTCCTCTGCCCAAGCCGCTCACCACGACTGAGGCCCGACTGGTGCTCACCTTCGACCACGGCTCGGAGGAGCCGGGGCTGCGGGATGGCGCACTGCTTCATTTTCTAATGAGCACCGGGTGTCGGATCTCGGAGGCTCTGTCTGTGAAACGCTCCCAGATCAGCACCGAGGGACGACTGGTAGTGCGCGGAAAGGGCTCCAAGGAACGGGTAGTCCATCTGACGCCCCAGGCGTACCAGTCAATTCGCACCTACTTAGACGCGCGACACGACCGGGAGCCGTGGCTGTTCCTCAACTACGACCGCTCCTCAGCAGCGCGCGGCAAGCGCCAGCTAACCAGCGCTGGGGCGCGCCACATCGTGCGCCGGGTACGACTCGAAACCGGCGTAGAAGGGCTGAAATCTCCTCACGTCTTGCGGCACACCACTGCCACCGAGCTGCTCACCATCACCGGCAACGTGCGCCTGGTCCAGGAGGTCCTGGGGCACGCCAATCTCAACACCATGCAGGGATACACCAAGGTCGTGGATTCGGCCAGGGTGGCCGCCTATCACGAGCTCGCCGAACGTTTAGAGCAGCCTCCAAAGGTCAGGGAGACGGAGTCGCCGGAACCGTGAAGAAGACAGTCTCCAAGAACAGATTGAGAGTCGAGGCCCCTCCTTTAGCCGGCAGTTGGGCCTGGATCAGAAAGGCCAACGCCGGTTGCGCTTGGAACTCCACTGAAGCCTCGTACTTGGCGGTGCTGGCGTAGCTGACCAACGGTGCCGTCACGCCGTACACCACCACCGAACTGACTCCACTTTCGGTCTGACCGGCCAGGGCCGCCGCCGGAAGCTGGCTCGTGGTGGTGGCCGTGGCGAATGTGATAGTTGCTGCGGCGGGGCCGGTGAACCGAATCGGTCCTGAGTTTTCCTGGGCGAACGTCCAACCCTCGGGGTACATCACCGACCACGGGGTGGCCGCCCCTGACGAGAAGGTCTGAAAGGTGAGAGTCGATGTGTACTGGGTCTGAGAGGAGATCCACCCGGTCTGACTCGAGCCTCGAACTTCCCACCATCCTCCGTCGGCGGAGCTGTGGGAGACGATCGGCAGGGATACTCCCTGGGCCACCACTCCCACCACTGATGCGGTGGTAGTCGGCTCGGTTCGGAAATTCACCCCGAGTGGAGAGATCACCGTGACCGTAGTCGGCAATGGTGAAGCCGTCGGCGACGGGTGCGGCGTTGGTGCGGGCTTGGAAGGAGTTGGTCGCGGAGAGCTGGCACAGCCAGTCAGGGCACCGAGACCGACCGCTAGAAGTAGCACAAAAAAGCTGGCCCGACTTCGCCCCTGGCCCATAGTCCCAGGCTACTCTTCGGCTCGACCAGTGACTATCCTGACTCGGACCCCGTACTTGCCGCCCCGCGGATCTGATCACTAAGTGCCCGCGCCGCCTCCGCTGCCGCGTCGGCAAAATCGGCACCGCCGGACGCCTGGGAGATAGCCCGAGACGAGCTGACCAAGTACTGTCCCCGACCATCGTTCCCCTGAGCAGCATGGACGGCAGCGATCACGTCGGCCCCTTGGGCGCCCACCCCGGGGAGCAGGATTGGCAGCTCCGGCGCCGCTTCTCGAATGCGGCTAATCTCAGATGGCCAAGTGGCACCCGCCACCAGCCCGACAGTTCCTTCGCTGTTCCACTCCGCGGCACGGAGGGCCATATGCAAATAGAGAGGCCTTCCCCCGTCTTGGACCACGAGGTCTTGGAAATCTGAGGCCCCTGGATTGCTGGTCCGGCAGAGGATGAAGGCGAAGCGGCCCGGCCGATCTAGGAAGGGCCGCACGGAGTCGTGACCCAGATAACCACTGACGGTGCAGGCGTCGGCCCCGATCACGTCAAAGATGGCCTCCGCGTATGCGACTGACGTGCTGCCGATATCCCCCCGTTTACCGTCCGCGATCACCAGCGCGTGGCTCCCGGCCACCTTAACGACTTCGATGAGGAGTTCGAATCCCGGAGCTCCCAGCCGCTCGAAGAAGGCTAAATTGGGTTTGAATGCGACCGCGTAGGGAGCCGTGGCGTCGATGATCGCCAGGGTGTGTCGCCGGATAGCCTCGATGCCTTGCCCTAGCCCCGACGGGATCTTCTCGGGGTCCGGGTCCAGCCCTACGCAGAGCGCCGCCCCCTTTGCCAACACTTCCCCTTCCAGCCGTTCCCGGAACGGGGCGCGGGTCACCAGGAAGTTCGGGAGGTGCTGGTCTGGGCGGCCCCGGGCGTCTGAGGTGCGTACGGGACCGAAATTCGATCGTGCTCGCTCTGCATGCAGCCCGGGCAGAGCGAAGTCAGCTCACCATCCAGCAGCACCGCTGCCAGTCGATAGATCGGGAATTCTCGCTCGCAGTTGCCGCAATGACGAACCCAGGGCATATCCAGTCGGCAATTCTACCGCCTGATATGCTCAGGGCCGATTGCGGGGAGTAGCGCAGGTGGTTAGCGCACCAGTCTGGGGGACTGGGGGTCGCAGGTTCGAGTCCTGTCTCCCCGACCATCAAATTGAGACCGGACTTGCGTGTTTCGGGGGTGGCCGGCCCAGCACGCGATAATTCTGTACATAAGACAATCACCGAGTCCGTGATGACTCCGGTTCCGGGAGCCTGTTGGTGATCAGACGCCCGTCCGCCCTCGCCGCCCTTCCTCAGAGTTACGGCCCCCTGTTCGACCGCGCAGCGGCAGTGTTCGAAGCGGACGAGCGAGTCCGTGCGATGTGGCTGCACGGTGCACTGGCACGCAGTAAGGCCGACTTGGCGTCCGATATGGATATCTCGGTCGCGATCGCGGACGATGCCTTCGACTCCTTCGCCGCGTCGTGGCGCGACTGGCTTGCGGAGATCACGCCTACGCTCACCGCCCGCCCCATCGGCGCTGGCAGCTTCTACGCGTTGACCCCGTCGTGCGAACGCTTCGATGTCATCGCCGAGCCGATCAGCAAGCTATCGGCCACGTCCGTGACTCGGAGGCTTGTCGTGTTCGATCCCGACGGGCTGGACAAGCTGATCCCTCCGCCCTCCGATCCGCCGCCGGACCCCGCGGTAATCACGTACCTGATAGAGGAGACGCTCCGGCAGGCGGCGAACTTCCCCTCTGTGCTAGTCCGCCACGACTGGCTGCTGGGCGTGGTGGCGGTGCAGCAGGTCCAGATGTTCCTGTACCAGTTGTTCACCGAGTCAAACAAGCCGGCCCCGCCGACCGGGCCGAAGCAGTGGAGCTTCAAGCTGACGTCTGCCCAGCGCCAGGTTCTGTCGGGCTTGCCAACGGCAGCACCGACTCTGGACTCGGTGCTGGCGGCTCGCGAAGCGACGTTCGCCGTGTTCTTTCGCTGGGCCCCGCCAATTGCCGCCAGCAACCGCGTTCCCTGGCCCTCCCGCTTGGAGCGAGCCGTCCGCGACTACCTCCGGGAGCAGGGCGCCCCGCTCCCGGACCTCGCAGGCTGATCACATCAAATCAGAGCTGGGTAATCGGGGAAACATCCGGCCTACGACGTACCCCATGGCGCAGACGGCTCTGCTGGTTATGAATGTACAAGGTGGGGTGGTCGCGCCGTACCCGGAGGATTCCGAGCGGCTGCTGAAGGCGCTCAACGCAGCGACCACCGCCGCCCGCTCCGCCGGAGTGACCGTCATCTACGTTCGGGTGGCCCTCCCGGCAGGGCTCCCCGGAGATCAGCCGTAGGACCCGAACCTACTCGGCTATCGGGCCCGCCGCAATGGATGAAGGCGACCCTGCCACGCAGATCCATCCTGCGCTAACTCCCCACTGCGACGACATCGTGGTCACCAAAAAGCGGGTCAGCGCATTCACCGCGAGTGATCTAGAAGTCCTACTGCGATCCCTCACTGTCGATTCCCTGGTACTGACGGGCATAGCGACCAGCGGAGTCGTGCTCTCCACGCTCCGTCAAGCGTCCGACCTTGATTACTCGCTGACGGTGCTCAGCGATGGGTGCGCCGATCGGGATCCTGAGGTCCACCGCGTCCTTCTTGAGAAGGTGTTCCCTCGACAGGCGGACGTGCTCACCGTCGACGCGTGGGTACAGCAGCTGGGTGGAAATCGCCCAGTTCCCCCGCTTCAGGATGCGTAGGATCACTGTCATGTGCCGAAACATCACAATCCTCAGAGGCTTGGAGCCTGAGGCCACAGCTGAAGAGATCGAGGCCGCTGCGCGCCAATACGTTAGGAAGGTAAGTGGCGTTCAGACACCCTCTGGCCACACCCAGCCCTACTTTGATGACGCGGTTCGCAAGGTGGCAGCCGTGACCGGGGAACTGCTCGCGGGGCTCCCTCCTCGCCAGCACCCCCCGCTCACTTCGCCACCACTTCGGCGCCTCCCCCGCCCATCGAACTGATCCTTCAGTACTCCGGCGCCCGCGTTGGCTGTCGTAGTAGATACCTGTTACTATCGAACATATAGTCGGTCCTGACCGACTGCGGCCTTCTGCGGCTCCCTGGTCCTGTCGACACAGCGGCATCCTTTAGAAGCGCTGCCATCTGTATTGACGACGCAACGCGCGGGCGATTTCGCCCAGGGACATTGACATGAATTCGTTTGCCGATCTTGGGGTGCGACCGCGCACCCTGGAAACTCTCCTCCACCTCCGCATCAACGATCCGACCGAGGTCCAGAACGCGGCGATTCCGCTTCTCCATGAGGGCCGCGACTGCCTGATTCAATCTCCGACAGGATCTGGCAAGACCTTGGCATTCCTCATTCCGATGGTCGAGAAGCTGCGAGGACACCAGCGCGGCGCGCCGCGCGCACTGATCATCACCCCAACCCGGGAATTGGCAACGCAGATCGGAGCTGTGCTCGCCCAGCTGGATCCGGGACTGCGCCGGGCGTTGGTGTTCGGGGGCGTCGGGTACGGGGGCCAAATCACCAGCCTGGCCAGCGCCGATGTGATCATCGGCTGCCCGGGACGCTTGGTGGATATGTCAGATCGAGGGGCGGCGGCACTAGCTGCGGTCGAGTTCTTGGTCCTGGACGAGGCTGACGAGATGCTCGACGCGGGCTTCGCAAAAGATGTGGAAAAGCTGGTGTCGAGAACCAGGCAGCGCACCTCAGTAGGTCAGCGCCAGACCGTCCTGGCTTCGGCCACTATGCCCGATTGGGTCACTCAGATGGCCAGCAAGCACATGATTGCTCCAGCCCGCGTGACGGTGGCGCCGGCCGCCGAGTCACAGTTGGAACATGGGCTTTTCTCGGTCCAGCGTTCTCAGAAGGTAGCGGTGCTCAGTCGCCTGCTCAAGCGCTCGGATTCCACCATCGTTTTCCACCGCACCAAGCACGGAACCAAGAAGCTGGCCCGCGACCTGATCGCTCTGGGCCATACGACCTCGGAGCTCCAGGGCAACCTGTCCCAGGTTGCCAGGGACCGCGCGATCGCGGCGTTTCGGCGTCGGGAGACTTCGGTGCTCGTCGCCACCAACGTCGCGGCACGTGGGATCGACGTGGTCGACGTGGACCTGGTCATCAATTACGAACTGCCAGACACTGCCGACTGGTTGACGCACCGGGTGGGCCGCACAGCGCGTAACGGCGCCAGCGGCCGGGCCCTCACCTTTCTGAGTGAGGACGATGGCGAGAAGTGGCGCAAGCTGCGTCGCCTGGGCGCACCAGCCCTGCAGTTTGTCGACACGGACCACCTTCTCAACTCAGGGACCATGACCTTCCTCGCCCACAGGCCAGAACAAGAGCTGAGCCCCGCCCTCGCTGCCCGACCAGGAGCGTCTGCCCCCATGCGGCGCAGCTACCACGGTCCCGCTCGACCGGGAAGGGGGCGCCGGCGCAACACCGGGTAGGAGACTCATGAGAGTCGTCCTCGGGTGGGCCACCTAGCAATTCAGGACCGGCCACTCGACCCACCGAGCTGGGGCGGCTGGCTTGCCGTGGTGGCTTCCCCAGGAACTCCGCGTAGATCGCCCGCTCGTCGGGCACGGTATTCTCGAAGTCTGTTCGGCCCGAGCCGGGCACGGCCGCATCGGAGTCGATAATCCGCGACGATGAGCTTCCTCTCCGGCCTACACGGTGTGGTCGCGATCGTCCTCCTCTGCAGCCTGCTCTTCGTCGAGGAGGCGGGGGTTCCACTACCGTTCGCGCCGGGTGAGCTCACCCTGCTCGCTGGTGGGCTACTGATCGCTGCCGGAGGACTCGATCCGTGGGTCTTCTTCCCCGTGGCGTACGCCGCCTGCGTGGCCGGCGCCACTGTGGGCTACAGCTGGGCCCGAGTGGTCGGTGAACGGGGAATGACGGGGCTGGCGGTTCGCTTCCACAAGGCCAGGGCGCTGGAACGGGTGGCCGCCCGGGTGCGCGCGGCCCGCCCGCTCGGGATCGGTGCTTCCCGGCTGATCCCCGGCCTGCGCATCTACACAACTCTGGTGGCCGGGGCCTTCGGAGTGCGGCGCCGCACTTTCCTCGCAGGGATGCTCCCCAGCACAGCGATCTGGGTCGGGGTGTACATCTCGGTGGGAATCGTGGCCGGCATCCCGGTCGAGCACTTCCTTACCAAGTTCGCGCGACTCGCAGTCCAGGGGGCGATTCTGTTGGTGATCGGCGTTGGCGGGTACCTGGCCATTCGCCGTGCTCCGACTCCGAACCGCGAACCCCTGGTCAACGTGCCCGACTGGCTCAAGACCGGCTTGGCTGCTCTCATCGATCTCGGCGTGGTGGCCAGCATTCTGACCGGTCTCTTGGCCCTAGTGCGCAGGTTGACCGGTGCCGGGGTGACCGCCAGTTGGGCCGACGGCGTGATCTTGGTGGCTGCCCTCGCAGCTCTGTACCTCTTCCTGACCAGACGCAGTACCGGTGCCACCCTGGGAGAGGCTCTCCTGCACACCGTCTACCTGCACCGCCGTGCTCCCATCCAGCTAGACGTCGGGATGAATGTCCCAGTGCTGGTCGAGGCGGATCTGCAGTCGGCGGCCAATCGACTGCACGCGCTCGGCACGGTGCCTCGGCTGGCTGTGGTCAAGGCTCTGCTGGCAGGAGCTCACACCGGTCAAGACGTGGCTACCGCAGTCTCAATCAGCCCGGCCGAGATCAGTTTCCACTTGGCAGCACTGGCTCAGGCCGGTCTGGTCAGTTCGACCGGGATCGAGGGCGCCGGCGAGACCTTTCGCATCGAGGAACCGTTCCGCCATTGGATCTCCGAGGCTTTGGGATACAGCTTCCGGGAAGGGGACGGAGCTCCCACTCCGAGCGACTAACCGAAGGATTCGTTGGCGGTTCGAGCCATGGCTCCGCGGGCCGCGCGACTCGGGCTAGCTCTCCGCGTCCGCGGAGCCGAGACCGATGTCCTCGGGGACCAGCTCCGGCCGCAGGTTCCGCGCCATCAGTCCCCGGACCCCATCGGCCACCGACGTCCCCTCAAACAAGATGGCGTGGACCGCTTGGGTGATGGGGACCTCCACCTGGTAGCGGCGGGCGAGGACCAGTGCGGCGCGTGAGGCATTGACCCCCTCAGCAACCATGGGGGTCTCGGCTTGGGCCGCCTCCGGCGTTTCGCCTCGGCCGATCCTCTCCCCTAGGGTGCGATTGCGGCTCAGATGACTGATGCAGGTCGCCAGGCAGTCTCCCACCCCCGCCAGCCCCGCGAAGGTGAACGGGTTGGCCCCCGCGCGCACCCCGAGTCGGGTCATCTCGCTCAGACCCCGGGTGATGATGGCGGCCTTGGCGTTGTCGCCAACTTTCAGCCCGTCACAGACACCCGCCGCGATGGCGATCACGTTCTTCATCGATCCTGCGAACTCGACCCCTCGAGGATCGTCGTTGGCATAGAGCCGCCAACTGGGGGCATCAAGACGTTGAACCGCCAAGGCACGTGCCTCGGGGTTGGTGGCCGCGACCACCGCCGCGGTGGGCATGTGGGCGGCCACTTCCGGAGCGAGATTGGGACCGCTCAGAGCCACCAATTTATGCTGGGCACCGTCGCCCAGTACCGCGGCCAGGAGCTCGGTCATGGTCATGGCTGAGTCGGGTTCGAAGCCCTTGCTGGCGCTGACCAGCAACGAGGCCCCCTCCACAAGTCCTCGCGCTCGCTCGGCCAGGGCGCGGGTGCCGTGAGTGGGGGCCGCAAAAATAACCGTGTCTGCTCCGTCGCAGGCGTCAGCTAGGAGCGCGGTCACCCGCACGGCTCGGTCCAGCCGCAGCTCCGGGAGGTAGAACGGGTGAATGCGAGTCCGCTCGACGACCTGGGCCAATTCCGGCCGCCGGAACCAGAGCGATACCTCGCGCTCGGGAGCGTGCAAGAGTTCGGCGAGAGCAAGGCCCCAGGAGCCTGCGCCGAGAATGGCCAGCTTCAACTCTTCTGCTCGGAACGGCGGATGCGCAGCCGCAGCGGCACGCCCTGAAACCCGTAGCGCTCGCGGAACTGGTTCTCCAGATAGCGGGCGTAGCTGAAGTGCATCAGGTGGGGGTCGTTGACGAAGAGGGCAAAGGTCGGCACCCGGCTGCGTGCTTGAACCGCGTAGTAGATGTGGAGACGCCGACCACCGCGGCCGCTCGGTGGGGGCCGACGATCCACGGCGGCTCTGACGAACTGATTCAACTCGGCGGTCGGGATGTGCAGGGCGCGGGCCCGGGCGAGCTCGAAAGCGGTTGGGAGTACTTTGCGGATCCCCCGGCCGGTGAGCGCACTGGTGAATAGGAAGGGGGTGCCAGGCGCCCACTCGTAGGCCGCCTTCAGCTCCTTGACCAGACCGCGATCCCGTCGGGCGTCCTCGTCCAGGAGGTCCCACTTGTTGAGGGTCACCAAAGTGGCTGCACCGGCATCCCGGGCCCTCCCCGCGATGTGCCGGTCCTGCGCCCGCAGCGGGGTGGTGGCGTCGACCACCAGCACCGCCACATCGGCGCGCTCCACCACTCGGACCGCGCGCAGCAGGCTGTAGTAGTCGGCGTCTTGGCTGGCGCCCGGTCGGCGGATACCAGCAGTGTCCACCAGGAGCACCTCCCCTTGGTCCGTCTTGACCAGGGTGTCCACCGGGTCCCTGGTGGTTCCAGCGACCGTGCTGACCAGCGCCCGCTCCTCGCCGAGAATTCCGTTGAGCAAGGAAGACTTGCCGACATTAGGCCGGCCGACGATGGCGCACCGCAGCACCACCGTGCCCTGACTGGTGTCGCTCTCCTCGGGCGCCGGCAGACGGTCCACGATCCGGTCCAGCAGATCCCCGCTCCCGCTCCCTGAGAGCGCCGACATCGGCACTGGATCGCCCAGCCCTAATTCCAGGAATTCGTGGTGCCAGAGTTTGTCTTCTCGGCCCTCGTACTTGTTGCTCACCAAGATCACCGGCTGTCGGGCTTGGCGTAGTTCCTCCGCCACCTCGTGGTCGGCCGCGGTGAGGCCGGCCTTGGCGTCACAAACGAAGCAGATCACGTCGGCCTCCCGGAGAGCCACCCGAGCCTGGGCCTGGGTGTTGGCCGGCAGGTCACCCCCAGCGCTACCCTTAATCACCCTGTCTAGACCGGCCGTGTCGACAACTGTGAAGGCCCGGCCGCGCCACTCGACGTCCCCGTAGATCCTGTCCCGGGTAAGCCCAGGCTGGTCGGAGACGATGGCCCGACGATCACCGATGAGCCGGTTAAACAGCGTCGACTTGCCCACGTTGGGGCGTCCCACCAGAGCCACGATCCCAGATGGAACCGGGGTAGGTGCCTCTTCCTCGGCCTCTTTGGCTCGCCGGGCGGCACGGGCTTCTCGCGGAGCGGGACCACCTGTTTGAGACATCATCACTAAGACTCGGCCTGCCTTAGATCAGATCCGGTCATCTCAGCCGGCACGTCGAGGCCCATCGCCGAAAGCAGGGTCGGGGCCACATCTCGGAGCCCCCCATCTTTGGCTAATGCTCCGCCCTGCCCGTCGTAGGCCATGATCATCGGCACCCGGCTGGTCGTGTGCGCGGTCAGCCTGGAGCCGTCGCGAAAGTCGACCTTCATCTCCGCGTTGCCGTGATCTGCCGTGAGCAGTACCAGGTAGCCAGCCGAGGCAGCGGCGTCCGCCACTTGACCGAGGCACCGGTCCAGGTATTCGACGGCAGCGATGGTGGCGGCCAGGCCACCGGTATGGCCGACCATGTCCGCATTCGCGTAGTTCACCGCGATCAAGGAGTCTTCGGCGCGCTGGAGCTGCTCGACTACCGCAGCGGTGATGCCCTCCGCACTCATCGCCGGCGCCTGGTCGTAGGTTGCCACCCGCTGGGACGGCACGAGCTTCCGTTCCTCTCCAGGGAACGGCTGCTCACGCCCTCCGTTGAGGAAGTAGGTGACGTGCGCGTACTTCTCGGTCTCAGCGACATGGAACTGCTTCAGCCCGGCCTGGGCCACCACCTCCGCCAGAGTGTTGTGCACCAGTGGCTTAGGGAAGGCGACTTGCGCCTCGAGAGTCTCGTCGACCTGGGTGAATGTGCAGAGCCGACCGATCTGAGGCACTGCTCCACGGTCGAATTCGGTGACTTCACGATCCACCAAGGCGTGGCAGAGTTGGCGTCCCCGATCGGGTCGGAAGTTGAAGTGGATCAGGACATCGCCCTCGACGACACCGATCACCCCACCGTCGGGCCCGATCAGAGAGACAGGCGGGATGAACTCGTCGTCCACTCCTTCTGAGTACTCCGTCGCCAGATACTCCAGAGCGCTGGAGGCCCGCGCCGGGCCTTGACCCAGGATGGCCCGCAGTGCCTGCGCCGTTCGATCCCAGTGACGGTCACGGTCCATGGCGAAGTAGCGCCCGCTGACAGACGCGAGCCTGCCCACTCCGACCCCACCCAACTCCTCCAGCAACGTGGCCAGGGCGGCTTCTCCGCTCCTTGGCGGCGTGTCCCGCCCGTCAGTGAAGGCGTGGATGGCGACCCGGTCCAGTCCCAGCCTCCGAGAGAGTTCGCAAAGTGCAACGACATGGCGCTGGTGGCTGTGCACCCCTCCCTCCGACACCAGGCCCAACAGGTGAAGCCAGCTTCCGTGGCTGCGGGCCAGCTCGACGGCCTCGGTCAGCACTCGGTTGGAGAAGAAACTGCCGTCGGCGATCGCCTGATCGATCCGAGTCAGGTCCTGCAAGACCACACGGCCCGACCCGATCGTGAGGTGGCCCACCTCGGAGTTACCCTGCTGACCCTTGGGCAACCCGACAGCAAGGCCACTCGCCGCCAAAGTCGTGTGCGGCCAGCGGGCAGTCAGCTGGTCGAAACTCGGAGTCCGAGCCAGCGCGATGGCATTACCCGGACTCTTTTCAGCGCAGCCCCAGCCATCACAGACGCACAGGACGGCGGGATGAAGTTTCGGGTGGCTCACTTGGTTAGTTCTCCGGGCCGCGCTTCGCCAGTTGGTGGCAGGAGGCCCAATGTCACGGGGTGGCCCGCCCGCCAGTGATGGCCACGAGAGTATCGGGGACGGCAAGCTGAGCCTACCATCAGCTGCTCCGGTCGCCTTACCCGCAGGTCAGTTGGCGCTGGCCCCGGCGGCAGCCACTATCGCGCAGAACTCCTCAGGATCAAGGCTGGCGCCACCGACCAGAGCGCCGTCCACCTCCCCTAGCCCGAGGATGCTGGGTGCGGACTGAGCTGTGACGCTGCCGCCGTAGAGCACCCGAACGACGTCCCCGGCACCAGAATCGAGCTCGTCTAGAACTTCCCGAATCTGGGCGGTTACGGTCGTGATGTCCTCCAGGTCGGCGGTCTTCCCAGCTCCGATCGCCCACACCGGTTCATAGGCCAAAGCGCAGCTTCGGAGCGCGGACGGCCGGAGACCTTCCAGCCCGGAGAGAAGCTGCTCACGTAACACGGATGCGGTCCTCCCCGAGCTTCGCTCCTCGGCGGTCTCCCCCACTGCAAGCAAGGGGGTGAGTTGGGCGGCAATCACCGCGTCGAGCTTCCGCCGGACCACCGCACTGGTGTCTCCGAAGAGGTGGCGCCGCTCGCTGTGTCCGACCAGCACGTGTTGGCACGACATTCGGAGCATCTCCGCCGAGATCTGGCCGGTGAAAGCTCCAGCGGGCTCCCAGTAGCAGTCCTGAGCACCCACCGCGATCCTAGGGTCGTCGGCGAGGAGTTGCTGGACTGGCCACAAAGAAGTGAAGGGAGGCAGGAGCACCACATCGGCCGTGGGCCGTGGTTCAAGTCGCTGCCGAATCAAAGTTGCGAGGTTGAGCGCCTCTGGAACCGTGGTGTACATCTTCCAGTTGCCCGCCACCAGCGGGCGGCGGACTGGGCGGGTCACCTGGCGCCGGTTCTCGCAACCCGGGGCGCGCTGTCCAGGGCTGCGACGCCAGGCAGATCACGCCCCTCAAGAAATTCCAAAGTGGCCCCGCCCCCGGTGCTCACGTGGGTGAACCCCTGCTCCAGATGCAGCCGGCAAATCGCAGCCTGGAGGTCTCCCCCTCCGGTGACGCTGACTGCAGCACTGGCCGCGACGGCTCGCGCGAGACGCTCCGTACCAACTGCGAAGAGCGGTTTCTCGTACAGACCGAGGGGACCGTTCCAGACGACTGTCCCGGCCATTTTCACCAGCCCCTCCCAACGCTCGATGGTGGCCGGTCCGACGTCGAGAATCATCTCTTCAGGCCGGATCTCCTCCACCGACGTGACCCGGACCTCTGCGGCGTCGGCATCAGGCGATAGCGCCACCAGCGCGTCAAGCGGTAGCTGGAGGTCGACATGCCGCTCCGTTGCCTGACCCACGATCGCCAAGGCTTGGTCGAGGAAGTCATCCTCGACCCGCGACCTACCCACCTCACGATCGGCGGCCTTGAGGAAGGTGGCCGCCATGGCTCCGCCCAGGCAAAGCACGTCGACCCGGTCAAGGAGATGGGTTACCAGCTCCAGCTTGCTGCTGAGCTTGCTGCCCCCAATAATCGCCACCAGGGGTCGCTTCGGATCTTCCAGGATGGCCGTGAGCTGGGCTATCTCGGTGGCCATCAGGCGGCCCGCTACTGCCGGAAGGAGATGAGGCACCCCCTCGATCGATGCGTGAGAGCGATGGGCCGCGCCGAAGGCGTCGTCAACGTAGAGGTCCGCGAGTGCCGCCAACTGGCGCGCGAACTTCGCGTCATTCGTTATCTCCCCATCGTGGAAGCGGAGATTTTCCAGAAGCAAGACCTGGCCCGGACGCAGCGAACCGACCCTAGCTTCGACCTCCGGTCCGACGCAATCGTCAATCCAGGCCACGGGAATTCCCAAGAGTCGCTCCAGGTGGTCAGCCAGGGGTCGGGTGCTGAGCTCGGCCTTGGCCTGGCCTCCAGGCCGCCCCAGGTGAGTAGCGATGATCACCGCCGCCCCGCGCCCCAGCAGTTCCCGAATTGTCGGCAGAGTGGCGACTAACCGACCCTCATCCCGCACACTGCCGTCGGGATTGAGCGGCGCGTTGAAGTCGACCCGGAGCAGCACCCGCTTGCCGGTCGGATCGATGTCGTCCAATCCGGCCCTCGGGCCCGCTCCGGCAGAAGTCATCTCAGACAGTCGCCGGGGGCAGAGACGTCGCGACCAGCTGAGTTAGGTCAGCAACGCGACAGGAATAGCCCCACTCGTTGTCGTACCAGGCGAGCACCTTCGCGTGATGCTGTCCCGCCGTCATGGTTAGTTGGGAGTCCACCACGGACGAGTAGGAATCTCCCCTGAAGTCGATCGATACGAGTGGTTCATCCTCGACACGAAGGATCCCTACGAGGCTGGTTTCGGCGGCACTGCGCAGGGCCGCATTGATGGCTTCCGCGGTCGTCGGCCTGGTGGTGAGCACCGTGAAGTCAACGATCGACACGTCAGGCACGGGTGCCCTGAGCGCGATCCCTCGAAATCGCCCCTCCAGGGCTGGAAGCACCTTGGCGACGGCCTCGGCGGCTCCGCTGCTAGTGGGTATCAGTGAGATAGCCGCCGCTCGCGCCCGGCGGAGATCGCGGTGCGGCGCGTCCAGCAGGCGCTGATCCCCGGTATAGGCGTGGACAGTGGTCATCAATCCACTCTCGATCCCGAACCTTTCGTGAATCACCTTGGCGACCGGCGCAAGACAGTTGGTGGTACAGGAGGCATTGGAGATCACGTGGTGCTGGGACGGCTGGTATGAGCCGTCATTCACCCCCATGCAGATGGTGATGTCGTCGCCTTCGGCCGGCGCGGTGATGATCACCTTCTTGGCCCCGCCTCGATCAATGTGTGGTCGCGCCTGTTCCGCATTCGTGAACAGACCCGAGGATTCAATCACCACCTCGACCCCGAGTGCGGCCCAATCGATATCTCCTGGATTGGCCGCTGAGAAGACCTTCAGGTCCCGCCCTTCAACCAGAATGCCACCATCGGTGGCTTGTACCGCTCCCGGGTACCGACCCAGGAGCGAGTCGTAGCGGAGGAGGTGAGCCAGGGTCGTGGGGCTGCCTATGTCGTTGACAGCAACGATCTCAAAAGTGGCCCGTTCACGAGAGGCACGGAAGACATTTCTGCCGATCCTGCCGAAGCCGTTGATCCCTACTCGGGTCGCCAATCCCCGTCTACCTCCTGGGCACACGGACTGCTGTCAATCGGGAACGACGACTTCTCGAGCGCTCCCCGACCGCGAGTATAGAGGCGACCGAGAGGCGGGCTGGGTAGTAGATGCCCGAGGTCGGTCAGGGGCGCTCGGGCAGATCCCGGTGCCAGATCAGGGTGTTCACTCCGGCGGCCTTGAGCCTTCGACCCAGCTCTTCAGTTAGAGCTACCGAGCGGTGAAACCCACCAGTGCAGCCCACCGCCAGCCGGAGCACCCTGCGCGAGCGCGCCTGAAGCTCGGGAAGCAGGGATTGCACCAGCGCCTCGGTGCTCTCGAGCACCCGAGCTGCAAGCGGCTGCTCCAGCACGAAGGCTTGGACCTCGAGATCGAGTCCGGAGAGCATCCTGAGAGCTGGCTCCCAGTAGGGGTTGCGCAGAGCTCTGGCGTCAATGCACCAGCCCAGGTCAAGCGGCACGCCTCTCGGATAGCCGAATGACTCGACCACAACCGCCGGCGAGGCTGCCCGCTGCTTGCCTAGATAAGCGTCTAGCTGACGTACCCGTGCCCCGAGCACCTGGGCTGTGAGATGTGTGCTGTCCAGCAGCAGGTCTGCACGCAGTCGGACCGGGAAGAGCCGGTCCCTGGTGGCGGCCAGCTCGTGCAGAGCGCCCGCGACCTCCCCCGCCAGTTGGCGCTCCGACCACGGCGGCAGGGAGCGTTCCAGGCATGCGGCATCGGTTGCCTCCAGAGCCAGCAGGATGGGCCGCCCCTCCGGTCCCAAATTCGTAGAGTCGGAGGCCCGATGCGGCTCGGGCCCGCCTTCCCAGCCGGCGGCGCGCACTCCGGCACGGATCAGAGTGGCCGCGACAATCGGCACCCCGGACCCCGGAGGTCCGCAGACCAGGATCCCCTCAGGCAGGGCCGTTACGGCATCGGCGATCAAAGGATCTCCTTGATGGCGGCTGCGACCCCGCGAGTCACACCGGGGACCGAGGTCAGCTCCTCCGACGAAGCGTTGCGAATCCCGTCAACCGTCCCAAATCTAAGCAGGAGCGCCCGCTTTCGCTTAGGCCCCAGGCCGCCGATCTCGTCCAGCCGCGAACGCACCCCAGCCTTGGCTCGCCTGGCCCGGTGTCTGGTGATGGCGAATCGGTGGGCCTCGTCCCGCACTCTTTGCACCAAGAAGAGGGCCGGGCTTCCCTCTGGCAGATGGATCGGCTCGAGCTGGTCCGGGAGGAATAGCTCCTCGAACCGCTTGGCCAGCCCAAAGTGCGGTAGATCAGACAGCCCCAGGGAGGTCATGGCGCGGTGCGCGGAGGCCAGCTGCCCTGCGCCCCCGTCGACAATGATCAGATCTGGCCGGACGCCCAGGCTCTCGTCCCGCTCGCCTGCCTGAGCCAGATGGGCCAGGCGCCGCGCCAGGACCTCCTCCATGCTGGCGAAGTCGTTTGGTCCCTGAACTGTGCGAATCGAAAAGATCCGGTAGTCAGACGTCTTGGGCCGAGCATCCTCGAAAACTACCATCGAGCCGACACTCTGTTCACCCATCGTGTTACTGATGTCGTAGCACTCGATGCGCTGAGGGGCGTCGGCGAGCCCGAGCCGTTGCCGGAGGTCCTCCAACACCACCGCTGCCCGCCCGGCGTCGAAGTCCTCGGCGATCCGAGCCTGCCCGAGCGAGGCCGCGGCAGTCTCCTGGGCCCGAGCCAATAGAGCCCGGAAGCGACCTCTCCTGGGCACTACCACCTCCACCTTGGCCTGGCGCCGGGTTTCGAGAAACTGTTCCAGCAACTCCGGCGAGAGCGGCGGCTCCGGCAGGTAGAGGGACCTCGGCACGTGGGTCGAGTTGCCGTAGTACTGGGAGGCGAAGCTGGTCACCACCTCGCCCAGGCTCATCTCCCCAACGCCTTCCAGTGGATGGCGTTCCATGCCCTGCAGCCGCCCGTCCCTGACCTGCAGCACGGCCGCCATCCCCCGGCCGCCGTCCACCGCCACCCCCACCACATCGACGTCAGCTCCCAGATGGTGCACCTGACCCTGTTCGTGGGTCATCTTCTCGACCGTCTGGAGGCGGTCTCGGAGCGCGGCCGCCCTCTCAAAGTCTAGCTCGGCACTGGCTCTCTCCATCTCCGCCCGGAGCCGACCTGTCACCGCGCTGACCTGGCCGTCCAAGAAAGCAGCGGCGTCGTCCAAGAGCGCGGCGTAGCGATCCGGGGTGACCAGCCCAGCGCAAGGACCGGCGCAGATTCCCAGGTGGTAATCCAGGCAGACCTTGCCTCTGCGGAAGATCGGATCGGCACAGCCTCGAAAGGGAAACACGGTGCGAATCTCTCGCACCGAGCGGCGCAACGACTTGGCATCGGTGTAGGGCCCGAAGGAGCGCTCCCGCTCACCTCCCAGCCGCCGGCTGAAACTGGGCCTCGGAAACGCGGCCAACTTCTCTCTGGGATCCTCGGGAATCACCTGGGGCTGTCTCGCCACCGGAAAGGGAATCCGAAAGTAGAGGTAGTTCTTGTCGTCTCGCAGCCGCAGATTGAACCGCGGATGGTGGCGCTTGATCAGGGTGTTCTCCAGGATCAGGGCATGCTGTTCACTCCCGGCAGCGATGACCTCGAAGTCGAACACGGCATCGACCAGCCGCTGAATCCGGGGTGGGTGGGACCCCCAGCCACTGAAATAGCTTCGCAGCCGGTCCCGCAGATTAGCCGACTTGCCGACGTAGATCACCTGCCCCTGAGACCCCCGGAACAGATACACCCCGGGGGTGGTCGGGGCGGCCCTCAGCCGGGCCTTGAGCAGTGCCGGACGGAGCCGCAGTCTGGTTCCCTGGGACGGTTTGGTGTCCGAGTGGGACTGCTCGGTCCTTGTCGGGGTGACTTCTCGCCGGTGGGGCTGGCTCATCGGGACCATCTAATTAATCCCCAGCGCGCCCAGCCCGGCGGTGACCACCAGCACCAGGGTCAAGAGAACCAGCAGACCGACCCCGATCAAGCAGGCTCCACGTTGCCAACCTTGAAAGCTGCGCGGAGGCTGAGATTGAGGGGGCTCGGCTCCAGCCGATCCCGTCACACGGCCACCTGGTCCCGGAGGGCCGGGCTACGCCGTTTCGACGGGCGCAGCAAGGGCGCCAGGTAACTGCCCGTCGACGAACCCGGGGTCTTTGCCACCTGCTCCGGGGTCCCCTGGGCAACGATGGCGCCGCCCGCCGCCCCCCCGTCAGGTCCGAGGTCGATCAGCCAGTCGGCGGACTTGAGCACGTCGAGATTGTGCTCGATGACTACCACCGTGTTCCCCTGCTCGACCAGCCGGTGGAGCACACCGAGCAGCCTACCCACGTCGGCGAAGTGCAGGCCGGTGGTAGGCTCATCGAGGATGTAGAGGGTCCGTCCGGTGCTCCTCCGAGAGAGCTCGGTCGCCAGCTTGACCCGCTGCGCCTCTCCCCCGCTCAACTGGGTGGCGGGCTGACCCAAGTGAACGTAGCCAAGGCCGACGTCGACCAGGGTCTGCAGCTTCCTGGCGATGCCGGGCTGGTTCCGGAACACCGACACCGCCTCCGCAACCGAGAGCCCCAGGACGTCGGCGATGGAATGGCCCTTGAATCGGACCTCCAACACCTCCTGGGTGTACCGCTGGCCCTTGCACACCTCACAAGTGACATAGATGTCCGGGAGGAAGTGCATCTCGATTTTGATCAGGCCGTCGCCCTCGCAGGCCTCGCACCGACCTCCCCTCACGTTGAATGAGAAGCGGCCCGCCTTGTAGCCACGCGAGCGGGCTTCGGGAAGTTGCGCGAACAGCTCTCGGATGGGAGTGAACAGCCCGGTATAGGTGGCGGGGTTGCTGCGCGGAGTGCGGCCGATCGGCGCCTGGTCCACGTCGACCACCTTGTCAATCTCCTCGAGCCCATCGATTCGATCGTGGGCCGAGGGCCGCTGCTTCGCCGAGTAGAAGTACTGCGCACACCGGCGATAGAGGATGTCATTGACCAGAGTGCTTTTGCCCGAGCCACTGACCCCGGCCACCCCCACGACGCAACCCAAGGGGAAGGCCACGTCGAGATTCCGCAGGTTGTTGGCGCGAGCCCCCCTTACCACGATCTCGCCCGTTCCTTGGCGTCTCAGCTTGGGCACCTCGATCCGCTCATCCCCGCGCAGGAACTGGGCGGTCAGAGACTCGGGGCAGTCGAGCACCTCCAGCAGGGTGCCCGCCGCCACCACGTAGCCGCCGTGCTCACCCGCTCCCGGGCCCATGTCGACGACGAAGTCTGCACTGCGAATCGTCTCCTCGTCGTGCTCCACCACCAATACGGTGTTGCCCAGCTCCCGAAGCCGAAAGAGGGTAGCCAGCAGCTTGCCGTTGTCCCGCTGGTGGAGCCCGATGCTCGGCTCGTCAAGAATGTAGAGAACGCCGGTCAGACGGCTTCCGATCTGGGTGGCCAGCCGGATGCGCTGCGCCTCGCCGCCCGAGAGCGAGCCAGCCGCGCGGTCCAGGGTCAGGTACTGCAGGCCCACGTCATTGAGAAAGCCGACCCGCTCACGAATCTCCTTGATGATTCGGCGGGCTATCTCCTCCTCCCGGTCGGAGAGTCGCCAGCCTGCCACCGTCGCCAAGACTTCGTCGACCGGCTGAGCGCAGAGGTCCATGATGCCGAGGCCGGCCACTGTGACCGCCAGAAATTCGGGCCGGAGTCGCTTGCCTTTGCAGGTGGGGCAGGGACGCTGCATCATCAGCCGCTCGATCCCTTCCTTCACGGCGGCGGACTCGGTTTCCCGATACCGTCGTTCCAAGTTGGGGATCACCCCCTCGAACTTGGCCTCGTAGTTGTGTACCCGCCCGCTCCGGCTCCGAAAGCGCATGGGCACCGTCTCGCCCTCGGGCAGACCGTAGAGCAAGACGTCGCGCTGGCCAACGGTCAGTCGCCGCCAGGGCCGATCCAAGGGGATGCGGTTTGCCTGGGCGACCGCCTCAATCAGCTCGGTCATCCAATGCTGGGCTGGGCCCCAGCTCCAGCCAGATACCACACCCTCGGCGATCGTCTTCTCGGGGTCGGTGACGACCGCGTCCGGGTCCACTTCCATCCGCGCGCCCAGCCCGGTGCAGTCCGGGCAGGCGCCGTGGGGATTGTTGAAGGAGAAGTTCCGGGGCTGAGGCTCCTCCATCGAGAGGCTGTCGTAGACACAGGCGAACTGCTCGGAGAAGAGCATGTCCTGGATGCCTGCCTTGGAGTCGGCAGGGGCGATCAACACCGTTCCCCCGGATAGTTTGGACGCCTGCTCGCAGCTCTCGCGGAGCCGCGAGAGCGACTCCCGGTCCACTACCACCCGGTCCACCACTACCTCGACGTCATGCTTCAGCTTCTTGTCTAGTACCGGGACCTCCTCTAGTGAGTGGATCTGGCCGTCCACCCGGACTCGCACGTATCCCTGTCGCCGGGCGAGTTCGAAGATCGCCTGGTGCTCCCCTTTACGACCTTGGATCATCGGCGCCAGGATCAGGACGCGGGCCCCCTCGGGGAGAGCCGCCACCTGGTCAGCGATCTGCTCAACCGTCTGACGGGCGATCTCCCGACCGCACTTGGGACAGTGAGGGTGGCCCACCCGCGCGTAGAGAAGGCGCAGGTAGTCGTAGACCTCGGTCACCGTCCCCACGGTGGAGCGCGGGTTCCGCCCGGCCCCTTTTTGGTCGATCGAGATCGCCGGGGAGAGTCCGTCGATGTGGTCGACGTCCGGCTTCTCCATCTGGCCCAGGAACTGCCGGGCGTAGGCAGAGAGTGACT
This sequence comes from Candidatus Dormiibacterota bacterium, assembly GCA_049591595.1. GTDB lineage: Bacteria > Chloroflexota > Dormibacteria > Aeolococcales > Bog-877 > Bog-877. Next base: position 40,839 of record JBAWFE010000012.1, read on the forward strand.
CCACGTACCTTCGCTGCCCCTCCGCGTAGATGGTGTCGAAGGCCAGCGACGACTTCCCGGATCCACTCAGTCCGGTGATCACCGTGAGCTGATCCCGGGGGATGTCCAGGTCGACATCACGGAGGTTGTGCTCACGGGCGCCGCGGATCGAAATGAAGGCCTGTCCCATCCCCGTGTAGCGTACCGTTTTTCGCCCCCGAGCGAACGCCTGTACGCCGAAAGGGATGGGCGCCCCGGGGAAGCCCAGTCCAACCTATTCGCGACGAGGTCGGCGCCTCCCTCCGGAACTAGAGCAGCTTCGCCTCCAGAAAGATGTCGGTTCCTGCCAACGCCTTGGAGACCGGGCAGGACAACTTGGTCAGGTGGGCCTGTTCTTGGAACTCCTCGTCGGTAATGCCAGGGACCTCGGCCGCCGTGACCAGGTGGATGGTGGTGATTCGAAACCCCTCACTGAGCTTTTCGATCGCCACCTCGGCCGCCGTTTCCAGCCTTGTCGGTGGATGACCAGCAGCGGTGAGGCCGCCGGCGAGCGCCAGGTTGAAGCAGGCGGCATGGGCCGCCCCTAGGAGCTCCTCGGGATTGGTGCCGGGATCCGACTCAAACCTGGAACCCCGGCTGTAGTGGGCAGCCACAGTTCCACTCTCGGTGCGGATGTTTCCGCCTCCGCCGTGTTCGCTGGGAGCCCAGCTGGCGCGCGCCTTCCTGACCGGCATCGATCGCCCTCCTGCTGTTCTGCTGGATTGCAGAGCCCCAGTTTCTTCCTTCGCTCCCCACCCGGGGGTTCCACTCGGGGCTGTCATCCAACCAGAGAAGCTAGGGGCGGCGCCTCGGCTTAGTGGCCGTACCCCGGGGCCGCCGGGCTCCGGCAGCCCCTGCCTCGGGAGCCTGGCCCATGTCTGTCGCCATTCGCCGTAGCGACACCAGCCGGTCCCGCATCTGCGCCGCCCGCTCGAACTCCAGGTTGGAGGCAGCCTTTCGCATCGCCTTCTCGACATCCTTGGTCAGCCGAAGCAGCTCGTCCGGGGGCAGCCCCACCGCGTCCTGGAACTCGGCAGCCGCCTCCTGCAGTTCAGCCCGAACCATCTCCTGGTCACGAACCGCCTTGACGATGGTGGCCGGGGTTATGCCGTTCGCCTGGTTGTGGGCGGCTTGCGCCTCCCGGCGGCGAGCAGTCTCGGCCAGGGCCGCCTGCATGGCGTCCGAGGTCCTCTCCGCATACATGACCACCCTACCGTGGACGTTTCGCGCCGCCCGCCCGGCGGTCTGGATCAAGGAACGGAAGCTGCGCAGGTAGCCCTCTTTGTCGGCGTCCAGGATGGCGATGAAGCTCACCTCGGGCAGGTCCAGCCCCTCGCGCAGCAGGTTGATCCCGACGATTACGTCGAAGACCCCAAGCCGCAGGTCCCGGATGATCTCCACCCGCTCCAGGGTCTCCACGTCCGAGTGGAGGTACTGGACCTTCACCCCCGCCTCCCGGAGGTAGTCGGTGAGGTCCTCGGCCATCCGCTTGGTCAAGGTGGTCACCAGGCACCGCTCCGAGGCTGCCACCGTACGGCGGATCTCGGCCAGCAGATCATCCACCTGCCCCTTCGACGGGCGGACTTCGATATTCGGATCGAGCAGACCCGTCGGTCGGATCAACTGCTCGGCAACCCGGGTCGAGTGCTCCAGTTCGTAGGGACCGGGCGTGGCCGAGACGTAGATGACCTGACCTACCGACTCCTCCCACTCGGCGAAAGTGAGGGGACGATTGTCCAGGGCCGACGGTAGCCGGAAACCGTACTCGACCAGAGGGATCTTGCGGGAGCGGTCACCTCCGAACATTCCCCCGATCTGCGGCACCGCCACATGGGACTCGTCGACCACGATCAGGGTGTCCTGGGGCAGGTAGTCCATTAGGGTGAAGGGACGCTCCCCCTCCCGCCGGCCACTCAGATGCCGGGAGTAGTTCTCCACTCCGGCACAGGTACCGGTCTCGCGCAGCATCTCCAAGTCGAACATCGTTCGCTGCCGCAGCCGCTGGGCCTCGAGCAGCTTCCCCTGCTGATCCAGTTCGGCCCCTCTCCACTCCAGCTCCTCTTCGATCAGGGTGATCGCCTGGGCGAGCTTGTCCCGAGGGGTGACGTAGTGGGAGGCGGGGAAGATCGTCAGCTCATCCTTCTCTCCGAGGATCTCGCCGGTCAGAGGATCAAAGTCGACGATCCGCTCGACCACGTCGCCGAAGAACTCGATGCGGCTGGCAATCTCCTCGTAGGCCGGCTGGACGTCGACCACATCACCCCTGACCCGGAACCGGCTCCGCCCGAAGTCCAGGTCGTTGCGGGCGTACTGCAGGTCGACCAGCTTGCGCAGCAGGATGTCCCGGCGCCAGCTCCCACCCAAGCGGACCTCGAGCGACTCCCCGAGATAGTTCTCCGGCGAGCCGATGCCGTAGATACAGGAGATCGAGGCCACCACGATGACATCGCGGCGGGTGAGCAGCGACCGGGTGGCAGCATTGCGCAGGCGGTCGATCTCCTCATTGCGGGAGGAGTCCTTCTCGATGTAGGTATCGGTCCGAGCAATGTAGGCTTCTGGTTGGTAGTAGTCGTAGTACGAGACGAAGTACTCGACGGCGTTCTTCGGAAAGAATGCTCTGAACTCAGCCCAGAGCTGGGCCGCTAGGGTCTTGTTGGGACTCAGCACCAGCACCGGCCGCTGAACTTCCGCGATCAGATTGGAGATGGTGAAAGTCTTGCCGCTGCCAGTGACCCCTAAGAGGACCTGCTGGAGGTCGCCCTGGAGCAGACCCGACGTCAGATTGGTGATGGCCGCGGGCTGGTCTCCGGTCGGGGTGAAGGGCGATTCGAGGTCGAACTGGGCCACCTCTCGAGTATCGCAGCGCGAGCCTGCTGGCAGCCGGCAGCATCGGAGCTTTCTGTGGCGCTCCTGAACTGCTCCGATGTCGCGGTCGAGTACGCCGACCGCACGGTCTTCTCCGGCCTTGACCTCAAACTCGAGCCAGGAGACCGGCTCGGGGTGGTCGGCAGCAACGGGGAGGGCAAGTCGAGCCTGCTCAGCCTTCTCTCGGGCGCCCAGCCGCCCAGCCTGGGACGGGTGGATCTGCGGGCCCGGCTGCTGGTCGCCCACCTTCCCCAGGAGTCCCCGGAACCGATCGCCGAGACAGTTCTCGGTGAGGCGATGGCCAGCCGCACCGACCTCGCCCGGCTGCGCGATGAGCTCGGCCATTTGGAGCATCGGTTGACGATTCCCGGCCCTGAGAGCGAGGCCGAGCTGGCTCGATACGGCGAGGCCCAGTCGGCCTACGAGGGACTGGGCGGATATGAGCTCGAGGCCAAGGCCCGCGCGGTGCTGGCCGGATTGGGGCTTGGCGGCGAGGAGCAGGCCCGGTCGCCCCACGAACTCAGCGTGGGCCAGATCCGCCGCCTGGAGCTGAGCAAGCTGCTGCTCCAGGACGTGGACCTCCTCCTGCTCGATGAGCCCACCAACCACCTCGACCTGGCCGCCATCGAGTGGCTCGAGGCTCACCTGCTCCAGAGCGCGCCCACGCTCTGCCTGGTGGCCCACGACCGCCGCCTGCTGGAGCGGGTCTGCACCCGCATCGTCGAGCTGGCCTCCGGGCGGGCCGAGGTTTACGAGGGCGGATACACGAGCTATCTCCGCCAGCGCCAGGAACGGCGGCTCCGGTGGCGTCGCACCTGGGAGGCGCAGCAGGCCCACATCAACCACCAGGAGGACTACATCCGCCGCTACAAGGCAGGTCAGCGGGCCCGCCAGGCGAGAGGTCGCCAGACGCTGCTGGACCGGCTGGAGCGCGTCCCCGAGCCGACTGAGCTGCAGCGGATGAGACTCACCCTGCACGCAGCGCCCAGCGCCCAGATCGTGGTCCGCACAGAAGGTCTGGCGTGCGGCCGGGATGAGGTCGAGCTGTTCTCCGTTCCGGATCAGGGGATTGCCCGCGGCGACCGGATCGCCGTCCTCGGTCCCAACGGCTCCGGGAAGACCACTCTGCTGCACACCCTGGCCGGGCAGCTGCCGCCGGTCCGAGGCCGGGTGATCCCCGGCGCCCGCGCCCGCATCCGCGAGTACCACCAGGACTTCGCCGACCTTGACGTGGATCGAACCGTCCTGGAGAGCCTGCTCGACGACCATCCGGGATCCCTTCCAGAGCGAGCCAGGGCGGTATTGGGGGCAATGCTCTTCAGCGGCGAGCGGGCCCTCAGCCGAGTGAGGGAGCTCTCCGGGGGGGAGAAGGCGCGAGTGGCACTCTCCCGGCTAGGCATGGACGACGCCAACTGCCTTCTTCTGGACGAGCCCACCAATCACCTCGACATCCCCTCTCAGGAGGTTCTTGAGGAAGCCCTGGCCCACTTCCCCGGCGCCGTGGTACTGGTCTCCCATGACCGCTACTTCGTCGACTCGGTGGCCACCACCGTCTTCGAGGTCGAGGCCGGACGCCTGGTCGAGCGCCGGTCCGCTCCCCCCAAGGCGGACGCCTCGCCAAGCCCACGCCATCCCCGGGCTCCATCACCGAAGAGACCCGCAACAGAAAACCCGCAGCCCTCTCGTCGAGAAGTTGAGCTCCGGATCGAAGCGCTGGAGCAGGAGAAGAACGTCCTGGAGCTGAAGTTGGCCGAGCCCCAAACCTTCAGCTCCCCGGATCGAGGCCGAGAGGTGCTCATCAGATTTGAGAGAGTCCGAGCCGAGCTGGAGGCGGCCTACGCCACCTGGCTGGCCCGGGAGCCCAGCACCGAGCGATAGACCTCCGCGATCTGAGGTCCGACCGCGTCCCAGGAGAAGCGATCCACCACCGTCTGACGGGCCTCCGCCGAGAGCTCCTCCCATCTCACCCGATCTCCCAGGATCGCCTGGGCGGCCGTCAGCAGCTGAGGCTCGTCCCCCAGCGGCACCAGCACCACCCCTCCCCCCTTGAGGTCGGTCAGGCCGGGAACATCGGTGGCCAGCACGGGCGTGCCGGTAGCCATCGCCTCCAGGGCCACCACCCCGAGCCCCTCGTAGCGCGACGGAACCACCATCAGCAGGGAGCGCTGGTACGAGCGGGCCAGCTCCTGCTCGGAAACTCGACCTCGCACCTGCATCCGGCCACCGAAGCTCTCGGCCGCCGCCTGGGCTGCCTGAAGGAGCGGTCCCTCCCCGCAGATCTCCGCCCGCAGCTGGGGGAAAGTCTGGCTCAACGCCCTGAAAGCGGCGATGAACTGGGGAACTCCTTTGATCGGTACCAGTCGCCCTACGAACAGGACGGTGTCCCGCTCTTCAAACCCGCCAGCCGGTTTCAGCCACTCGGTATCTATCCCGACCGGAATCACCGAGATCTTCTCCGAAGGTACGTCGTAGTCCTTGGCCAGGGAGGATGCCGTCGAAGGCGAGATCGAGATCACGTGTTCCGAAAAGCGGTACGCCCTGGCCTCAATCGAGCCTAAGGGGCGCGTTGCCAACCGCCGTCCGTGGGCCGTCCGGTAGGTGTGGTTAGCGGTGTAAACCAGCGGCGCCGTCGGCGGATGCCGGAAGAGCAGAACGCCCCCCGGTCCCCCCAAGGCGTGCCAGAGGTCGGGCCGGAGCGCCGTCGCTACCTCGGGCAGACGACGCCGCAGCCAGAGGGAGAAGTCCAGCGGAGCCCGCCTGGTGCGCCTGGGAATCCGTAGACCGGGACCCCACGGCGTACGACGGGCCGTTACCATCTCAACGTCAAATCCGACCTTGGGCATCTCTTGCTCCAGGGCGCCCGCGTACCTGCCCTGCCCTCCGATGGGCGGGACATCGTCATAGGAGAGCAGAGCGACCCGCGAGGTCAGCGCTGACACCGGTGGCAATAGACCGTGGTCCTTCCCCCAAGGCGCGTTTGACGCAGGGTACCGCCGCAGCGAACGCACGGTAAGCCTGCTCGCCCGTAGACGAAGAGCGCCTCGAAGGCCTCGCCCTTGGCCCCGAAGCCATCCCGGTAGTCCGAGAAGGAGCTCCCCCGGAGGCGCACCGCCTCGCGCATCACCACCGGCAGCGCGAGCGCCAGTCGACCGGCCTCGGCTCGGGTGAGGGTGTAAGCCCTGCGATCGGGTCGAATCTTGGCCAGGAAGCACGCCTCATCGGCGTAGATGTTGCCGCAGCCGGCGACCATGGCCTGGTCGAGAAGTACTGACTTCACCTGACGCCCCGACGCCCTGAGCGCTTCTGCGAATCCACTTCGAGCGAAGTCCGGAGACAGGGGCTCCGGGCCGAGGTGCGGCAGAGCGCCGCTGGCCTGGAGCTGCCCTGGTCGGCCCAGCAAGATGCGGCCGAAACGGCGGGGGTCCCGATACCGCAGTTGGCGCCGGTCGTCCAAGTCCAGCACCAGGTGGGTATGGATCGCTCTAGGCTCATCCCCATTCTGCAGGGTGAGCGTCCCCGTCATGCCCAGATGGACCACCAGATGTTCGCCGCCGTTCAAACCGAGATGGATGAACTTGCCCCGCCGAGCCACCGAACCGATCCGCCGCCCTTCGGTCCGGAACCGGAAACTGGCTGGTTCGGAGAACCTCAAGACGGACTCCCGGACCAGATCGGCGCGGGTGAAAGTCCGCCCCACTAGCTGGGGTCGGAGGTCGCGAACGATCGTCTCGACCTCGGGCAGCTCAGGCAAATGCGGTCAGCCGGCTGTCCGACGCAGCGGGGCCAGATCCCTCCAGTTGGGACCGCTCTTGAGGTCCACTACCAGGGGCACGGAAAGCTCGATCGCCCCAGCCATCCCTTCGGCGGCCAGCTCCGCGACCTCCCCGACCACTTCGGCGGGCGCCTCGAACACCAGCTCGTCATGCACCTGAAGCAGCATCCGGGCCGGACTGCCCGCGGCGCGCAGCGCCTGGGCGGTTCGGATCATCCCGAGCTTCATGATGTCGGCCGCAGAGCCTTGGATGGGCATGTTGATCGCCATCCGCTCAGTGGCCTCCCGGACCTGGCGATTGGTCGCGTTGATGTCGGTGAGGTACCGGCGCCGCCCGAGGATGGTGCTCACGTAACCCTGTCTCCGGGCGTCCTCTCGCACTGACTCCAGATAGCCCTGGACTCCCGCATAAGTTGAGAAGTAGCGTCTGATGAAGTCGTCAGCGACATCTGTCGCGATCCCCAGATCTCGGGAGAGGCCGTAGCTGGAAAGTCCGTAGAGAATCCCGAAATTCACCACCTTGGCCATCCGCCGCTGGTCCGCCGTCACCTCCGTTTGCGGCACCCCGAACACTTGCGCGGCGGTATCCGCATGGACATCGTCGCCTCGGGCAAACGCCGCGGCCAGCCGCTCGTCACCGCTCAGATGGGCCAGCACTCGAAGCTCGATCTGGGAGTAGTCGGCAGAGACCAGCAGCCATCCTTCGGCGCCGGGAATGAAGGCCGCCCGAATCCGCCGGCCCAGCTCAGTACGGATAGGAATGTTCTGCAGGTTGGGATCGGTCGACGAGAGCCGTCCGGTGGCCGCCACCGCCTGGTTGAAGGTGGTGTGGACTCGGTTGTCATCGAGATCAACCAAATCCGGAAGAGCGTCTACGTAGGTGCTCTTCAGCTTGGTCACCTGGCGCCACTCCATGAGCAGGCCTACTATCGGGTGCTCCTCGCGAAGCGCCTCCAACGCCTGCGCGTCGGTGGAGCGCCCGGTCTTGGTCCGCCGTGAACTCTTCAGCCCCAGTTCGTCGTACAAAAGCGCGGCCAGCTGAGGGGTAGATCCCGGGCTGAAAGTCCGTCCCGCCAATCGGAACATTTCAGCCTCAAGGTCGGTAATCTGAACCGTCAGCGCCGCAGAGATCGTGCGCAGCTGCGCTGAGTCCAAGTGAACCCCGAGCGCCTCTAGGTCAGCCAGTATGCGAAGGACGGGCAGCTCGAGATCTCGGAGCAGATCCCCGGCGCCGAGTTGGTCCAGCCGAGACCGCAACCCGGGAGCGATTGCGGCCACACAGGCCGCCTCGCCACCGAATAGCTGGGCGGCCTCCGCCACACTCAGCGCTGAGGGAAGCCGGGTCGTCGCGCCCTTCCCTAGGTAGACCTCCCGCTCCGGGGCCGGGGGCCCATCCCACTCCCGGCAGAGCGATGCCAGTGTTGGAGTCCGGCTGCGGGAGTCGGCCAGGTAGGCGGCTAGTACGCAGTCGAAGCTCTCGCCATCGAGGTCGGCGCCAGCCCCATTGAGCGCCAGCAGCACCTCTTTCAGCTGGTAGCTGGCTTTGCCCACATCTGGCGCCGCCAGCAGCGCTCGCAGCGGCTCTATCTCATCCCAGGAGAGACCCTGCAGGCTCGCCATCGCCACCGGGCAGTACCAGCTGTGCGACGCATCGGTCGCCAGCGCCAGACCCACCAGCAGCCCCTTGCGAGGCGGGCCGTCCACAGCCACCTCGGCCGTGAAAGAGTCGGCCGCCCGGAGGGTTGCGACCATCGCCGCAAGCTCAGTCGGGCTGTCGACCAACACAGTGGGCGCGATCGACGGCCGGTCGACGTCGGCGCTCGCCGCGCTGCGCTCGGTGGTCGGAAGTCGTCGTACCAAGCTCGGCATTCCCAACTCCTCGAGCAGTGACGAAGCCGCCTCGCGGTCGTACTCGCGCAAGCGGCAATTGGAGAGGTCGAGCTCTACTCCCGGTACCTCCTGCTCGATGGTCACCAGCTCTCTGCCGAATCTGGCTAGATCGGCGTTCCCCGTGAGTGCGGTCCGGACCCGCCCGGGGGGCATGGTGTCGATGGCCTCCAGGACCCCGTCTAGCGAGCCGTACTCCTGGATCAGGGCGGCGGCGCTCTTCTCGCCGATCCCCGGAACCCCCGGAATGTTGTCGCTGGTGTCGCCCCGCAGAGCTTTGTAGTCGATGATCCGCACGGGATCGAATCCGAACCGGTCGCGGACCGCGGCCACGTCATAGATCAGCGGTTCGCTGCTGCCTCGGCGGCTGCTTTGCACGACCGTGTGCTCATCCACCAGCTGCAGCAGATCCATATCCCCGGAGAGGATCACCGTGTCGCAGCCAGCAGCCTTGGCCTGCCGTGACAGCGTCCCCAGAACGTCGTCGGCCTCGAAGCCCGACACCATCAGCACCGGGATGTTCAGCCGCTCGGTGATTTGTTGGCAGACCGGGATCTGCGCGATGAGCTCTTCAGGGGTGGGCTGGCGGGTCGCCTTGTAGGTCGCCAATTTTGCGTCGCGAAAGGTCGGCCCGGGCGGGTCGAAGGCCGCCACGGCGCAGTCGAAGCCGCGCTCCATGGCCAGCAGGAGCATCGAGGTGTAGCCGTAGGCAACGCGGATCGCCTCGCCCCTCCGATTGGTCATTTCGGGCAGTGCGTGATAAGCACGGAAGGCCAGCCCGTGGGCGTCGACGAGCAGCAGGCGAGGTCGCACCACCGGCTCAGCCGACATACCCTCAATTATCCCGTCCCGAGCGGCCCAACTCCTGGTGACAGACAGCCGGTAAGACCGGTTGGCGGTCGTAGAATCGAACTTATCTACGAGTTGCACGGGAGATGTGGTGGGGTGGCTCGGCTGACTACCCCGGCGACCACGTCGGCCCGGGCGGATTCTCAGCGGAGGCCGGAGTGGTGCCCAACCCCAGGGTGACCTTGCGCGATGTGGCCCGCTGGGCCGGGGTCCATCCGGGCACCGCCTCGCGGGCCCTCAACGTGGAGCGTCGCCATCTGGTCAAGTCCGAGACAGCCGAGCGGGTGTTGCAGGCAGCCCGCGAGCTCCAGTTTCGACCCGATCCCGCCGCCCGAAGCCTCAAGACCAGGCGGTCGTACACGGTCGGAGTGCTCATCCCCGACCTCAACAACCCCCTCTTTCCGCCGATCGTACGGGGAATCGAGGACACCCTTACGCCGAAGGGATTCGTGGCCCTGATGGGGAACACCGACAACGACGAGGAGCGGGAGCGGCGGGTTTTCGAGGGGATGCGCTCTCGCCACGTCGACGGCTTCATCGTGGCCACAGCCCGGCAGCGCCACCCCCTGCTTGATCAGGCCGCTGCCGAGGAGCTGCCGGTGGTGCTGGTGAACCGGATCCTCGACGACAACTCACTCCCCTCGGCCTCGGTCGATGATCGAATGGGAGCCAAGCTGGCGGTCGCCCATCTGATCGGCCTCGGGCACCGCCGAATCGCCCACATCGCGGGACCCCAGGACGTCTCGACCGGGCGGGGACGGCTCCACGGATTCGAAGCCGGCATGGCGGCGGCAGGGATCCCAGTGGACCCGCGTCTGGTGACCTACGCCCGCGGTTTCACGCGGGCCGAGGGTCAGCGCTGCCTCACCGAATTGCTAGCCGGGGGCGGGGACTTCACCGCAGTCTTGGCCGGCAACGACCTGCTCGCCCTGGGCTGCTACGCGGCCCTCGAACGCGCCGGACTCCGCTGCCCCGAGGACGTGTCGGTCGTAGGTTTCAACGACATGCCCTTCCTCGACCAGCTGCGTCCACCGCTGACCTCGGTGCGCATACCCCACTATCAGATAGGTGCGGCGGCGGCGCTGCTGATGCTGGAGAGGATCGCCGACCCCAGAGGTCCGGTGGACTCCAAGCTGCTGCCCCCCCAGCTGGTGGTCCGCGGATCGACCACCGCGGCGACCAGAGAACCCGGCCAGGACTGAGGCCGTCCCAGTCTGTCCGGCTAGCGGAGCTGCTCGGCCACCCAGTCCGCCGTTCGGTACCGATGCCGGTAGGGAATGTTGGTACAGACGTGATTTCCGTCTTCGAACATCAGCATCTCCAGCGGTCCGCCGGTCTCCTTGGCCAATCGTTCCGCCTGCTGCCAGGGGATCAGGCGATCGCGCTTGCCGAAGACGATCTGAAGTGGAACCTTGATGCGCTCGGCGAACCCTTCAAGTGAGAAGGTGAGCGCCAGCTGCTGCGCCTCGGCGTCGGAGTTCGACCTGGTGCGGACACGAAACGCTTCGCGGCTCAGCTGGGGCAGGATGTCCCAGCACGCGCCCCAGTTGTAGGGGCCGGCCTGGGCGACGCAGCAGCGAACCCGGGGATCAACCGCCGCAACCCGCGGGCCGTAGTACCCACCTAGGCTGACGCCCCAAACCGCCATCCGGGCAGCGTCCAACTCGGGTATCTGCTCCAAGGCGTCCAGAATGACGGCGCCTGGCACCTCCCAGTCGGGTCGCGCCGGAAGGTCGTACTCCGCCTCGCCCTGACCTGGACCGTCCACCGAGAAGGTCGCCACCCCCCGGTCGAGAAAGAGCTGTTCCGTGGTCCGGAACTCCTCCTTGGTCGAATCGAGTCCGGGGATCATGACCACAACTGGGTGTCGGCCTTGGCCGGCGGGGATGCGCAACACCCCCACCATCTGGGCATTCTCGAAGGGAATCTCGATGCGTCGCCCCGGGGGCTCGAGGTAGGGAAGCGCCCGGTTGAGCCACTTCACCGCCAGTTGATGGGCGGCCCGCATCTGCTCCAAATCCTCGACGAAAACGAACTTCGCGAAGTGGTAGTAGACCGACGCCTGACTGTAGTGGCTCCCCGCTGAGCGGTTTCGACCCGCCGCCTCCGCTGCCTCCCCCAGAGCTGCGTGCTCCGCGGCGGCCCGGCACCAAGCCTGGCACCAGTCGCTCCAGCTCTCAAGTGCTCCCGTCACCGCCTTGAAGTCGGAGGGGTCCACTCCATTCACTGTGAATCGGGGGCCCCAATGTTCTAGCGCGCTACGGATCCTCTCGTCTGGCACCGGCAGAGTCTTGCACACGGTTGCATGCCGCAGCAACTCCCGGTGCAGCTCCCTTCAGACTTGAGATCAGGGCCTTGACGTCCAAGCTCAAGGTGGCAATAATCGTCGGGCGGGACTGACTGCAATCGGTTGTGGCGAGCGAGTCGCCTCGGGGAGGGACTCCGGTGACTGACGGCGCAGACAAACTGCCCCGGCTCGGCTGGATCGGTACCGGGCGCATGGGCGCCCAGATGGTCAGCCGGCTCTTGAACGCCGGGTCCGCTGTCCTCGTCTACAACCGCACCCGGGCGAAGGCGGAACCACTCTCCCATCTCGGAGCGACCATCGCGGATCGCGTGAGCGAGCTCAGCGGGTGCGAGGTGGTCTTTGTGGCGGTGAGTTCATCTGGAGATCTCCACCAAGTTCTGCTGGGCCAAGAAGGGCTCCTCTCCGGCGACTCTCGACCCCAGATCGTGGTCGATTTCTCCACGGTCGGGGCCGATGCGTCCGCCCAGGTCCGTCAGGAGCTCGCCAAGCAGGGAGTAGACCTGCTGGCAGCGCCGGTCAGTGGAAACCCCAAGGTCGCCAAGGCCGGCCGACTGACGATGGCCGTCTCCGGTCCGGTCGCCGCCTATGAGTCGGTCGCCGAGCTGCTGGCCCAGCTAGGCTCGGCGGCCACCTACGTAGGGGAAGGTGAACTTGCTCGCCTGGTCAAGATCTGCCACAACCTCTTCTTGGGGGTGGTGACCCAGTCGCTGGTGGAGGTCACCGTGCTAGCCGAGAAGGGCGGAGTCAGCCGCGAGGCATTCTTGCGTTACTTGAATGGCAGCGTATTGGGCTCCACTTTCACCCGCTACAAGACTCCGCAGTTGGTCAACACCGACTACGGTGCGACGTTCACCACCAACCTGCTGCAGAAGGACTTCGACCTGGGGCTGGCCGCTGCGCACGACCTGGGTGTGCCCCTGCCGCTGGCCAGTCTCGTCCAGCAGCTGGTGATGAGCTTGATCAGCCTCGGTTACGGCGAAGAGGACTTCGCTGCCCTCCTCGAGCTGCAGGGTCGCAACTCCGGTCTGGAGGTTATCAGCGAGCAGGCCGAGGTCCCCGACGGGCTGGGAACTCCCGGATGAACTTGAATCTGGATTTTGACGATGGGCGCACGGCCCGGCATTTCGTGCGCGCCACAAGCATGGCCGTTCAAGGCCGCAGTGTTTTTGGAGGGACAGGGAAGATATGAAGGGTCATGTGCGGCGGCTAATCGCCGCCGGCGCGATGGCGGGTTTGATGGGGATGGTGCTGGCCGCGTGCGGCGCCACCAGCGGCAACAAACCGATCACGATCGGAATCTCACTCTCCCTGTCGGGGGACTTCTCCGCCGACGGCCAGGCCTATCAGCGCGGCTACGAGCTCTGGGCCAGCTATGTAAATGCCCACGGGGGAATCCTCGGGCGCAAGGTGAAGCTGGACATCGTCTCGGACGCCAGCAGCCCGACCCAGGTCGACACCAACTACACCAAGCTGATCACCCTGGACAAGGTTAATTTGGTGTTCGGACCATTCTCGACCCTTCTCACGGTCCCCGCATCCAAGGTCGTGAACCGTTACGGCTATGCCTTTGTCGAAGGAGCGGGCGGCGCGCCGGCTGCATTCGCCAACGGCCTGAAGAACATCTTTGACGTGAGCCTGCCGGTCGCCGACTACATGGTCCCGTTCGTCAATTGGATCAAGTCGCTGCCGGCCAGCGAGCGACCCACGACGGCGGCCTACCCCACCAGCAACGACCCGTTCACCGAACCGGTCATCGAAAAGGCCAAGTCACTCCTGCAGGCGGCCGGAGTCAAGACCGTGTACGACCAGGTGTTCCCGGCCGAGGACACCGACTACGCTCCGATTGCTCAGAACGTCGCCGCCACCCATGCCGACATCGTGGTGCTGGGTTCTGTGGACGTGCCCACCGTGTCAGCCTTCATGCAGGCTTTCGAACAGGATCACTACAACCCCAAGGCGTTCATCGCGGCGGCCGGTCCCGACCAGGGTTCGGCATTCGTGAGCGCTGTCGGCCCTGCCAACACTGACGGAGCGATGGTCCCCGGCGGATGGTCTGGTACCTACGACAACGCCGAGAGCAAGGCGATGGTCAAGATGTACATCGCCAAGTACGGCGGAACCCCAGCTGGAGTCAACGCGGACGTCGCCGAGGCTTACTCGGTGGGTCAGGTGGTGCAGCAGGCGGTCGAGCACAACAAGAGTTTGAGCAACGCCAAGATCATCAAGTACTTGCACAGCGGCGTGATTCTGAACAGTGTCCAGGGTCAGGTGCAGTTCAATTCCAAGGGTGAGAATGGCAAGGCTGTCGGCTTCATCTTCCAGTGGCAGGGAACAACGGGAACCGTATTCAACCAGGTCCTGCCCGAGAGCGATCCGAGTTCTGTGAAGATCCTCTACCCCAAGCCGGACTGGGGCAGCTGATCGCTTGACCAGCCTCTACCAGGGCCTGATCGACGGGGTTTTGACCGGGGCCGTCTACGCGCTGATGGCCGCCGGTCTGACCCTGATCTTCGGGGTGATGGACATCATCAACATCGCCCAAGGGGTCTTTGTAGTGCTGGCCGCCTATCTGAGTTACGTACTGGCCGTCCACTTCGGCGTGGATCTCTTCGTGGGGATCCTCATCACCATGCCGACGCTGTTCCTCGTGGGCATCGCGGTGGACTGGGCGTTCATTAGGCGTCTGCCGGCGACCGACCGGACGACCATGTCGATCCTGGTCACCTACGCCGTCGCGATCGTGGTCGAGGGAGTGCTCACGGTGATATTCGGGGTGAACTACGTGCAACTGCACGGTTGGTATGTGACCCAGTCGATTCACCTCCTCGGCTTCTACCTCCCCTACATCTACGTCTTCGGCTGCGGCATGGCGGTGGTGCTGATGGGAGCCATCTACCTAATGCTCTATCGCACCCGCTTCGGCCGCAGCATCCGTGCCTCACTCCAAAACCGCCCGGCCGCCCGTCTGATCGGCATCAATGTCGACCGAGTGGCCACCTTGACCTTTGGGATCGGGGTGGCCGTGACGGCAGCCGGCGGCATGGTGTTTGGAGCCACCACCGCCTTCAACCCCAACAGCGGCTATGACCTGATCTCCCGGCTGTTGTCGATTGTCATCCTGGGCGGACTCGGCAGCATGGCCGGCGCCATGGTGGCGGCTATCTCCATGTTGATGGTCGAGGATGTGGTGGCGTCGGTCTGGTCGCCGCTCTGGTCCGAGGTCGTCTTCTTCGCCGCCTTGGTGGTGGTGCTGACCCTGCGGCCTAAGGGACTCTTCGGTCGCAGCTTCTCTCGGGCTCAGTGACCTCTCGGCGCGCTCTCAAGCGCTTCAGGGCGCGCTCCGGTCGGTTCCAGTGGCCCGACGGCGGAGGCCGGTGAGCAGCCATGGCCTGATCAAGCCCGGCTTGGTCGCCCTGGCCTTGCTCGCATTCGTGCTCTTCCCCTTCGTCTTCTCCAACCCCACCTACACCACGATCGCGGTCTTCACCCTGATCTACATGACCTCGACGACGGCCTGGAACGGCTTCGCCGGCTATTCCGGCTACATCCCCTTGGGGCACGCAGCGTTCTTCGGGACCGGGGCCTACACCTTCGCGGTGATCGCCCAGAACAACCATCTGGGCGCCGGTTATGGCATGTTCGGACTGATCCCCCTCTCCGGGCTGGTCGCTGGGCTGACCGCGATCCCGGTCGGACTGGTGGCCCTTCGGACCAGGCGCCACACCTTCGTCGTGATCACCATCGCCATTTTCTTTCTCTTTCAGCTGGTGGCGACCAACCTGGGCATCACTGGCGGCTCATCCGGTCTCCAGGTCGCCTCGCCCAACTGGCCCGGCGCCACCTACAACGACCCCTTCTACT
The DNA here is from genome assembly GCA_049591595.1 of Candidatus Dormiibacterota bacterium. GTDB lineage: Bacteria > Chloroflexota > Dormibacteria > Aeolococcales > Bog-877 > Bog-877. The sequence continues at coordinate 56,399 of JBAWFE010000012.1, forward strand.
TCGTAGCCCTCGGTCTGCTGATCCTGGCGGTGGCGGCTTCCTGGACGATTCGGCGGTCACGATTCGGCCTCCAGCTGCTGGCGATCAGGGACGACGAGGCTCGGGCGCGGGGGCTGGGGGTGAGGGTTGGGCGGGTAAAACTCACCGCCTTTGTAATCTCCGCGATACCGATCGGGATGGTGGGCGGGGTCTACGCCTACTTTGTGGGCCAGGTCTTCCCCCAGTTTGTCTTTGATCCCCTATTCGATTTGTCGATTGCGCTGATGGCCTTCTTCGGTGGATTGGGGACTGTCTGGGGACCTCTGCTGGGCGGGATCTTGCTGGAACCGCTACAGCAGTACCTGACCTTCTCGTACTCGGTCGGAGACCTCTACCTGATCATCTACGGGGTCATCTTCCTGGTGGTCATCCTGCTGCTCCCTCTCGGCATCGTTCCCTCCGTCTCCAACCTGCTGACCCGTCGCCGCAGCGCCAGGGATCACGCTTCGCCCCCGGGCATGGCCCAGATAGGAGGTGACGGGGATGCGCGGGCGGGGCTGGTCGCCCATTCCGGTACCAATCCTTGACCGCGCTGATCGAGGTGGAGGGAGTCTCGAAGGCCTACGGCGGCCTGCAGGCGCTGAACCTCTGCTCGCTGACGGTCGAGAGCGGCACGGTTGCCGGCCTGATCGGCCCCAACGGATCGGGCAAGACCACCCTCTTCAACGTGATGACCGGGTACGAGCAGGTGCGCCAGGGAACCGTGCGCTTCAAGGGCAATTCCATCACCAACTCCACCCCGGATCGGGTCTTCAAGCTAGGGATCGGTCGCACCTTCCAGCTGACCCGGATCTTCCCCAGGCTGACCGCCATGGAGAACATGCTGATCGCCACCCAGCACCGGGAAGGGTGGCTGGGGAGCGTCTTCCGCACCGCTGCCAGCTTGGGCCCGGAGCGTGACCGGGCCATGGAGCTCCTTCAATTCGTGGGGATCGCGGCTCTGGCCAACCAACCCGCCGGGGTCCTCTCCTACGGCCAGCGCAAGCTGCTCGAGCTCGCCTATGTGTTGGTGGCGGACCCCGATGTCCTCCTGCTGGATGAGCCAGCCGGGGGAGTGAACCCCTCCCTGATCAACCATCTGGCGGAGAAGATTCGGGAGCTCAACGCCCAGGGCAAGACGTTCTTGGTGGTGGAGCACAACATGGAATTCGTGATGCGGATCTGCGACTCGCTGACGGTGATGCACCAGGGCGCCGCGATTGTGACCGGAACCCCTTCCGAAGTGCAGGCGAATCCCCAGGTGTTAGACGCCTACCTCGGCGGTGCCGACGAGGAAGAGGGTGACTGAACCGGACCACTCCGGCCAGCCTCTTCTGGAGATCGATGATGTCTTCGCCGGCTACGGCGGTGGGGATGTGCTGCAGGGGGTCTCCTTCCAGGTGCCACAGGGCGGAGTCACCTGTGTGGTTGGACCGAACGGTGCCGGCAAGTCCACTTTGCTGGCAGCGATCAGCGGAATCCTGGCGATCAGGAAAGGAGATATCCGTCTCCGGGGCCAGTCCATCGTGGGCAAATCACCCCGGGAGATCCTCCGTGACGGGGTGGTCCAGGTTCCACAGAATCACAGCCTCTTCTCCGACATGTCCGTCCAGGCCAACGTCGAGATGGGCGGCTTCATCCTCAATGACAGAGGTCTGGTGCAGCGGCGTTTGGCGCAGCTGCAGGAAACCTTTCCGCTGGTTCGAGAGCGGGTCAGCGCCAAGGCCGGCAGCCTCTCCGGCGGCCAGCAGCGTCTGGTGGAGTTCGCCCGATGCCTGATGCTCGATCCCTCCCTGGTAATCCTCGATGAGCCGTCGATGGGGCTCGACCCCAAGACCAGGCGGACTGTCTTCGACTCGATCCGCCTGATGCACCAGCAGGGTCGCACCATCCTGCTGGTCGAGCAGAATGCCAGGGCCGGTCTGCGCCTGAGCACCCAGGGGGTCGTGCTCGAGACCGGTCACGTGCGGCTTAGCGGCACCGGCGAGGAGGTCCTCAACCATCCCGAAATCGGGGCCCTCTACCTGGGAGGAGCGCGGCAGCGCGAACCGGGTCCGAAAGGGATCTAGCCCCGTCTCGGGTCGTGGCTAGCTCAGCTGCTCGACATCGAGCAGCAGCGCCGGCTCCTCCAGGTACTCGACCAGAGTGGTGAGAAATGGGGCTGCGGCAGCGCCGTCGAGCACCCGATGGTCGCAGCTCAAAGTGAGCGAAAGCACGGGCTCCACCGCCGCTCGCCCGTCGACCGGCACCACCTCGTCGCGGATTCTGCCCACCGCCAACAGGGAGCTCTGACCTTCCGCCAGCACCGCCTGAAACTGGTCCACGCCGAACATCCCGAGGTTGCTGATGGTGATGCTGGCCCCCTCCAGATCCGATCCCGTCAGCTTCCCGCCCTGAGCGCGCTCGACCAGGCCGCGGCGGGCGGCGACCAGCTCCTTCAACCCCAGCCGGTCGGCACCCCGGACGGTGCACAGTAACAGTCCCTGGGGGCTGGCGATCGCCAGGCCGACGTTGGCTCCCTCACGGTGTCGGATATCGCCGTCGGCCCAGTACTCGCTCATCTGGGGCGACCTGGTCAGTGCCACACCGACCGACCGCAGCAGCAGGTCGGTATAGGTGACCGGCTCCCCGGAACGCCTCCGCAGCGCCTCCAGCCACCCTTGCAACCGGCGTGCCCGGACGTCACGGCCGAGGTAGAAGTGCGGGGTTGTCGTCCAGACCTGGGTCGTGTGCATAGCCGTCCTACGCCGGGCCGAGGACATCCCGCTCGGGCCCGACGGCCCAGCTGCTAGATCGGCCGCTAAATACGCGCCAGCCGGGCCGCTGCCGCCACCCGGCCTGAGCTCGACCTTGGAGTCCGCGGCTAGCCTGCGGGCCAGGGGCGAGGCCGCGGCTCGGTCTGTCGATCCTGGTGGCTCCAGCTCGCCTTTGGCCGGTGGCACCTGCTCCAGCACCGTCGATCCGGAAGGGGGGCCCGCCGAAGCACGGGGTGGCGCTACGGGTTGGCTCGGTGGCGCCTTGGGAATGTCCTCATCCCGAGCCAGGATCCAGGCCATCACGGTGCCAACCTCCACCTCCTCGCCCGGCTGGACTCGGATTCCTCGCAGGAATCCCTTGGCCGGAGCCTCGATCTCCACTTCCGATTTGTCGGTCTCGATCTCCATCAGGAGATCCCCGGCTGAGACCTCCTCCCCTTCCTGTTTCATCCAGCGCAACAGGCGACCGGTTTCCTGAGCCAGCCCGAGCGCCGGCATGATGATCTCAACCGGCACGGCGATCCCCCGTCATGGAAGTTGAAGTCCCCCGTCCATTGCCCCCCGCGCGGTGCTCGCCAGCCGCTCCTGGTTGTTGCGGTGAGATTCGGTCTCCCTGGTAGTCGGCAGGGGGCCCTCGATCGTGTAATAGCGCTGCCCGGCAACCATCAGCCGCTCGGCGGGGAAACGGGTGATCACCTCGCACCCGGTCTTGGTCACCACCACCTCCTCCTCGATCCGGGCCGCCGTCCAGCCGTCCTTCGATGGCCAGTACGTCTCCAGCGCGAAGACCATCCCCTCGACCAGGGGCTCCGGGTGCTCGTCGGAGACCAGGTGACTGAAGATTGGCTTCTCCCAGATCGAAAGACCAACTCCGTGGCCGAACTGCAGCCCGAAGGCCGCTTCCTCGTTGGCGAAGCCGAACTCCTCCGCTCGCGGCCACACTGAGACCACGTCGGCCGTGGTAGCCCCGGGCTTGACCTTGGCGATGGCGAGATCCACCAACTCGCGGCAGTGCTGGTAGGCGTCGACCAGAGCCGGGCTGGCGGAGCCCACGGCGAACGTCCGGTAGTAACAGGTGCGGTAGCCGTTCACGGCGTGGAGGATGTCGAAATAAGCGGGGTCGCCCGGGCGCAACATCCGATCCGAATAGACGTGGGGATGGGGATTGGCGCGCTCTCCCGAGATGGCGTTCACCCCCTCCACATGCTCCGACCCCAGGTCGTAGAGGACCTTGGCCACCAGGCCCACGCACTCGTTCTCGCGAATCCCCGGCCGCAGCGCCTGATAGAGCTGATCGTAGGCGGCGTCCACCATGGCGCAGGCGGTGCTCAGCAGAGTGATCTCGTCTTGACTCTTGATCATGCGGGCCCGCTGCATCAGCTGCTGCCCGTCGACCACTCTGAGCCCCTCCGCCTCGAGCGCCGCCAGAATCGGCATCTCGATGATGTCCACTCCCAACGGTTCATCCGCCAGGCCGCGCTCGTCTAGCTCGATCCGGATCTTGCGGGCCACTGCCTCAGCTCTCCCGGCGGCAGGGTCGAAGCCTCCGCGCATGGTTGCGATACCGGCTCGGGAGCGCTCCTCGCCCAGCCACGGACAGAAGATCTGATGGTGGCGGGCCGCCGATCCGAAGTCCCACATGATCGGCTCGTCGTTCCGCGGGAGCAGCGAGAACCGGGTCAGCTTGTCGATGGCCCAGGTGCCGATGTGGGTGGCCGTGATGTAACGACTGTTGTTCATGTCGAAGCAGAGCAGGGCTCCCAGGTCGGATTCCTGCAGCACCTGCTTGATGCGACTTAGACGGGCTTTTCGGAGCCGGTCGTAGTCGACTCGAGCCTCCCAGTCGACGGCCCCCAGCCCGTAAGTGCGCGTCAGCTGGCTCATGACCTCACCCTCCTAACCGGTCCGATTTACGCCCGCACAGTTCGCGCACCGTCGCGACCAGACCGGCAACCGTGGGCACGGTGAGGTCTTCCAGCACCGGGGAGAAGGGAATCGGCACATCCATGGCCCCCAGCCGGCGCACCGGGGCGTCCAGGTAATAAAAGGCGCCTTCGGCGACAACCGCCGCCAACTCCGCCCCGACGCCATAGCTGCGATGGCCCTCGTCTAGCACCACCGCCCTGGTGGTGCGGCGGACGGAGTCGACCAGGGTCTGCCGATCCAGCGGCACTGTGGTGCGGGGATCGATCACCTCGCACTCCAACCCCTCCTGGGCGAGCAGCTCTGCCGCCTCCAGAGCCACCAAAACCATGCTGCTGGTGGCGATCAACGTCACATCTCGACCGGCCCGCTTTGTGTCGGCCACACCTAGCGGAATCGTGTACTCGCCGAGGGGCACCTGGCCTCGCTGTTGGTAGTTCATCTTGTCTTCGAAGACGACCACCGGACTGTTGTCGCGGATCGCGCTCTTCATCAATCCCTTGGCATCGTAAGGGGTGCTCGGCAGCGCCACTTTTAGCCCAGGAATGTGGCTGACCCAGGCATGCAGGCTCTGACTATGCTGGGCAGCCGAGCGCCTGGTTGCGCCCATGGTGGTGCGAATCGTCAGGGGCACGCTGAGCTTGCCTCCGGACATGTAGTGGACCTTGGCCGCCTGATTGGCGACCTGGTCCATCACCAAGCCAAGAAAGTCACCGAACATGATGTCCACCACGGGGCGCCGTCCAGTCATCGCGGCGCCCACCCCCATCCCGGTGAACCCCGGCTCCGAGATCGGGGTATCGATCACCCGATCAGTGCCGAACTCTTCCACCAAACCACTAAGCACCTTGAATGGAGTTCCCGCCTCGGCGACGTCCTCACCCATGACGAAGACGCTCTCGTCGCGGCGCATCTCCTCCGCGATCGCCTCCCTAATCGCCTGGGCCATGGTCAGCTCCCGGGACTCTCCGACCAACTTGGGGTCAGGCGAAGACATCGGTCGCCACCTGGTCCGGGTTGGGAAAGGGTGCGGACACTGCGAACTCGACCGCCGCGTCGAGCTGCTTGCCTAACTCCATGGCCATTGCTTCCAGAGCTGGTCGATCGGCCAGGCCCTCGGCTTCCAGCCACTCGCGAGCCATGGTGATGGGATCCCTTTGCTCGCGCCAGAACTGCTCCTCTTCGCGGCTTCGGTAGTACCCGCGATCCACATCGCCCACGTGGTGACCGAAATAGCGGTAGGTGGAGCACAGAAGAAATGACGGACCTCCGCCTGTTCGGGCCCGTTCAACGGCAGCCGCGGTCGCCTGGTACACCGCCCGCACGTCCTGTCCGTCCACCTCGCTCCCCGGGATCCCGAATGCAGTGGCCCGATCCAAGGGACTTCCAGCGACCGTCTCCGAGCCCGGGGTGTACTCCCCGTACAGGTTGTTCTCGCAGACATAGATCACCGGCAGCTGCCAAAGGGAGGCCATGTTCATCACCTCGTACAGCACCCCCTGGCCAAGCGCGCCATCCCCGATGAAGCTCACCGCGACCTGGTCGGAGCGCCGCTGCTTGATTGAAAGTCCGGCACCGGTGGCAATCCCCAGGGAACCACCCACGATGGCATTCGCCCCGAGGTTTCCCCGGGCCTGATCAGCGATGTGCATGGAGCCGCCCTTACCTCCGCAGTAGCCGGCGGCCTTTCCGAGGAGCTCGGCGAACATGAGATCAGCTGCGGCCCCCTTGGCCAGGCAGTGGCCGTGACCCCGGTGGGTGCTGGTGATGTAGTCGTCATCCCGCAGAGCGGTACAGACCCCGACAGCGACGCCCTCTTCCCCGCTGGAGAGGTGAGCCAGCCCTGGCATGATCTTGCGCTGGTAGAGGTCGTTGACCCGATCTTCAAACAGCCGGATTGTCAGCATCAGGCGGTAGGCGTGCACCCAGTCGGGCCCGACCACGACAGGCGACGCCAGCAGCGTCACTGGGCGCTCACTCATCTCTCCTCTCCCTCTTCGACCCCCGCAGTCTCCGCCTGAACCCGCTCGAGATGGCTGCGCATTCGCTCCCGAGCTAGCTCCGGATCACAAGCGGTCACCGCGGCCGCGATCCCCCGGTGCTCCTCCAGAGAGAGTTGGGCGTTACCTGGTAGCTGGAACGCCACCGCAAAGGCCCGAGTCATGGCGCCCCTGATCGCGTCCATCAACCGAACCGTCAGGCGGTTGCCGGTCGCGGCGGCGAGGTCCGTGTGGAACCCGATGTCGGCCTCGCTGTACCGCACCGGGTCTGCGAGCCCCGCGGCCATCTCCTGAATCCGGCCCGCGATGGCGTCCAGGTCGCCTGCCGAGCGTCGTGCTGCCGCCAGCCCTGCGGTCTCGATCTCCAGGGTCTTGCGCACCTCGAAGAGTTCGGAGATCTCCACTCGCTCCAGATCGACGAGTAAGCCCATCGCCTGGCGCAGTAGGTTGCCCGCGTCCATGACCAGGTACCCACCTCGGCCATCGGTCCGGACCAGCCCCTGGGACTCGAGCACCCGGATCGCCTCTCGGGTGGACGAGCGGCCGACCGAATATGTCTCGCCAAGATCCCGCTCGGACGGCAGCCGGTCCCCCGCCGCCAGGCGTCCCTCGGTGATTGCCCGGGAAATAGCCTCTGCCACCAATTGGTAGGTGTTGCGGCGCGCGACCGGATCGAACGCCAGTCCGGTCACCGCTCCGGCGTTTTGGTCCGAACCTGTCTTCGAGCTGCTCTCGCGAACGGATGGTCTGATGATCAGACAACTTAGTCCTGAACGCCCCTCGTGTCAAGGTCTCGGCTCTGGGAGGACTAAGCGCACCGTCGAGCCAGTTACAAGACGGTGCGGTACTCCTGCGGTAGCGCGTCGCAATGGTCGTCCAGCACCTCGGCGATCCCTGTCAGCAGTCGCTCACGCAGGCCTGATTCCACCATCCGGTGGTCAGATTGGGTCTGCAGAAGCCCTAGATACTCAGCCGTTGAATAGGTTATGGACCATGGGTACATCTCGCGCTCCACGTCGACAAAGAGGCCACTCACCTCAATCTACAGGCGGCGATCCAGATCAGACTCCCCGGGCACCCTGCCCGTCAAGCCTGGAGCCTCTCTCCGGTACACGTCTTCGATCTGCTCCTCCAGACCGTCGCTGGCGTCGACTCCTGTGGCCACGTTCCAGAGAAGGGCAAGTGACCCTATAGCCCCGAGCGCGTCATGAGCCTTGACGGATCGGACGGCGGGGTCCAGCCAGTGCCACGCCTGAGCTGAGGTGACCAGGAGGACCGGTTCTTTGGGCTGGAGCCCGTCCTCGAACGAAGCCTCCACTACCGACACGCCGACCAGGCGTTCAGTCCTCTGGGTCGCCAACCGGGCCACCTCGGCGCTCGGTTCTAACGCCGTCACCGAAAGCCCTTTGGCGACTAGCGCAACCGTGGCCCGGCCAGTTCCACAGCCCAGTTCCAGAACTGCATCATCAGCCCCTTCACGCCCGTACTCCACGATCCGGGCGAAGGCAGCGTCCGGGTATCTTTGCCGGTAGCGGTCGTAGAACTCGGCCACTTCCCCGAACACCAACCGTTGCTCTCGAGGGTCAGCACTCATCGGTCTCTCCAACTGCGTCGAGAAGGGAATCGTCTCGCTGGGCCGGACGACGTCCGCGGTCCGAGATCAGCCGTCGCCACGGCTATCATGGGACGGACATCACACACTCCCGGCGACTCGGTCAGCGGCCGGATCTCCCGGGGCCGCTCCCCCGGGCATCGGGAACAGCCAACTGTGAGGAACCATGGACGTGATCGAGATGTCGGTCGACAGCATTCGCGTCCATATGCCCAGTGGTCAGCACGTGGTGGTGCTGAAGCAGAA
>JBAWFE010000013.1:0-18006 GCA_049591595.1 Candidatus Dormiibacterota bacterium
GGCCCTCCACGAGGGGAGCAGCCTCTACGCCCTGGACCAGGAGGCGCTGCGGCGTGCCCGCCCCGACGTGATCATCACCCAGGAGTTGTGCGAGGTCTGCGCGGTCGCCTACCGCCAGGTGCTGGACGCCGCGCGCCTGCTGCCCGGCCGGCCCCGGGTCCTCTCGTTGGAGCCGCACAACCTGGCTGACGTGCTCCGTTCCTTCACGGACGTGGGCCAGGTGACCGGCGCCAGGGAGCGGGCGGCTGAGCTGGTCCGGGGGCTGTGGGCTCGGCTGGATGCGGTGCGGGGGGCGGTGACCGGCAAGGACCGGCCCCGGGTCGTCTGCCTGGAGTGGCTCGCACCCCTGATGGTGGCAGGCCACTGGGTCTCAGATCAGGTGGACGCCGCCGGTGGTATCGACGTGCTGGGCGAGCCAGGAGCACGTTCTCGGGTGGTTTCCCCCGACGAGGTGATCGCGGCCCAGCCGGAGGTCATCCTGAGCATGCCCTGCGGCTTCCGTCTCGAGGAGAGCCTCGCCCAGCTCCAGCGGCTGGCCGAGTTCCCTGGGTGGAAGAAGCTGCCGGCGGTGAAGTCCACCCAGGTCTATGCGGTGGACGGCTCCTGGTACTTCAACCGCCCCGGTCCGCGAGTGGTGGACGGAATCGAGATGCTGGCCCGGATCCTGCATCCCGAGGCCTGGCGAGGCCCGGTTCCCCAGGGTTTCGAGCGATTGGGCGCGGTGGAGGCTGGCGGGGCCAGCTGAAGTAACCGGAGCCTCTCGTTCCGGGCTTTGCCCGAATTGGCGGATACCGCGGTCATACCCGGCCGGCCTGTTGCCGGGGAAGACTTATCTCGGGAGCACCCAGGTCCCCTTCCTGTCGGGGATGCCGCCTGGCCCTTCTCTCTAGCGCCGCACCTGAATAGGCGCAGCCGCTGCACAGCTCATCTCTGATTAAGCAACCATCTCCGCGATCCCGTCCACGAAATCGCGCGACCTGTTCGTTACCGCCCGCGTATCAGGTGTTGCGAAATCTGTAGCTAGTCTCTCCAAACGGAGATGAACAGCAGCATTCGCTGGGAAAAATGGCTGGCAGGTGGGGCCGTTGGCGCCCTGGTAGCCGTGATCGCCCTGGTTGCGCCCATGCAGACGGTGCAGGCAAGTGGGGGTGATCTACTGCTGACTGAGGGATTCACCAATGCCAGCCTGGCCAACTCCGACTGGTCGGTGGGCGGCGACGCCTTCACCCCGTGCCTGACCGCATCTACCGATACCAGTCAAGCCCCGATACCTGGCTGTGCTGCCAATGCGGTGGGACTTCCTGCCGGAGGAGATACCGCGGGAAATGGCGCCCTTCGCCTGACCGACAACGGCGGCAGCGAGTCCGGCTTCATTCTCTTCAACGAGCAGCTGCCGACCCAAGCCGGGCTGGTGGTCAACTTTGACCAGTATCAATATGACGGAGACGGGGCCGATGGGCTGTCCTTCTTCCTCGCCAATGGCGCCGACGATCTGACCGCCCCCGGGATGGTCGGTGGTTACCTCGGCTACTCCGGCGGAGACAGCGGGATTGGCAATGGTAATGGCGTGGCCAATGGCCTCTTCGGGGTGGGACTCGACGCCTACGGCAATTACTCCAACTTCAACGATCCCGGCTGCAGCTACAGTGGGATCCCGGCGTTCACGCCCAATCAGGTGGGCGTGCGCGGTCCGGGCGATGGCGAGTCCGGGTACTGCTGGCTGGGCGGTACCGGAGCGCTCTCCACTCCGCTCCATGTGGATGGCGCGACCAGCCGAACCGCGGCGGGAGTCCAGGTGGCGGTGCAGATCACCGTGGACCCTCCCTCGGACAGCAACCCCGAGATCCACGTCTCGATCAACTCCGTCAATGTGCTCAACGTCCCCGAGCCGCCCGACCTCCCCCCCACCTTCAAGTTCGGTTTCGCCTCGTCGACCGGAGGTTCCAACGACATCCACGAGTTCAACAACCTCCAGGTGGCCACGGTCAACCCGCTCACCCCGTCCTGGGATCTCAGCGGCACCACCTCGGGAGCCTTCACCGCCGGGGCGACGGCCGACTATGAGTTCACTGCCACCGCCGATCCAGCTTGGGGGCCGGCACCGGATCCGGTCACTCTGACCGATACCCTCGGGCCCGGATCGATCGTGGCCAGCCTGCCGAGCGGCACCGGCTGGGACTGCTCCGCCACGGTGGTCGGTTCTAACACTGTTACCTGCACCTACACCCCCGGCGCACCGCTGCTTCCCGGAACGGCTCTTCCAGTTCTCACGGTGCCGGCGCAGCTACCCACCGCCACTGGGGCGCTCGTCAACAGCGCCGTCGTGACGGCTACTGACAACTACCCCGCTGACACTGAGGACACTCTCACCATCAGCCGAGTAGTGGTGCCCGGCACAGTTCCCGTCACGGCGACCATCCCGCTCAACACCAGCTACCACGAAGCGGTGGCGGCTCCGGTGGGAACCGGTCCGTTCACGTACAGCCTGACATCGCTGCCACCTAGCACCTTCGGTACGGCCAGCATCAACGCCAATACCGGAGAGCTCACCTTCACCCCGAATGTGAATGTCAGTGGCGTGGTGCCCACCTTCGACTACCAAGTCGCCGACGTCAACGGCATCGACTCGTCGGCCACGCCGGTCAATATCACGGTCACTCCCGTGGCCCACGCGCTGAGCATCACGGGCACCGGCCCGGGACCGCTGTCTGGGACCCCGATCCCGGCTCTGGGCAGTGCCCCCTTCACCTACTCGCTACTGCCCGCCTCGCTGCCGCCGCCGAGTGACGGAACTGCCACCGTCGACTCCTCCACCGGGACCGTCACCTTCACCCCGGCGTCGGGATTCCACGGCACGGTGCCAAGCTTCGACTACATCGCGACGGATCACTTCGGAGCGGCGGCGCCAGCGGAGCCGGTGACGGTGACGGTAAACGAACCAGCCGGGCCGGGCGGACTCGCCAACGTCACTCTGAGCACAGGAGTAAATACGCCGGTCACGGACAGCCCCCCCGCACCCAGCGGTACGGGTCCTTTCAGCTGGCAGCTGGTCGGCGCACCTTCGCCGTCGTACGGCACCGCCTCCATCAACGCGGCCACCGGTGAGATCTCGTTCCTGCCGGCAGCTAACTTCAGCGGCACGGTGCCCCAATTCCAGTATCAGGTGACCGACCAGTACGGGCAAACCGACGACGCCAACGTGAAGGTAGCTGTGTCGCCACTCACCAGCGCGCTTTCAGCCTCCGCCATCGGCCCTGGTCCGTTACAACTTGGCACTCCCACGACGGTGGGTAGCCCGAAGTTCAGCTACCAGCTGCTAACTGCCCCACCGGCCGCTGATGGAATCGCCTCGATCGATAGCAGCACGGGAGCCGTCACCTTCACCCCGGCCCGGGGATTCCTGGGAACGGTGCCGACCTTCTATTTCGTGGCAGTTGATGCCTACGGGGTGCAGTCACCACCTGCGGCGGTCGACATCGAAGTCACCGAGCCGTCCCCACCCACGGTGGGCGATGTGGAGCGGTCCACCTCAGCCAACACCCAGCTGAACTTCTCGCTACCGAGTCCGCACGGTGCCGGTCCGTTCACCTGGAGCCTGCTGAGCCAGCCTCCTGCCAGTGACGGAACGGCGAGTTTGGACCCCCGGACAGGTCTGCTCAGCTTCATCCCGGCGGACGGCTGGAGTGGGCTAGTTCCGAGCTTCAACTATCAGGTCAAGGATCAGTACCTGCAGACTTCCAACGTGGGGACGGCGGCCATCTTGGTCGCCCCCATCGCCTGGAACCTGTCAGGCACCACGACCCTGGGGGACGGTCCCTACAGTCTCCAGCCCCGATCTCCGATCGGAGTGGGCCCATTTACCTACGGCCTGGTCACCGGGTCGCTGCCGTTGGCAGGCGTGGGAACGGTGAACATCAACTCCAGTACCGGTCAGATCGTCTTCACTCCTGCCGCCGAGGTGAGCGGACTCGTGCCCACCTTCGTGTACACCGTCACCGACGCGGCCGGTACTTCGACCCACGCTTCGGTCAACCTGACGGTGCTGCCCAGGGCGATCGGACGCACCAGTGAGATCAAGTTAGGCAAGGAGCGCTACCATCTGTCCGTCCCCACTCCAGAAGGCAGCGGCCCGTTCACCTGCTCTTTGGAGACTAGCTCCCTGCCGCCGCACCGAGTCGGGACGATCAGCTTGGCTCAGCCCACCTGTGCTTTGACCTTCTCTCCGGCGCCCGGCCTCTCGAGAGCCGGCTTCAGCTTCCGATACACGGTCACGGACAAGAATGGTCTGGTTTCCGCGCCGGCCACCCAGGCCGTGCATGAGGTCAGGGTGGGCGCCACTCCGGTGGCCTACCGCACGGGTACCGGGCACTGCGCCTGCGGTGGCTTCTGGTGGGTTCCTTTCCTCGCCGCGGGCGCTCTGTCCGGCTGGCTGACGATGGTGTGGTGGCTGCGGCGGCGTTATGGCGACGAAGTGGAGGAGACGCCATGAACTGGGCGATCGGCTGGTTCTGCTGGTGGTGGCTGATCTTCTTCCTAGCTGGTCTCTTGGGCGGGCTCTTCTCCGGGCGGCGCTATTGGCTCCAACGGCACCGGAAGCTGGTGGAGCGCGATCGTCGGCCCCGCCCCAGCGCGGGTCCAGCTCCGCTCCAATAGGGCGGCCCCCGGACCGAGGGCCTCCGCTCCCGGGCGCGCCAGCTGTCGCACCTTCTCCCGAGGCTCCGATTTCTCGGATCCGGCCCAGCCCGCGAAGCGGTCTCCGATTCGGCCCGACGGGCGGCCAAGGTCCGTCGAAAGGAACGAGGCCGGCGGTTCCAACCCGCCGGCCGTCCGGGAGCCGGTTCCCAGGCGCAAAATCCAGGTGTCACGCCGGTGTGACAGAACCGTGAGTCTCCTTGACACGTTCGTCACGTGAAGGGACAATCAGCTGGGCGGAAGGAGAAGACGACCGCGGTTCTTGGGGCAAATCTTGCTTGCGGGTGGGTCGTTGCGGCCGATTTTATAACTACCCACAGCTTGGGAGTAGGTGGAAGCCATGCATGAGGCGCCTGCGGGAGGGGGCCGAAGCTGACCTTGGACGAACCATTGACTCAATTGGCGACCACGGTTTCTGCCCTTCGCTCGGGGCCCGAGCGCCTCAACGGAACGCTGCTGAGGAAGCTCGCGAGCGACTCCCAGGCCCACGAGCCGGGGCCGGAACCGCTCGATATCGCCTTCGTCAACCTGATGCCCGACAGCGCGTTCCTGGACACCGAGGGACAGTTTCTCGGTCTGCTCTCGGCCGCCTCGGGACGGTTGAGCGTCCCACTTCGGGTCAGGCGCTTTTGGATTCAGGGGGTGCCCCGTGGCGCTGAGGTGATGCGCCGTATTGCGCAGTCCTACCTGGAGATCGATGCCCTCATTGGCGGGCAGGTCGATGGGCTGATCGTGACCGGGACCGAGCCCCGGGCCGCGAAGATCGACCACGAAGCATTTTGGCCGGCCCTGGCGGAGCTGATCGAGTGGTCCGCCGACGCCGTGTCCTCGGTTGTTCTCTCGTGCCTGGCGTCGCACGCCGCCGCCAAATTGTTCGACGGGGTGGAGCGATCGCTGCTGCCCCAGAAGCTCTCGGGCGTCTATCCGACCGACCGATCCGATGCCGGGGCCATTTCTGAAGGGCTGGCTTCCTCGATCTCGCTGCCGCACTCACGGTCCAACGACATTCCCACTTCTACCCTGGCCGCCCACGGCTACCGTCCCGTGCTCACCTCGGGCGAGAGCTGGACCGCCATGGAGGGCGACCGGTGCCGGGCGCGGTTGCTTCTCTTCCAGGGCCATCCTGAATACGCTGCCAATTCCCTCCTCCGTGAGCACCGGAGGGATGTCCGGCGGTACCTGATGGGCGAGCGCAGCCAGTATCCCCCAATGCCCGAGGGTTACCTCGACGAAGCCGGCCTCCAGCTGCTCCGCGAATTTGCGGACCTGCCCACCACGATCGACCGCGACCCAGCGGGTATCGCGGCGTTCCCTGCTCAGGCCGTGGAGCCGCACATCCAGCCTTCCTGGCGCCACGCGGCAGAGACGATCTACTCCAACTGGCTCGGCCAGGTACTGCGCCGCCGGGCGGAGGCGGAGGACTCGGTGCAGATTCTGGTGCGTGGCGTACCCGTCTCCGCGGAAGCGGGCATCAATGCGTGACGAGACAATCGCCATCCACGGGGGCTATGTGGCGGACGGCACCAGGGCGGTGGCCGTGCCGATCTACCAAACCGTGGCACACGATTTTGTCGATGCGGAGCAGGCGGGAGCGATCTTTGACCTGGAGATTCCCGGGTTTCATTACAACCGCATCAACAATCCCACCAACGACGTGCTCGAGCAGCGTCTGGCGGCGTTGGAGCGTGGGACGGGAGCGCTGACCCTCAGTTCGGGGTCCGCCGCAGTGGTGCAGTCGGTACTTAATGTCGCCTCGCAGGGCTGCAACATCGTCAGCGCACCCCAGCTCTACGGGGCAACTTACACCCTCTTCGCTCACGTGCTTCCCACTCACGGGATTGAGGTGCGCTTTGCCACCGATGATCGGGCCGAATCGATCGCGCCGCTGATCGACCAGAACACTCGGGCGGTCTTTTGCGAGAGCATCGGCAACCCCGCCGGGAACGTGGTCGACATTGAGGCGGTCGCCACCGTGGCCCACGCTGGCGGAGTTCCGCTGATCGTCGACAACACCATCGCGACTCCTCTCCGACTCAAGCCGATCGAATTCGGGGCTGACGTGGTGATCCATTCCCTCACCAAGTTCGTGGGTGGTCACGGCACAACGCTGGGGGGAGCCATCGTCGACGGAGGCAGGTTCCGGTGGCGGGATCAGCCGGAGCGTTTCGCCATCTTCAACCAGCCGGAACCGGCTTTCCATGGCGTCGTCTATGCCGAGCAGTTCCCGGAGACCGCGTACATCGTGCGCTGCCGAACAATTGGGATGCGGAACTTCGGCCCCACCCTATCCCCGTTCAACGCGTTCCTGCTGCTACAGGGACTGGAGTCGCTAGCCGTTCGCATCGAGAGGCATGAGAAGAACGCCCGCTTGGTCGCCGAGTACCTCGAGGCCGATCCCCGCGTGGAGTGGGTGAGCTTCTCAGGCTTTCCCGAGCACCCCTATTTTGAGCTCTCCCGTCGCTACTTGGGCGGCCATGCCATCTCGGTTCTGACCTTCGGCGTCGTTGGGGGGTATGAGGCAGGGCTGAGATTCTTCGACTCGGTCAAGTTGCTGAAGCGCCTGGTCAATCTAGGTGATGCAAAGTCCCTGGTCAGTCATCCTGCGTCCACCACCCACCGCCAGCTCTCCCCTGCCGAGCAGATCCAGGTAGGAGTGAGGCCGGAGGCGGTGCGCCTCTCCATCGGCTTGGAGCACATTGACGACATCCTCGAGGACGTGGACCAGGCGCTGGATGCGGCCCAAGCCACCATGAGTGTGGCGGTCGGTGCCCAGAGGCGCTCGGCGTGAGCATCATGACCGAGTTCACCGAAGGGGAGTCCGCCGCGCCCAGCCGTAGCTCCGTGCTCCAGCCTCAGTTCGCGGAGACCGCCACTGTTCAAGTCCCGATAGCCCCGGCCCCAGTGGTGATCCCAGAGAGTTCCGGGTCCGAGTCGTCGGTTCCGAGGCTAGCTCTCAGAACGACCGAGGTCGCCATCGTAGGTCTTGGGTCGTGGGGGCTCTGCGTGCTGGAGCGCGTCATCGGTGCCGCGCGCGAGCAGCTGCCCCGAGGAAAGACGGTGCGCGTCCACGTGATTGAGCCGTCGTCTCCAGGCTCCGGGGTGTACTCCGTCGACCAGCCGGACTACCTGATAATGAACACCCCCTGTGGTGAGATCTCCCTGTATCCATGGGAGGACAACACCAGCGGGCACGGCTACGGCATGGGTTTCTACGAATGGCTAATCCGCCGCGGCTACCGTTGGGAAGGGGACGCCTGCCGGGTAGGCGGTCACGGTCCTGAGATCACTGAGCACGATTTCGTGCCGAGGCGCACCATGGGCGAGTATCTGGAGTGGTTCTATCGCCAGCTCGTCCAGGATGCCCCTCCCAACGCGGAAGTAGTTCACCATTCCAGCGCCGCCATCGATGTGGTGGCGCAACCGGACGGCTCCGAGGTCGTGCTCCTCGCCAGTGGGGAATCTGTACGAGTTGATCACGTCGTCCTGACCTCGGGGCACACTGAGAACGAGGAGGAGGCTGACCGGCCCGGCAACATCCCCTTCCAGTCCGCCTACCCGGTGCAACGGTTGGAAGGCGCGGACCTGGCAGGCGACCGGGTCACGATCGCCGGCATGGGCTTGGTGGGGACTGACGTGGTTACGGCGCTGACCGTCGGCCGGGGAGGTAGCTACTCGGATCGTGGATCTCGGCGCCTCTATGTCCCAAGTGGGCGAGAGCCCCGGATCCGGCTTTACTCCCGCGGCGGGCTGCCGCACTGGGCCAAGGCGGTTGGTACGGTCGACGTTACGGACTCCTACAAGCTGGGGATATGGACCCCGGAAGCCATCGCCAAGCTGCGGCGGCGAGCCGGGGGCGAGAGCGGGCCTACGCGGCTCGACGCCCGGCGTGACATCCTCCCGCTGGTCTTCGCTGAGATGCAGATGCGCTTTTACTCTCAGTCGGCCGCTCTAATCGGCGGTCCCCGAGCTGCTACGGAAGTCACCGATCGCCTGGTCCGGGCCTGGGCAGAGAGTCGGTTCGCCACCGAGGTCGATTCTCTGGTGATGGCCTATGGGCGGTTCGACCCAGAAGAGGCGTTCTTCCCGCGATCTGACCAAGTCTTCGCGTCCGCCGCAGACTATCAGCGCCACGTCTACGACTCGGTCGAGGCGGATCTGACCGAGGCGTTACAGCCGGGCGGCAGCAGCCCGATCAAGGCGGCATCTGAAGTATTGAGATTTCTGAGGGATCCGATGCGGGAGGTCATCGAGTTCGGTGGCCTCACACCTGAGTCCCACGTCGACTTCTTCTCAAACATCCGCGGCCGGGTGACCCGCCTGGTAGCGGGACCTCCGGCACTGCGATCTCAGCAGCTCCTAGCCCTCATGGATGCAGGCATAGTTGAGACTCCCTTTGGGCCGTCCCCTGAGCTCCGGCGGGACTCCTTGGGTCAGCCTGAATTGAGTTCGATGCATCTGGCCGAGCCACACCGCGAGCCTGCAGGATTGTTGATCAAGGGCCATCTCGACGATCCGACGGTGCAGAGGTCGGCGTCAGGCCTCCTTTCCAGGTTGTACGCGCAGGGCCGAATCCAACCCTTCCAGCACGACGGGCCAGCGCTCGGCGGCATCGCTCTCTCGCAGGATTTCCATCCCGTGAACCGAGCGATGCGCTCGGAGCGCTCCATTTGGGTCTTTGGGGCCTTGACCGAAGGAGTTCGGTACTTCACCCACTACATCCCCTCACCGAATAGTCGGCTGCGGGCCTTCCTCGACGCCAAGGCCTGCGCCGACACGATCGTGGGCTGACCGCAGCCCGTCACCGCCGTCGTAGGACGCCGGCGGGCGGCCCCGCTTTTTCTGCTCCGCCCGAACACGATTGTGCCGGAGTTGCAAGTTGCCAGGTCGCGGCAGCTGGGGGCAGCTACGGTATCACCGAGTAGCAAGGTCGTGAAGTAGCCGGCTCAGAACACGGCCGTTCTAAAGCTGACTATCTCGGTCACCCAACGGTCGCCGTGCCGGAAGGCACTGTTGTCATCCGAGCTCGCCGCGAGCGTCGGGACTCCGTTGTTTGCGGGCTCGGGAGCGGTCTAAGTCGCAATGACACCCGTAATTCGTCACTAGACGCGACCACAAACGGCCGTTCGCTGTAGTCTCGTAACAGGCTTGAAAGCTGGTGTTTTCAATCTTTGTACACCGGCACGACGCGTGCCGCCCGATTCCGATTGCAGATTTCGTTTCACTTGTCTCAACCGGGCACGCGATGGTAGCTGGACGCTGATCCGACCCTAGTGTGGACTGCGGGACCGGGTGCTCGAGCCGGGTAACGCCCGTGGCCGCTGCATGTCGTGCGTGAACTCTCTCGTGCGCTGGACACGTTGTCGTCGGATCCCGGGAAACAGGAGGACTGGATGACATCACGCCGCTCCATTCCTTCCCCGGCATGAACCAATTGGGAACAGCTTCTTCTCGACGGCTGCCCTGCGCGTGTTCCGGGCGGCTTTGCGCTCGATCGAGGAGTGACCAACCATGATGACGAGAACTGGAATTGGCGGACTTGGAGCCGTGGCGGCAGCTGCAGTAGTGATCTTGGGCGTTTCATGGATCGGACAGGATTCCGGGGCGGCTGCTCCAGGTAGTCGCACGGTGCAACACCAGTCTGGGTCCGCTACGCACGCGCCAGGCTCGCCCCATCACACTTCTACTTCGGCTCCATCTCCACACCAGACTGGCGAGCCGTCTAAGGGAGGGTCACTCAAGACGACAGCTGTCCACGACAAGAAGCGAGTCGGGAGCGGTGTCCCAAGTCCGTCGGCTCCAACCGTGCCTGTGCCGGCCCCGGTTGGTACACCTACTCCGACGGCGCCCCCGCCGCCTGCTGCCAGTTGTCCGAGTCTTGGCCTGTTCGTGTCGAGCGAGAGTCCGAGCGCGATCGAGGCGCTGGGCTCCGAGCTGGGCGTGACTCCCGGGATGATGACCGTGTATGCCACCGACAACTACGCCCAGTTCTCTCCCCCGAGTACCTCGCTGCGACTCCTGCTCGCTGTCGGAGAAGTGACGCCAGCTGAAGCTACCACCATCGGAGCGACGCTGGTCGCGACAGGTCACGCCAATACGATCATCCGCATCATGTGGGAGATGAATAGCAATGACATGCCTTGGGGGACGCAAGCGCTAACGGCTGCCCAATACATCGCAATCTACCAAGCGGCTCACAACGCGTTCGCTGCGGTCCCTGGTAACGACTTTGAATACGTGTGGAACCTCAACGCCGGGTCGATTGAGCCCGGGCGTACCGAGTTCGACACTTATCCGGGTAGCGGGTACGTCACTAACATAGGGATCGACTACTACGACTTCCACGATGACTCGGTCGTACCGCCAATCCTGGCCTTCGCCGCGGCTCAGGGTAAGCCGGTCTCGTTCGACGAGTGGGGGCTGAACGGCACCGACGATCCCGCTTATATCGACTACATCGCAAGTGTGGTACATGATCCGGCGGACGACGTCGCCTTCCAAGCCTACTTCTCATTTTCCGGAGCCATCAACTCGACAATCACGCAATTCCCTCTTTCGGAAGCAGAATACAGAAAGGACTTCGCCGGCAGCTGCTAGTCGAGGACGCGGCATCCGGCTGCTACGCGGCCTCGCGGTCGAGCCGACTGGCATCGCGCTTCTCGCGGAACCGCCTAGGGGCTACTGAGACTGGCAGCTACGACGCGGACCACTCCGTTCCTCGCGGTCTGGCGGCGGTGCTGGCGCGCTTGAGCACCCTGCCGTTAGCCGAGTTCACACTTACGAATCAAGCAGGTTCCACCAACCACGATGGAGCCGTCCCGAATTAGAGGTCAGCGCACTGCTTGCCCCAGGACGTCCCGTTCCGGGCCGACCGTCGGGAATTCGGCCGCGCCGGCCGGCCCCGTCAGGGGTGCCAGGATAAGGTGGAACCATAGGTGATCCGCTACCTGAATGATGACGCCAGTTCCCTCCGCTAACAGCCATGCGGCTCCGGCTCCGGTGATTCCCCAGATATGGACGAGCCACCAAGTGAGGACAATCTGGAGGAATGCCAGAAACCACATGAAGCACGATGCTTGGACATACCGGCGCTGGAGTCGCAGCGTGGTCAAATAGACGACATTGAGCGCGTCGGGAACGGCTGTAGCTACTAGGAGGACCAGGAGTACCAGGGCATTCTGTCGGTAAGCCGCGCCAAACGCTCCCAAAAAAAAGGGCCCTAGCAGTGATAGCACTGCTGTAGCGAGTAAAAGTATAGGAACAAGCAGAAAGAGGGCGCGCCTGGCTGTGCGGATCGCTTTGACCGGGTCCCGGCTTCCTTCAGCGAATAGCGCGGTCGACACCGCGAGCGCACCGATGAAGAAGAAGCTGCCGACGCGCCACGCCGAATAGAAGTACGCCGTATTCGCCAGGGTGACGGAGGCTCCGACGAGGACTGGCACGACATAGGTAGGAGCAGCGGCCCCGATGCTGACGATATAATTTCCAGCCATATTGGCCTGCATTGCGCGGATTTCGCCGCCCACACCAGATAGTCGCAGGCGATAGCCTCGGCGCCTATGAAGCAGCGCTAGACTAAGGCACACTGTGACGACCAAGGCAGCTGTCCAGCTAAGTTGGATTCCCGCGGCACCCTCACTTTTAAGCAAGGGCAGGAGGAGGAGCGGCAGCTTAACTAGGCTCAGCACTGAGTTGGTCAAGAGTCGTACCTGAGCGGATCTCTCGACAACCCAGACATTGTCTAGGGTAGAGCTGCAATTGGTGAGAGCCACGCCTGCCGTAAGTGCAAGACCATAGACGGGGGCACGCAGAGATGCTGCGTGAACCACGTTGATGACGATTACCCAGCCCGCGGAGCCCGCGACTAGCCCTGCGACTATCGCGACCACAAGGGAACCGGTGACCGTGGCACTCCACTCTCGCGGCGAAGAGCGAGAGGGGATCCGCTGAACGACGGCTGATGAGGCTCCGAGAATGGAGACGAGCGAGGCGAACGTCATGGCGGAGATGCTGATCGCTGCGGCCCCTACCGAGTCTGCGTTGTAGGCCCGGGCAGCTAGGACCCAATAGGCGAATCCCAGAATTGCCGTAATAAGCGTCGTAGCGATGATCAGTCCGCTCGTCCGGGCCATCGCGTCGTGGTATAAGCCCGAAACGATCGGACGCAGCCACACGTACCGCGGACGTGGAGCGCTAGCACGAGCCCTTCGAGGCGCCGGTCGTGGAGGTCCTAAGCGTCCCATTTACGCGGGGTGCAATCCTAGGCTATGGCGCCGTGCCATATTGGAGCTGGATGGCTGTGACCGCCCCAGTCGACTAGCTGAAGTCCGTCCACCCCTACTCCTTCTCACGTGAAGCACCGAGCCTCGGGCTCGGTGCCGGTCCCCGAAACCCAGGGATGACGCGGTGGGTGAGATACGAGGTCGCCACGATCCCGAGCCCAGTTGCCACCATAGCTGCGCGGCCCATACCGCCGGACCGAGGGTGGCGCCAGCCCGCGCCGAGTGCGATTGCGAATCCCCTTGGTATCGTTTCCCGCACGTACTTTTGTTCGGAGAGCAGAGCGTCAGGCACGCCGACCAGGTCCGCGAGTAGGGCTTTCCCTTGACCTTCAAGCCAACAACGTCCCATAAAATAACGGAGTGTGCTGCGCTCCGCGGGCACCCGGTGGAAGACCGTGGCCGTGGGCTGATATAGCCATCTCATCTGCGGGTGAGCTTGCACCACCCGAATGCAGAAATCGGTCTCTTCGCACGTCGACAGCCGTGCCTTGGCGGGCTGAGAAGGAGTTCGCAGCACGACATTTCCAAATCCTTCGCGGAATCCGCCGACCGAGCCCATTAGCTCGCGGCGGACAGACATGTTGGTTCCGATCGGATTACGAACCACACCCAGCGCGGTGGGTAGTCCCACGTAGGAACAGCCGACAACCCAGTCGAATTCCGGGGGAAACCATGACGGGCGGTCCGCGGACCAGATGGGCAGAGCACGGCCTCCGACACCCGCCGTGCTGTTGTTGTTAAACGGTGGGAGTAGTTCTGCTAACCAGGTCGGGGCGGCTCGGGCATCATCATCCAAAAAAGCGATCACGTCAGCCTGAGACACCGCGGCGCCCGTGTTTCGAGCGCCCGACGCGCCCTGTGCATGAGAATTAGCTACGACCGTCGCTGCCGGAAATGCCCGGCGCGCTCGACTTAGCAGCTGCGGATTGTGGTCGATGACAACGACAAGCTCGACTGGAAGCAGTGTTTGCTCATCAACCGACGCGACGGCCGCAGTGAGGTCGTCCCATCTGTCCTCCGTGAACGCGCATGTGACGACGGAAACCGTAAGCATCTGAGATGTGACTCCGATTGACTCCTACGAGGTAGTCTACTTCAAGTCGGTATCGGCGGGGTGGCCGGTCGACGCTCCGCCTGGCTCGGAATTTCGGCACGAGAGAAGCGGCAGATGGCGTGGCGGGCTGGTGCCGGGACTCCGTCCGGGTCCACCAGCTGTCGGGCAGAGCAGCGACCTCCGAGTGATATACTCCGCCGCGTTTCAAAGGTGGCTACGGACACTTCCGATATTGTGCCTGGCGACGGTGTTTCGGGCGGCACGGTCTCTCAAGGCGACACGCGCTGAGACCCCGGGGCGGAGAGCGAAGAGAGTTATGCATCGGGGGCGGTCGCCAGCCGAGGAGACCAGCTATCGAGAATCGTCGGAGGGAGTGGCGCTGCGGTTGGCCGAGCAGATGAGATTACCCATCGCGACCAGACTCACGAGCCATGCCTGATGGGGCGACGGCGAGACTTCAAGCAGGAATATGCTCGACGGGTCGCCCGCGGTGCGCGCAGAGGCTTGTCGCGAGCACAGGCGCGTGGCCATGCCAGAGTCGGCGAACCCAAAAGTTCCGACGTACGTACACCATTCCCTGAGGGTGACCGAAGTGCCGAGGCCGCGGCACGTTCGGGGCTTGGCCGGATCCCCATTGTAGCGTTCGGAATGGCGTGCGGCGTCATGCTGGTGGCCCTCGCATATGCCGCGAGCAGGGCTGACAGCGCTTGGGCTAGTCCAGTATTCTGGACGGGGCAAACCGTCGTATATGCGGTACCCGCGGTGATGCTGCTCATCCGCCGGCCCGTGTCGCGACTCGAGGCGGTCGGAGTTGCGTGGCTCGTACCGTTCGCGACCTACGCGATTACCGAAGCGTACAGCCCGCTGCAGTTCCGGTTTCTGGACGAGTTTGCGCACGTGCGTACTGCTCAATCAATCCTAACCACGCACCACCTATTCGCGGCGAACCCGGCGCTCGCCGTCAGCCCTCAGTACCCTGGGCTTGAGATAGTGACCTCTGCGCTCGCGGCTCTGTCTCATCTCACAGTCGGGGCATCGGGCGCCATCGTCATTGGATTGGCCCACGTTCTGCTCTGCTTGGGCCTTTACTTTCTCATGCTGGAGGTTACTCGCCGTAGGAGGTTCGCGGCCCTAGCTGTTCTGATCTATAGCACCCAGCCACACTTCCAGTTCTTTGACTCCTACTTCATATACGAGGTTCTGGCTCTTCCATTTCTCCTGGGTAGCTTGCTCTCAGTGATGAAGATGCTAAGTGCCCCGCAGTGGCGGACGGGCCTCGCTTGGGGAGCCGTGGCGGTAGCAGCGGCGGCCGCAACGATCGTGACGCACCACGTAACCAGCTACATCCTCGTTGGGTCCCTAATCGTAATTGAGGTCGTGCAGGTCGTGCGGCATGCCCCAGCGCGGCGAGACTGGAGACTGCCCGCGCTGATCCTTTTGGTAGTGGGGCTAACCGGTCTCTGGGGCGTGAGGGTTGCCACCAACACGCTTGCATACTTCACACCCATTGTGGCGGCGGTGTTGCATGGAATTGTACCCCACGGACACGGCACGACTGTGACGCAGCCCTCTGGGCCGACGCTCGACGTTGTACTGGAGTACGTGGCGACGGCGTGGTTGATCGGACTCTTTGCGATGGGCATCAGGCTTCTGTGGCGGGCGCGGCATCGTCCTCAGAGTCGCTTCACGATTGCCGTCGCGCTCGCGTCGATCAGTTTCGTGGCGGCACTTGGCGTTAGGCTTCTCGGAAGTGAAGGAAGCCTACTTTACGGTCGAGCCGCTACCTACTTCATGCTAGCTGTAAGTTTTCCCATTGCGCTCGCTGTACATTCGCTGCGCATCGCTCCTCCGGGACGAAGGCCATGGGTGAGCCGTCGCTTGCGCTTCGTCCCGTGGCCGTGGGTGGCGGTGGCTGGGGTCGTATTGTTGGGACTTGGCGGGATCGCTTCAGGTTGGCCCCCGTATTATGCAAGGCTCCCAGGTAGCTTCCGAGTGGAGGCGTGGGAGAGGTCGGTCGACCAGTACAATCTCGACCTTGCGCAGTGGGCCGCCACGGAGCTTCCCGCCAATAACGGCGTGGCGTCCGACTTCGTGACGGCGAGCATGCTTGCGTCACTCGGACATCAGGCCGCCCCACAAAACGTGGCGAGCCTCTTTCTAACTCCCACGTTTTCGGCGTCGGCCCGCAAGCTAGTTAAGAAGGAAGGTATCGCATATATCGTCGTCGATCGGCGGATTACTCAGGGACTTCCCGAGGTGGGCTACTACTTTACCGATGACCCCCGCACTGGCCGGTATACTTCGCCGATCTCCGCCCAGGATCTGACGAAGTTCAACCACATTCGCGGCGTGAGCAGAGTGTTCGAGGACGGAGAGATTACCGTGTACTCTCTGGCTGGCTCGCTTTACACGCGCGCTCCATGAGGCTGCCGCCCGTCAATCCGCGGGTGATGGTAGGGGTGTTGGTGTCGGCAGCCGCCATATGCGCAGGGATCTGCCGTGCGGCGGGAGTCGGCGTGGTCTTACTTCCGGCGGGGGTCCTCTTGGCTCTCTACCTCCCAGGGGCTGCCGTAGTTCTCTCGATAGACCCGCACCGGAAGCACGTGAGAGGGGCGGCACGGGCGATGTGGGTGCCACTGGCTAGTTTGGGGATCTTGATTGCTGGCGGCATCATACTCAACGAGGTGTCCGCTCTCACCCGATTGACGTGGGCGGTTTACGAATTCTGCGTGGTTCTGCTTGCCGGCGGGGTAGCGTGGCTGCGCGGTGGAGGAGAACACCATGAGCTCTCGGATGAACGGAGCGTGCTGACCGGGCGATGGACCGGGGTGTCGGGAGGTTCAGTGGGGCTCCTTGTGTGTGCATCCGTGGTGGTTGCAGGTGCTCTGGGTCTGTCTGTTTACAGCAGCAACACGGCGAGCTCTGAGCGGTTTGTACAGCTATGGATGCTCCCTGTTCCCGCGACAGCCGGCGCGTACGCCACCCGCGTGCAAATTGGACTGTCAAACGACGAGGGTGCTAAGATCCGGTTCGCGGTCACAGTCCGGGACGGAGGCGTGGTACTCCTGAATAACTTTCTCGTGACGCTGAACGCGGGACAGCAGTGGACTAAGGACTTGCCCCGAAAGGGGCATACCCCGATGACCGCCACGGTGGCTCGGGCTTCGCACCCAGCCAAGATTCTAGACTCAGTGAAGATCGCGACACCAGTACGCTAAGTCGAGCCCTCCGGTAGCCTTGCGTGAGGCGGTCTGAAGCACGGGCTAGTTCGCTGCCGGGGTCCTCTGAATGACGAGCACTCCAGAGTGTTAGGTTGTCCTTGCATGGCACATCAAGAGCCTATGGGACCGATCAAGAGAGTTCTCGACCGCTGGCTCCGTGCAGTGACTGAACACCTGCCTGAGCCCCTGGGGCGAAGAATCATCTTTCTGTTGATTCAGCATCAGATACCCCACTTCACTCATCCGGTATCATTCAGCGAGAAGATTAACTGGCGGCTCCTGAACGATCGCCGAGAAGTCATCCGAACCTCTTGCGACAAGTTGGTGACGAAGGATAAGGCAAAGGCGTTGGGATACGCAGTCCCGGACACCGTCTGGGTGGGAACAGACGTGCGCGAACTCGGCTCCCTTCGCCTGCCAACCCACTGGGTCTTGAAGCCGAACCATGGCTCAGGACTTACCTATTTCGGGGCGGGGCAGGTCATCGACATGGCGCAGCTCGAGGCTGATACCGCTGGCTGGATCGAGCAGGCACGCCACGCACAGAGAGGAGAGTGGGCATACTCACACGCTAAGCAGGTCCTACTAGTTGAGGAGATGCTGGAAGACGGCGGAGGCCCTCCGCCCGATTACAAGTTCTTTGTGTTTGATGGGAAGCCGGTGGTGGCGTGTAAGGACGAGAGCAGGTTCAGTCGGCACACCCGGCGCGTAAATTACCTTTACTTGGTGCCGCTGGATGTTCAGTATGTAGGCGGTTGGC
>JBAWFE010000014.1:0-3933 GCA_049591595.1 Candidatus Dormiibacterota bacterium
CCTGTCTCACTGGAAGCGCTGATCGCAGCTCGTCTTGACGAGCTGGACGCTCAGGAGCGCGCCCTGGTCAAGGATCTAGCGGTCCTAGGTCTAGCCTTCGGCCGTGATGCGGTCGAAGGGATCAGCACCCTGCCGCCAGCTGAGTTGGAACGGCTGCTGCAGTCGCTCCAGCGCAAGCAGGTGCTCACCGAAGCGGTGAACTGGCGGGAGGACGAGGGGAGTGGCTTCGCCTTCAGCCAGACCCTCCTGCGGACGATCGCTTACGACCGGCTCGGGAAGCGAGAGCGCCGCGCTCGGCACCTCGCGGTGGCGGTCCACCTACGTTCGATCTACGCCGCTGGTGGAGAGGAGGTGGCGGAGTCGATCGCCGACCACTACCGGGACGCCTACTTGGCCGACCCGGCCGCAGCCGACGCCGCCGAGGTGAGATCTCTTGCCGGCGAGTGGCTGGTTCGGGGTGCCCAACGGGCGGCCACCGTGGGGGCACCGGAGCGGGCGGCCACCTACCTCCTCCAGGCAGCCGAGCTGGTCGCCGGCTCTGGCGAGGCGCTGGCCCATAGGGAGGCGGCCGCCCAGATGTATTTCCGGGCCGGAAGCGTGGCCGAGTCGCTGGAGCTCTTCGAGCGGGTGGCCCGCGCCCACAGCGACGCCGGTCGAACCGTGGACGCGGCCCGCCTGGAGGGGGAGATCGGCAGCGCTCTGGGCCGTCTGGGACGAGCCGGGGAGGCGATCGGCCGGCTCCGGAAAGCGCTCGAGGTGCTCGACCAGGGGCCGCCGGGGCCCGCTCTGGCCCGGGTCTGCTCCCAGTTGGGTCGGGAGCTCTCGATCTCGGGCGCCAGCTCCGATGCCCTTCCCCAGGTGGAGCGGGCGCTGGTGCTGGCTGAGGAGCTGGACCTGCCCCAGGTGCTCTGTGATGCGCTGGAGACCAATGCCTTGCTGCTGCGATCCGCTGGCCAGTCCGAACAGGCTCTGGAGTTCTTCGAGCGCACGATTGAGATCGCCGAGTCCCGCGAGCTGGCCTCTGAGGAGCTGCTCTCCGGCCATGCCAACAGCGCCGACACCCGGATGGCGAATGACCTGCCCGAGGCGATCTCCCACCTGGAGTCCGCCCTGGCCATCTCCCGGCGGCTGGGACAGCGGTACTCGGAGACCTTTCTGAGCGGCAATCTGATGCTCGCCCAGCTGTTCGCAGGCGACTGGGCCGGCGCGGAGGCGGTGGCGGTAGCTCTGCTCAAAGAAGAGCACCACGGCCAGGAGATCCTCCACAGCCGGCTGGTCCTCCTGCACGCACTCCGGGGGGAGGCTGGCGCCGCGCGGGAGGAGCTCGCCCGACTCACCAGGTGGGCCGAGCATGACTCCAGTGAGCCCCGTACGCTGCGCCTGGCTTTGGAGGGGACGGTTCTGCTGACCGAGGGAATGGCGGAACCAGCGTTGGCCGTTGCCCGGTCGGCGCTGGAGGTTGCCGTCCCCAGCTTCGGTTGGCGTCACGAGATCGCCCGCCAGGCCTGGCCTGACGCCTGTGAAGCGGCCGTTCAATCAGGCTCCGCCTCCGAGTTGAAGACCCTGCTCCAGCGACTCCGCGACGCACCATCCGGGCACACGCCGCCGTACCTCGACGCCCAATCGCTGCGGTACCAGGCGCTGGTCCCGGGCGTGAGCGGCAAGGCGTCCGGACGGCTCTTCCAATCGGCAGCCGAGGCCTTCTCTGCTCTCGGTTACTCCTATTGGGTGGCTCGGACGGTGGTCGACTGGTCGGCTTCGCGCACCGAGAAGGACCCCCCGGCGTCGCCGACCCTGGAGAGCGCTGCCGAAGAACTCGAGCGGCTCGGCGCGACCTCCCAGCTCAGTCGAGCCCGGGACCTCTTGGCGACCGCGGACGGCTGATACCATCCCCACCTAGTCGCTGAGAAGGGGGTCGGCACCTCGCTTCCGAGCGGCGGTCATCGGAGATCGGGGGCGGCGCCGGAGGAAAACCGTGCGCCTCTTTGCGGGAGTGAATGATGCGGCTCGGCGCGATCTTCGGGCCCTACCGGGCGGCGCTGTCGCACCGTGACCTGCGCCTGCTGCTGAGCGGCGAGGTCATCTCCGCGACCGGCTCCTGGGCCTACAACGTGGCCCTGGCGGTCTACGTCTTTGATCGAACCCACTCGGCATTCGTGGTGTCCGCGGTGTTCTTGGTCCGCTTCGTGCCGGCGATGTTCCTCTCGCCCTATGGGGGGATCATTGCGGAGCGCTTCGAGCGAGTCCGACTGCTGATCACCTGCGACCTGGTCTTGGCGACCGTGCAGGTTCTGATCTGCCTGTCGGTCGTGCTCCACGCCCCTATCCCGCTCATCCTCGTCCTTTGTGCGATCGCCGCCATGTGCGCTCAGCCGTATGCACCGGCGGTGGCGGCGATGATCCCGCAGCTGGCCGGCGAGGACGATCTAGCTGCCGCCAACGCGGTCAACAGCACCATCGACAACTTGGTGATCATCGTCGGCCCCGCCGTGGGCGCCTTGCTCTTGCTGACAGGCTCGGCGGCGTCGGTGTTCGCCATCAATGCGGCCAGCTTTCTGATCGCGGCACTCCTGGTGAGCCGGCTGCGGGCCCGCTCCCATCCCAGCGACGTGAGCGAGGGTGGCTCCGCGGGAGTCTTGCGCCAGGTGGCGGCCGGGTTCAAGGCCATCACGGAGTCGTCGTTGGTGCTGGTGCTGGTCAGCTTTAGCGTATTGGCCAGCTTCGTCTACGGGACCGACACGGTGCTTTTCGTCTACATCAGCAAGCTGCAGCTGGGCACCGGGGCGACCGGCTTTGGCTACCTGATGGCCGCCCTCGGTGTGGGCGGCATCCTCGCGGCCCTGGTGGTGAACCAACTGGCCTCGCGGCCCCGGCTCGGGATCATCATCACGCTGGGGATGGTGGTGTACTGCGTGCCTACCGCCCTCATGCTGTTGGTCCACGCTCCGGCGCTGGGATTCTTCCTCGAGGTGATTCGCGGCGGCGGAACGTTGGTGGTAGACGTGTTGGCGGTGACCGCCATGCAGCGCTCGGTGGCGCCCACCATGGTGGCCCGGGTCTTCGGGGTTTTCTTCGCCCTGGTGCTGGCGGCGATCTCCCTGGGGTCTGCGCTCGGGGCGGCGGCGATCAGCACGCTGGGGCTGCACGCGAGTCTCCTGCTGGCCGGGCTCGCCATCCCAGGCCTCGCCTGCTGCGCCTATCCCTGGCTGCATCGAATGGATCGCACGGCGGTTCGCCGAGTTGCCGAACTCGCTCCCCGGATCAAGGTTCTGGAGCAGCTCGGCATCTTCGCCGCCGGCTCGCGAGCCGCCCTGGAACGGCTGGCCGCGGCCTGCACAGAGACCTCAGCCCCGTCCGGCGAGGTGATCATTCAGGAAGGGGACACCGCGGATGCCTTCTTCGTCCTGCTCACCGGGGAGGTGGCGGTCTCCGCCAAGGGCGAGGCCGAGCACGCCCGGCGGCTCAGGGTCATGGGACCGGGCACATACTTCGGCGAGATCGGACTGCTGGCGAGGGTGCCCAGGACCGCCACGGTGAAGGCGCTGGAGGCGTGCACCCTCTATCGCATCCCTGGTCAGGACTTCATCGCTGCCCTCACCACCAGCAGCCCCAGCAGCGGGTTGCTGGAGGGCGCCAAGACCAGGCTCGCTATCTCTCACCCTTCCTACGCGCCGACCATGCTCGGCGAGGAGTTGGCAGAAGGCTAGCCGGCCTGGTCTGACCGCCTCGGCATCGCGGCTAGCGTCGGGCGGCGCCCAGACAGCTACGGCGGGTTGGCTCAGATTGAGTCATGAGGCGACTCTGACGCGGGACGACGGGCTTCGACGGGCAGTAACCTGGCGACCGTGCCGTGATCACCCGGCTCAGCCGCACCTCGAGGCGGACCACCACTTCTGACTGGGAGCAGGTGACTGTCCCTTGACCGCACGAAGC
>JBAWFE010000015.1:0-1915 GCA_049591595.1 Candidatus Dormiibacterota bacterium
TCCGCGTACCTGGCGGGCCACGTCGGGTCGTAGGCGACGACCTCCACCGGCACTGGCGAGCGGGACCAGCCGCCGGCTAAGCCCCAGCCAGGGAACTGCACCGCCCACACCTGGGCCGCCATTCGAGCCCGGTCCTCCTGGGGCAGCTCGGCGACTGGGATTCCTCGCGCCGTTGCCTCCAGCTGATACAGGTCGATCAGGGTGAGCCGACGCTCCCAGCGCGCAGATAGCGCCGCCCACACCGCCCACGCCGAGGGATCCGCCGGGCCACCTCTCCAGCCGACGTACCCGAGCTGCTCAAGCCTCGCTTTCAGCTCCCCTCCCAGCTGCGTAGCTCCCGGAGTGGGGGGCGGACCCGAACTCTCTGCGACCACCCCGAGATGTTACCGACGGCCGTCCACGTCGATCGGGGGATCAGCTATCGGAGAGCTGGTTGGGCTCCAGTGCCTGAAGTGCCTCATCGGGGGTCTCGTAATCCTGGATCTGGATCACCAGGCCGTGGTGGACCGAGAGGATATGGGTGCCCAGGACCGGCTGACCCGGCGGCAGATTTTCACGCCGCAGAACGAACAGGATCCGACCGCGGACCTCCTTGAACTCCGCGATGTGACCCACTATCCCCTGGGCAATCCCGGCGCGCCAGATCCCCAGGACCTCCTCTCGGGAATGGCAGTTTCCCGGGCCTGCGGTCTTGGCCGCCCAGGCCACCTGGGGGTCGAGCACGGCCTCCAGTGGAGCCACGTCTTGGGCGACATCGGCGGCCTCAAATGCCTGCTGGATTCGGGCGAAATCTGCAGAGTCCACTCGTTTCACCTCCCTCCGGTAGAGCCTCGTTCAAGGCCCTTGATCAAGCTTCGCCGCCGCTCAAGGCCGATGGTATCTCGCTCCCAGGCGGAGTGGACCCCAGAAGCGGGGCGTGTCCCAGCTGACTTGACGATCCCGGTCAGGCAGCGAGTCCACCGTCGACCACCAGGACCGCTCCGGTGATGAAGGCTGCGGCCGGGCTGCAGAGGAAGGCGACCGCGGCAGCGATCTCCTCCGCCTGGCCCTGGCGGCGAAGCGGGGTCATCTTGATCAGCTCGGCCAGCATCTCCTCGGTGATCGAAGAGGCGGTCAGCTCGGTGTGAACGTAACCTGGCGCCACCACGTTGCAGGTTATGTTCCTCGATCCCAGCTCCTTGGCAACTGACTTGCTAAGGCCGACCAGCCCCGCCTTGGCGGCGGCGTAGTTGGCCTGACCAGGGTTGCCCCCGAGTCCCACGATCGAGCTGATGTTGACGATCCGGCCCCAGCGGCTCTTGAGCATGTGCGGCACCGCCGCCTTGGTCACATGGAAGGCGGCGGAGAGATCGGTGCGCAGCACCTGGTCCCAGTCGTCAGTTGACATGCGGAGCAGCAAGCGGTCCCGGAGCAGGCCCGCGTTGTTGACAACCACATCGAAGGGGCCCGCCTCATTCACCATCTTGGCCACCTGCTCGGGGTCGCCGACATCGGCACCGACGACAGTGGCCTGGTTGAGGGAGCTGGCGGTGGCCTCAGCCGCCTCCCGGTCGGAGCGGTAGTTGATGACCACCCGGGCACCCATCTCGGAGAGCTCGCGGGAGATGGCGGCACCGATCCCCTTGCCGCCTCCTGTGACCAGGGCCGAGCGGCCGGAGAGATCTAAGTCCACGCTACTCGGCGCCCTCCACCAGGAGCTCGTCGGCGTTCCAGGTCGCCACTCCGGGCATATGCTTGGCGGCGAGGCTGGCCAGCACTCGGCCCGGCCCCAGCTCGACCACAGTCCCCACCTTGAGCGCCTGCATGGAGGTCATGGTGCGGGCCCAGTGGACCGGCCGAAGCAGGTGTCCGCTCAACTCCGCTCGCAGGGAGCGCACTGTGCTGATCGCCAGCCCGGTGCCGTTTCCGATCAGGG
>JBAWFE010000016.1:0-5389 GCA_049591595.1 Candidatus Dormiibacterota bacterium
GTCCAGCACCTGGCGGTAGGCGACCGCGCAGACCTCGCACAACTCCTGGGTGATGATCACGTCGGGGCGGGCACGCCGCAGCGCCTCCTGGTCCAGGGCGTAGAGGCTGCTCCCCTCGTGGAGGGCCCCCCTAACGTGACGGTCGATGTCGGATGGGGTGGCTTCCTCCAGCTGGAGCAGGTTGCGAGTCATCACCGTCTTATAGGTGGCCTGGGGCGGGAAGTCGCACTCATGGGTAACCCCCACCAGGCTCTGCCCCAAGCCCAGCGCGAAGCAGATCTCGGTCGAACTCGGCAGCAGGGAAACGATCCTCAAATGAGGTTAGCCTTCGGCTGGCGTCGCTTCGCCGGCGGGCGTGCCTTCCTTCCCAACCGAGGCGGGCACCAAGGTCATGGTGAGGATGGGGACCTCATTACGGGCGGCCCAGGTGCCAACCCTAGATTCGTGCGAGAAGACCACCACCTGGGCGTTGTTGGAGAGGTCGCGGAGGGTGTCCAGTAGGGCGATGCAGCGGCCGTCATCGGCGCTGACGCAGGGGTCATCGAAGAAGAGCGGGACCGTCTCCCCTTTCGGGGAGAGCGCCTTGGCTAGCACGGTGCGCAGAGCTACGTAGATCTGCTCCCGGGTCCCCTGGGAGAGGTCGTCGACTCTGATCTGGGCTCCTTGGTCTTCGGCTGAGACGTGCATGGAGAGGTCCGAGGGATTTACCCAGACGTGGTGGTAGCGCTGGCTGGTGATGGCCGGCAGCCAGCTCTGGAGGCCCTCGGCCAGGATCGGGGCCAGGTCGTTGTGAACCAGCCCCTCTGCGCGCTCCAGCTCGCTGATCGCCAGCTTCACCGCCTCTTCGGCTCTGGTCAGCTTGGCGACCTCGTCGCTCAGCTCAGCCACCCGCTCTTCCAGGGCGGCCACGTCGCCGGCCAGTTTAAGCTGCTCCTGGAGCCGTCCCTGCAGGGGCAGCAGCTGGCTGCGGATCTCCTCCCGGCGGTGGACTGCCTCGTCGTACTCGCGACGGAGCTCGTCGGAAGGGACCTGCTGGGTGGCGGTCTCCCGGATCGCCTCCAAAGCGACCAGCTCCCGGCTCAACTGCTCCGCGCGCTTGGAGAGCCCCCTGAGGTCCCGACCAGCGAGCCGCTCGGTGCGG
Source organism: Candidatus Dormiibacterota bacterium (assembly GCA_049591595.1). Taxonomy (GTDB): domain Bacteria; phylum Chloroflexota; class Dormibacteria; order Aeolococcales; family Bog-877; genus Bog-877. Next base: position 1,142 of record JBAWFE010000016.1, read on the forward strand.
CGCGCCTGGAGCCCACTCCGCAGTCGGGCTGAGTCCTCAGCCTCGTCCAGCTGATGCAACCGGGTGCCGAGCTCGCTCGCCAGCTGAGGAGGATCGTTGCCGGAGATCCCCGCCCGCTTGGCCCGGGCGACCAGTTCGTCTCGGAAGCGCTGGGCGGTGGTGGTGAAAGAGGTGCGTTGCTGGAGCGACTCCTGAGCGGCGGGGAGCTGGTCCGCCAGCTCCTTGAGGTGACCCACCTCGACCTTGCCTATCCCGAGCTCGGCAAGCCGCTTCTGAGCCTGGGAGCGCTCCGCCTCCACCTTGTCCCGGCTGGCGACCGCCTTGACCAGGTCTGGATCCAGGGTCCGGGAGGCTTTGCGCATCTGCCCGATAGAGGTGAATCCCCCCACCGCCAGCAAGAGCCTCACCCGTCGCTGCAGGCCGTAGAAGACGGTCGCGGTCACAACCAGGACGACCAGCCCCCCAGCCGCGATCGGAATCCCGACCGAGCCCCCGCGCAAGAGGCCGAAGACGACCAGGACTGCCCCGGCGGCACCGCCCACCAGAGCCACAGTGTCGGAAAACCAGCGCCGAAAGGCGATCCGGCGGTGGTCCAGCAGGTCGAGCCGTCCGGGGAGATCGGAGACGGGCGGCAGGGGGGGCATCGGCTGCTCCAGCGCGCCCACCAGGAAGGCCAGCTCGCTCTGGGCGGACTGCTGGGAGACCCGCTCCAGCTCCTGGCCGAGTGGCGCCAGCGCCTTCAGCTGGGCGTCCGCCTCCTGCCACTGTTGGGCCAGCCCCCGGGCCCCGGTGGCGGCCTCCCTGAGAGTCGCCGGGTCCTTGGGCAGGCGCAGGTCAGGAGTCTTCTCCAGCTGCTGGTCGATCTCCCCGACCGCACTGATGTCCTGCTGGATCTCCGCCAGTTCGGCCGTCTTCCAGGCCACCTCATGGGTCTTGGTGTTGACCTCCACCAGGCTGAGCTCCTCGCGCAGCGTCTCCTGGTTGGCCAGGTCCTCGGTCAGCTGCCGGCGCAGCTCCAGCGCCTGGGCCAGCCTGGACTGGGCGTCCTCCAGCTCCCTGGGCCGCTTGTTCTTGTCTAGCGGCTTGGTGGTGGTGCGGTCGCCCCGGATGTGCTCCTGGCGCCAACGGTCCAGGAGGTCGATCGCGGAGCGCGCCGTGCTGTCCCCGCCGGAGGTGGCGCTGGCCCGCTGCAGGTCTTCTTGGAGCGACTCGCCGGTGAGGCTCAGGATCTGATCCTGGGCCACGGTCGAGACGGCCAGGAAGGCGTCCCGGCTCATCCCCAGCCCGACCGAGACGTCCACGGTCCGGCCCCGACGGAACCTGTCAGTAACCTCGCCGCCCTTCACCAGATCGAACACTTGGGCGCTGTCAGGGTGCTCCAGGTCACGAACGAAGCGGTACCGCCCGCCCTCCAGCTCGACCTCCGCCTCGACGGCGAAGGGGCCTCCCCGCCAGGGGCGGAACCGGCGAAGCACCTCCTCGGTCTCCTTCAGCATCCGCCCGCGCGCGGGTAGGTCAACCCCGCAGAGGGCCACCCGGATGGCCGTGTGCAGGGTGCTCTTGCCTGACTCGTTGGGACCGCCGACGACGGTGAGCTTCTCGTCCAGCTTGAACCGCCCGCTGAGCGCGCCGAAGCCCTGCAGCTTCACCGACACCACCTTCACTTGCGGCACCCCCTCCCTACGCCGAGAGTCATCACAGGATGGCGGGCTCCTCTCCCTGGAGCGCCTCCACCCCGGCCCGGAGGGCGGATTGGACCAGCTCGGAGTCGAAGTCATTGCGTTCCATCAGGGCTCTGACGAATTGTCCTCTGATGTCCGGCGCCTGCTTCAGTTGCTCCAGGTCCAGGGCGGGCCGAGCAGCGAACACCACATCTATGCAGCGGTCGCCTTCTCTAAGCCGCCGGACCAGCTCCGACGGGCCTAGCTGCATCCCGAGGACCATCTCCCCGACCAGCCGGACCCGGGCGCCCTGGTCTGAGCCCTGGGGCAGGGCGTCCCGTACCCGCTGCAGAACCGCGTCCGAATGCTGGCAGTCGGTGACGTCCACGTCCAGTTCACTGAGGGTGAAGGTGTTGACCGGGTGGATCTTGACGCTGGGGGTGCTGGGGGCAAAGTCCACCTCGGCAGCACCCCGGACACCATCTTCGCCAAATGTCAGCGGCTCCGGGTTGCCGGGATAGACCAGCAGGTCGGTAGCCCTCGGCTTGTGAAAATGACCGAGCAGCCCGAATCGGAACCCGGCCTTGCCGATCTCCGACTCGGAGAACGGTGCGTGGTCCTCCTTGCCCTCCCCTTGGTCCGGCATCTGGCCTCGCTCCGACCCATGAAAGAGAGCGATCGCCGGCAAACCGTCCGGGACCTTGAACCCCGCCAGCAGGTTGCCGGTTCCCTTGGGCTTGTCGTGGGCGACCCCGAAGATCCGGTGGCCAGCCACTTCCACCGGGGAGAACTGATTGGTGGAGAAGATCAGCACGTTGTCCGGCCAGTCGTTGGTGGCGTAGAGCGATCCCGCGTGCCAGTAGTCGTGATTGCCAGGGGCGATCAGCACTGGGAAGGGCAGCTGGCCCAGCTGCTCAGCCAGGAAGCGGGCCGCATCCTGACGGGAGCGAAGGTCCTCATAGAGGTCACCACCGATGGTGAGTGCATCAACCTGGAGCTCCAGGGCCAGCTTCACGACGTTCTGAAAGGTCTGCCGTAAAGCCGCCCGGCGTCGCTTGCCCATCGTCTCGCCGAGTCCCTGAAAGGCCGCGTCGATGTGCACGTCCGCGCAATGGAGCAGTCTCACCAGGTGCATATGTACCACTTGGCCGCCCCCAGAGCACAACTACTGCGTCTGCGAGGCACGTAAACTCGCGCGTGTGCCACCGATTTTGCCCCCCGGGCCTGTGGGGCAGGCCGAACGGGTCGTACTCCGGAAGGTCAACCGTCGAGCTCCCGGGTTCATCAGCCACTTAGTTCGCTCTCGGCTGGTCGGGCATCAGGTGGAGGTCGGCCAGCGCATCCTGGCTTTTCAGGTTGCTTTCACCGTTCCCGGGGGATTGGTCGAGGTGACCGATGGCACGACCATCGAGTTCATTGAGTGAGCTTTCTCTGACCGAACCCTGGCTGGCGGCGACTGGTCTCAGCCGGCGCTATCGCAACGGTCGAGGTGTGGGCCCGGTCAACCTCACCGTCCGCCCCGGTGAAGTGCAGGCGCTGGTCGGTCCCAACGGAAGCGGCAAGACGACCCTGCTGCGCTGCCTGGCGACCAGGTCTCGCCCTAGCTCAGGCGAGCTTTACTGGTTTGGCGACAGCGACCGCCAGGCGGCTAGGACGCAGTTGGCCGTTGTCTTCGACGCCACCGCCCACGCCGACGAGCTGAGTGCCCGCCAGAACCTCGCCTTCTTTTGCACAGCACGAAAGGTGGATCGTCACCTCTGGGAACCGGCATTGGAGGCAGCGGCGGTCGCCGAGCTCGGAGCTGACCCCCTCGCGCGCCTCTCCTATGGAATGCGGCGCCGGGTGTTGCTGGCGGAGGCTCTGGTGGGTGACCCACCGCTCCTTCTCTTGGACGAGCCCACCCTGGGGCTGGATGTCAGCGGCTGCCAGTGGCTGGGTGAGACCGTGCGCAACCGGGCCCTGATGGGTCTGGCCACCTGCATCTCCACCAACGACACCGACTTTGTGGAGCAGGTGGCGACCCGGGTCTGCTTTCTGGTCGATGGAGAGGCGGTCCGCGACGCGCCACTCGCCGACCTGTTGGCTGAGCTGGATGGGACCAGAGAGATCAAACTCAGCTATCGGGGGCCATCGCCAGCCGCATCCGTGAGAGCGGTAGCTGGGGTAGAGGGAGCGGCGGAAGCGGAGGGCGGCCTCTTGATCCTCGCCCGGCAACGAGAGGGCCTCATACCTGACATTCTGTCTACCCTGGGAGACCTCGATCTGCACTTGGTGGACCTGAAAGTGCGCGACCCAGGACTGGCTGACTGCTTCCTCAGGCTGACCGGGCGGGCGCTTCGTGACTGAGCGTAGTGAGGTAGCGTTCCAGCGGGCCGAGCCCAAGGTGGCCGGGGTCAAACCGCCTCGATCAACTCAGCTCTGGCAGCTGGAGCTGCGGGGAACTCTGGCCCGCCGCCGGGCGCTGGTCATCAAGCTGGCCTTCCCCTTGGTGTTGGTGATCCCGCTGGTTGCGACCGGGGCGCCGCCCTTCTTCGCCGGCATGCTGCTGACCGTTCTGATCGCCATGGAGGGAACCGTCGGGACCGGG
>JBAWFE010000017.1:0-178563 GCA_049591595.1 Candidatus Dormiibacterota bacterium
GGCCCTGGTGGCCTATGTGGTTATTGCGGGAATGCTCGAGTTCGTCCTCTTGGTCGACCAGACCAGAGGTGCGCTTCTGCTGCTCATGACGATCACGCTGACGATTTTCGCCGTCGATATACCGATCGTCCTTGGCTTCTCCGTCGCACGCCACCAGGAGGTCAGCACCAGGTCGTCCGGCTAGTGCAGTAGGCCCAGGCATCGCGGTGCTCCCAGAGTTGGCGCAACATGTTGGACTGGCTACGTAGTGACCGCACGGGTATCCGAGGTGATAATCGGACCGACGCAAGTCGGTCTCGACAGGCGAACGGACCACTCGCCCGGGAAGGAGCGAACGAGTCTGGCACCTCGTGCAGAACTACTCGACTGGGCCGATCCGCACCGGACGATCACGGACCTGCCCCTTGCTTCATTTCATTGTGGGTAGATTCCCGTCGCGACCCTGGAAGTTACAACTTCGGCAAAATCGCGGCGGCGAGTTGCTCTTCGTCGGTCAACGACGGCGGAGCGTCTGCCGAGGAAACCGCGATACGGAGGTAGTGGTCGCCTTTGAGCACGCTTAGCGGGGCGTACCCGTCGTAGTAGGCCTGGTCTCCGTACCCGGTGATGGGTTGGGGGCTGACCTGGGTCTTGTAGTTGTTGTACCAAGCCAAGGCGTCGGAACCCTCAACCACGACCACCCGGACGGAGTCAGCCTGAGTCACATTCGGCGTGTGCGGGGTGAGCGCCGACGGCCCGTAGAAGACGCAGGCGAGACCCCCTTCGACGGTGGCGTTGCCAAGAACACCTGGGGTCACAGGTTGGCCGATGGCGCTGGCTGCCTCCGACTGGGTCACTACCTTGCAGGAGTTGAAGTTGGCGGTGGACGCCGCCTCGTGTTTTTTGGGCTTTTTCCTCTTCTTCTTGTGACCAGTAGTGATCGCGGGCGCCCCGGAGAGGGCCTGACCGCTGGAGCGCACGGGAGCCCGGCTCGATTGGGCGCTGATGCCCGACTCCACGGCGATCAGTCCGGCCACAAACACGGCAGCCAAGACTAATGTGACAAAATGCCGCACGCGTACCCTCCTCCCGGTCCAAGCGAGATGGCTCGCTTGGGTCAACGTGAAGGCACCGTGTCACGGATCGGAGGCAGCCACAATCCCAACCGATGCAATCGGAGCAGATGACAGACGGGTGGGGATGTCAGGCGGCGAATCGCGTAATCTTCGGGCGCAAATCGGCCCCCAGCGACTCCCTGTAGTACCAGGAGCGGGAGCCGACGGGGAGATTCGAACTCCCGGCCAGCGGTTTACGAAACCGCTGCTCTACCACTGAGCTACGTCGGCGGCGACGGCGAGTTTACCAATGCCCCGAATCGCCGCCCCGGCACTTCCTCGGCGCGGCCCCTCAGTCGGTGAGGTGAGAAGTGGCTTCCCTCGTGCCCGCCGGGGCGCTGGTCTCCGCCGTGAATTCCGGAGCAGACGGCGCCGCCGAATCCGATACTCGAGTGAGGCTCAGCCCTTGTTCTCCTGCGTCAACTACGATCGTGTCGCCCTCGGAGAACTCCCCTCGCAGGACTGCTGTGGCGATCCGGTCACCCAGCTGACGCTGGAGGACCCGGCGCAGCGGACGGGCTCCGTAGACCGGGTCGTAGCCCTGCTCGGCCAGCCAGGCCCGGGCGGTTGGCAGCACGTGCAGGCCCAACCGTCGATTCGCCAGACGCGCCTCCAACTGGCGGAGCTGGAGCTCCACGATGCGCTCGATCTGGGATTGATCAAGGCGGTGGAAGAGGATCACGTCGTCGATCCGGTTTAGGAACTCGGGACGGAAATGCTGGCGGAGTTCGACCATCACCTCGGCCCGGGCGGTCTCCTCTTGCTGCTCACTGGGGTGATCTGGAAGGGCGGCGATCAATGGGCTGCCCAGGTTGCTGGTCATGACCACCACGCAATTGCGGAAGTCCACCGTCCGGCCCTTGCCATCGGTCAGGCGGCCATCGTCGAGCAGCTGGAGAAGGATGTTGAATACGTCGGGATGGGCCTTCTCGATCTCGTCCAGAAGCAGAACCGCGTAGGGCCGGCGCCGGACCGCCTCCGTGAGCTGCCCACCTTCCTCGTACCCGACGTACCCTGGCGGTGCTCCGACTAGGCGCGCCACGGCATGCTTCTCCATGTATTCGCTCATGTCGAGCCGAACCAAGGCGTCCTCACTGTCGAACAGGAACTCGGCGAGCGCTCGCGCCACCTCCGTCTTGCCGACCCCGGTCGGCCCCAGGAAGATGAAAGACCCTAGTGGCCGGCGGGGATCGTTGAGCCCGGCCCGGGCCAACCGCACCGCGCTGGCGACCGCGGCGATCGCTTCGTCTTGGCCGACCACCCGCTGGTGGAGACGGTCCTCCATCTCCAGCAGCTTGTGCATCTCTCCCTCGAGCATCCGCTGGACGGGAATCCCGGTCCAGCGCGCGACCACCTCGGCGATGTCCTCCTCCCCTACCTCCTCCTGCAGCAGCGGGGTCCCGCCCTGGTCCTTGGTGAGCTGCACCTGCTCCTGCTCCAGCTGCTGCCGCAACTCGTTGAGCTTGCCGTAGCGCAACTCGGCAGCCCTGCCGAAATCGGCCATCCGCTCGGCGCGCTCGGCCTCGAAGGCCGTCTTCTCGATCTCTTGCTTGGTGGCCTGGATCTCGCCGATCACCCCCTTCTCCTGCTCCCACCGTTGACGCAATCCGACGGCGCTCTCCTGGAGCTCCGCTAGCTCACGCTCTAGCGCCTGGAGTCGGTCGGCCGACGCCCGGTCCGACTCCTTGCGGAGGGCCTCGCGCTCGATCTCCAACTGGCGTACCTGGCGCTCCACCGCGTCCAGTTCCACCGGCATCGAATCGATTTCCATCCGGAGTCGGGATGCGGCCTCGTCGATAAGGTCGATCGCTTTATCGGGGAGAAACCTCCCGGAGATGTAGCGGCTGGAGAGCACGGCCGCCGCCACCAGCGCGGAGTCCTTGATCCGCACCCCGTGGTGCACCTCGTAACGCTCTTTCAGCCCGCGCAGGATGCTGATGGTGTCCTCCACCGAGGGCTCCCCGACCTGCACCGGCTGGAAGCGCCGCTCCAGGGCTGCGTCCTTCTCGATGTGCTTGCGGTACTCCTCGAAGGTGGTGGCCCCGATGGCCCGCAGATCGCCCCGAGCCAGCGCTGGCTTGAGCATGTTGCCGGCGTCCATCGCCCCCTCGGCGGCCCCGGCCCCGATCAGGGTGTGAAGCTCGTCGATGAACATGATGATTCGGCCGTCCGAGCCGGTCACCTCCTTGAGCAGGGCCTTGAGGCGGTCCTCGAACTCGCCGCGAAACTTGGTTCCTGCCACCAGGGCACCCAGGTCAAGAGCCACCACCCGACGATCCTTGAGGGTCTCAGGTACGTCTCCGCTGGCAATTCGTTGGGCCAGCCCCTCGACGATGGCGGTCTTGCCCACCCCCGGCTCCCCGATCAGGACCGGGTTGTTTTTGGTGCGCCGTGAAAGCACCTGCATGGTTCGGCGGATCTCTTCATCCCGGCCGATCACCGGGTCGAGTTTGCCCTCGCGGGCTTGCTGGGTCAGGTCTTGGGTGTATCGCTCCAACACTTGGAATTTGCTCTCAGGGTTGGGGTCGGTGACCTTCTGCGCCTGACGCAGCGCGTCGAGCGCTGACTCGAGTCGCTGCGCAGTAGCCCCCAACTGAGCCAGGATTCCTGACGCCGGCCCGCCCTTGTGCGCGGCCAAGGCCAGCAGTAGATGCTCGGTGCTGCAGTACTCGTCCCCTAATTTGGTCATCCGGTCAAAGGCGTTGTTGAGCACCGCTTCCAGCTCGCTCGAGATCCTGGGTGACGCTCCCTGCTGCTTGGGACGGCTCTCGAGGTCAGCCATGAGTCGACTGCGCACCTGGTCCGGATCGACCTCGACCTGGCGCAGGAGGGGCGCCACCACACCGTCACTCTGGTCGATCAGGGCCAGCAGCAGGTGTTCCGGTCCGACCTCGGGGTGCTGCAATTCTGTCGCCAGCTCCTGGGCTCGCTCCAGAGACTCCCGACTCCGCTGCGTCAGGCGCTCAAGCTGCACTCGTCACCGCCTTGGGCAATGTCTCCACCCTTTGCATTTACCCAGTCGACGATTGGGGCAAACCGGCCCTTCTAGCGGCTGGCGGTCTCCAGGAAGTCGGTGATCAGTTGGGCCGTCAGGCTGGGCTCGACCACCGGCAGCAGGTGACCGGCGCCGGGGACCACCTCCAGCCGAATCCCGTTGAAGAACTGGAGTTCCGGTGCGGCATCTCGGAGCAGTAGCCGGCGGTCGTGGCCTCCCCACAGCACCAGTGTCCGGCCCGAGAGCAGACCCAGGGCCGGCAGGAGCTGGGTCTCAGTTCGTAGGCCGGATCGATTGAACAGTCGACCGATGATCCCCAGCTCGGAGCCACGGCCAAAGCGCAGGCCGGCCAGCAGCTGATACTTCACCCAAGCCGCCTCCGCCACCCCCTGAAGGGCAGCACCCGGTCCGTTCTGTCGGCGACCGATATGGCGGACCAGTTGGATCCGGTCGTAGAGCCCACGCAGGTCCATCACACCCGGCACCGTGGCGAAAGTCCAAAGGCGTGGGATCCGCCGGCCGAGCCCGAGCGGGCTGATCAAGACGAGCTGGCGAATGCGGTCAGGGTGGGCGATCGCAAAGCCGCCCGCCGCCAGCCCGCCCAGAGAGTGGCCAACCAGGACGAAATCGGTCAGCCCCAACTGGTCGGCCACCGTCTCGACCACCTGATTCCAGGCCAGTCGCGGGTGACCCTGGAAGCTGACGGGATCGCTAAGACCGCTGCCTGGCAGGTCGATCGCCGCCACCCGGTAGCGGCTACCGAGACGAGCCATTAGCTCAGCGAAATCACCCGCTGATGCTTCCAGCCCGGGGAGCATCAGCACAACTCGCGCCCCCCGCCCGGCTAGGAGGACGTGCACCCGGCCCACCGGCGTGTGCACGTAGCGGTGGATGGCCTTGAGGCCTGCCTCCGTCAACCAACCGTCCAGAGCGGATTCGAGCTCCGACGGCGACGGGTCGGCGACCAGGCTACGACGCGCCGTGCCGACCAGTGCCGCGTAACCGAGCACACTCAGCCCAAGCCAGGTCGCGAGACCGAGCTTGGACCGACTCAAACTTCCTTGAACTCAGCGTCGACGACATCCCCGTCGGCGCCTGGCGGGGCATCCGGTGAACCCTCGGCAGGAGGGATATCTTCGCCCCCGCCTGATTCGCCTTCGGCAGCTGGCGGTGCGGCGTTCTGGTACACCGCCTGGCCTACCTTCTGCAGGGACTCGGAGAGCTCAGCCTGACGGCTCTCGATGTCCGCCGAGTTCTGCGCCGCAACCGCTTCTTTGAGAGCGTCGGTCTTCTGGGTGACTTCGTCCCGGAGCTCCTGGGTCACCTTCTCGCCGTGCTCGCGGAGGGTCTTCTCGGCGGAGTAGATCAAAGAGTCCGCCTGGTTGCGCTTGGTGATGTCCTCCGCCCGCTGGCGGTCCTCCTCGGCGTTGGACTCCGCCTCCTTGACCATCTTCTCCACCTCCTCCTTCTTGAGGGTGGTGGACCCGGTGATCGTCACCTTCTGCTCCCTGCCAGTTCCCAGATCCTTGGCGGTCACGTTGAGGATTCCGTTGGCGTCGATGTCGAAGGTGACCTCCACCTGTGGCACCCCCCGGGGAGCCGGCGGGATGCCGTCCAACATGAACCGCCCCAAAGTCCGGTTGTCCTTGGCCAACGGGCGCTCGCCCTGCAGAACCACGATCTCCACTGAGGACTGGTTGTCCGCGGCGGTCGAGAAGACCTGAGTCTTGCTGCTTGGGATGGTCGTGTTGCGCTCGATCAGTCGGGTGTTCACTTCGCCTTCGGTCATGATCCCCAACGAGAGCGGGGTCACGTCCAGCAGCAGCACATCCTTGACCTCGCCCTTGAGGACTCCGGCCTGGATCGCCGCGCCGACCGCCACAACCTCGTCCGGGTTCACCCCGCGGTGGGGCTCCTTGCCGCTCATCTTTTGGACCAGCTCCTGGATGACCGGCATCCGGGTGGAGCCGCCCACCAGGATCACCTCGTCCAGATCGCCGATCTTCATCCCGGCATCCTTGAGGGCGTTCTCGAACGGTGCCCGGCAGCGGTCGGTCAGGTCGGCGGTCAACTGCTCAAACTTAGCCCGCGAGAGGCGGGTGTCCAGATGCTTCGGCCCGTTCTGGTCCGCGGTGATGAAGGGCAGGTTGATCTGGGTCTCCTGCAGCTGGGAGAGCTCGATCTTGGCCTTTTCTGCAGCTTCGGTGAGACGTTGGAGGGCCTGGCGGTCGGTTTTGAGGTCGATGCCCTGCTCTTTCTTGAACTCCTCCGCCATCCAGTCGACGATTCGGCGGTCGTAGTCGTCGCCGCCTAGGTGGGTGTCACCGTTGGTCGACTTGACTTCAAACACGCCCTCACCGACCTCCAGGATTGAGACGTCGAACGTGCCTCCACCCAGGTCGAAGACCAGGATCTTCTCCGACTCCTTCCGATCCAGCCCATATGCCAGAGAGGCAGCGGTCGGCTCGTTGATGATGCGGAGCACGTTGAGCCCGGCGATCTGGCCCGCGTTCTTGGTTGCCTGGCGCTGGGCATCGTTGAAGTAAGCCGGCACCGTGATCACCGCGTCGGTGACCTTCTCGCCCAGGTAGGACTCGGCGTCTACCTTCAGCTTCTGCAGGATCATCGCCGAGATCTGTTCCGGGGTGTACTTGGTGCCGGCGACGTCTACCTCGGCGCGCCCGTCCTTGCCGGCCACGACCTGGTAGGGGACGATCTTGCGCTCACCTTCCACCTCGTTGAAGAGTCGGCCCATGAAGCGCTTGATGGAGTAGACGGTGTTCTCAGGGTTGACCGCCGCCTGACGCCGGGCCAACTGTCCCACCAGCCGCTCCCCATTCTTGGTGAAGGCCACCACTGACGGGGTCGTGCGACCACCCTCAGCATTGGGGATGACTACCGGCTCACCCCCCTCCATGACGGCAACCACCGAGTTGGTCGTTCCCAGGTCGATTCCAACGGTCTTGGCCATTAAGTCTGCGAACCTCCGTAGCACTGAAGCCGGGCGCCGCCCTCGCGGCCCGCTAGCCCTACCGTACCGCAGCGGGGCGACCCCGAAACGCTAGGTCTTCTCGAAAACCACCCGACCCCTCCCCAAGTCCGATGATTCCCCGGTGCCCGAGAAGAACCAGGGTCAGGGTGAGACCACTCGACGGTGGTGGCGGTCCCTCGGCCTGGTACTGGTTCTGGCGCTGGTCGGTGGCGCCACCCTAGTCGCGATTCACGTGACTCCCATCCCCAACGGGCTAGGAGTCCTCCCAGGCGAGGAGACCATCCTGAACCAGAGTGGCCTGACACTCCAGACTCCGGTAGGGAAACCCGGCACCGACACGGAAGCCGCGGTCAGGGCCGCGACCAAGGCGCAACCGCAGTCATCGGTGCAGGAGGTAGTCCTGGCAACCGTGGTGGGCGCTGAAGGGACGGCGATCGGGCCGCCCGGGCGGCTCTGCTGGATAGTGTTCTTGAGTCCCAGCTCCGATTCCATCGGCGACGCCCCGGTGCCGGGACAGATTGATTTGGACGCAGTTCTGGTCGATGCCCACAGCGGTGCGGTCATCGAGGGATTCATCTCGTTCCACGGCACGACCCCCAACTCCGACGTCGGCACCGAATGAGCTGTAGCCTCACCTCCCCCTGAAATCCCTCGGGCCGCCCGTGCCGGTGAGACACAATCGCTGGGTGCCCTACCAACTGTTGAGATCGCCCCGCCGCCAGCGCGCAGGCGGGGTGTCCCCCCTGACCAGCCTGCTCGGTGTGGTGCTGGCGGTGGCTGCTGTGGCGTACCTGCCAGTGCCGGCCCTGACGGTCAAAGTGGACCCGCAACGTCCCGCGGCCGGCGCCCTTCCGTGGCTCTCGGCCCGAGACGGCAAGATCGTGGACAGCGCCGGGAGATCGGTACTGCTTCGGGGGTTCAACGACGACGCCCTGCTCCAGGTCGGTGGGTCGGCCTCCCCTCCTCCCATGACCGAGAGTGACGCCGCCCTGATGCAGGAAGAGGGCTTCGACGTTGTGCGACTGCCGATCTCCTGGTCACTCTTGGAGCCGGCGCCAGGACATTTCAGCCAGAGCTACCTGCGGCGGATCGCCGATCTGGTCTCACTCTGCGCCAGCCACCACCTCTATGTGGTGCTGGATATGCATACCGAGGACTTCGGGGTGGGATTCGGGGGGAGTGGCGCCCCCGCCTGGCTGTCGGTGCCAGGGGTGCCCAACCTGGAGCTCCCCTTTCTGAGCGCTGCCTGGCAGAGGCACGTCTCTCCGGCGGTCAACGCCGCCCTGGCCTACTTCTGGCTTTATCCGAACTGGCAGCAGCTCTACTGGCAGGCATGGGCCAAGGTCGCGGCCGAGTTCAAGGTCAACTCCGCCGTCGCGGGCTATGACCTTTACAACGAGCCGCACCCCTTCCCAGTGCCCCCTGCCATCTTCGAGACCCACATCCTCTGGCCCTTCTATGCAACCGGAATTGAGGACCTGTCTCGAGTTGACCCCAACCACCTTTTCATCGTGGAGGGCGACCTCTTCGGCGACCTTCCCACGGCAATCCGCCCGCTGGCGACTCGAGACCTCGTCTACTCCACCCACCTTTACTCGGGGAGCATCCTGCCTCCCAACTTCGGTGGAGACTCGGCCCCGCTCCGGGCGGAGCTGGAACAGGGGATCAGCGAGGCGGGTCAGATACCCGCCGCCTACTGGGCGGGCGAGCTCGGGATCGACCACCATCAAGCGAACGCGGTCGCCTGGGCCAAGGCCGAGATCGACCTCTCCAACGAGTACCTCACCGGTTGGGCCTGGTGGCAGTGGAACGACCTGGCCGGCTGGGGAGTGAGGAAGGGTGCAGGCCCGCCCGACCAGGCCTGGCTAGACGTACTCGCCCAGCCGTTCGTCAGGTCGGCGCCAGGTACGCTCGCCCGTCTCCGCTACGACCCCAAGACCAAGACCCTGACCGCGACTCTGAGCGCCCTGGGACGCGATCGAACCGTCGAGGTCTCGTGGCCCGCATCGGCGGGAACGCCCCGCTCGCTCAACTCTTGCGCCCAGATCGCCTCGCCGTACCTCCCCCACAGCGGCGAGCTGGAGCTCAAAATATCGGCTGCCAGCTGCCAGGTCGAATTGCAAGGGTAGGTGGCATCATGGCGCCTCCCAGGTTGAGCTCCCAAAGCTGCGGCGGGCCGCGTCGAGCACCCGCAGGCCCAACTCGGCGTCCTCCGGCCCGGTGATAAGTGCCGGCCCGCCCCGGATCCGCGCCGTGAACATCTCGACCATTTCCTGGTAGGGATCAGCTGCCGGGCAGGCGACTACCTCGGTGTTCCCGTCGGACTCTCGCCGGAGATAGACGGGGAGCGACTCGCCGCGCCAGGCAGTGAAAGGCTTGGGGATCTGCAACGAGCCCTTGGTACCGATCAACTCCAGACTCTGGTGCTCCGCTGACTCGAAGCTGTACGCCAACTCGGCCGATACCGGGCCTCCTGAGTTCGGGAACTCGAGCAGCAGCGAACCATCGCTGTCGACGCTGTGGCGAAGCTGGGCTCGGGCCAGAACCAGGGTGGGCTCCCCGGCCAGCCAGCGGGCGGCGTTGACCAGGTAGGATCCGACGTCGTAGAGAGCCCCTCCCCCCAGGTCCTTCTCCCAACGGATGTCGGGTGGAGGACCGAGCTGGAAGGTGAAGCTCCCCTGCAGATGGCGTAGTCCGCCAATCTCTCCCGAGCGGATCAGTCGGTGCACGATCTGCCAACGAGGGTGGTACCGGTACATCACCGCCTCGGCCAGCACCACCCCGTGCAGCTGTGCCGCGTCTTGCATCTGCCGGGCCTCCGCCGCCGTCAGCGCCAGCGGCTTCTCGCAGAGGACATGCTTGCCGGCGGCAGCCGCCTGCAAGGTCCAGGGCAAGTGGAGGGAGTTGGGCAAGGGGATGTAAACCGCGTCCAGATCCGCCTCGACCAGCTCCCGGTAGCTCGAGTAGACGTGCGGGATCCGAAAGCGCGCGGCCAGCGCCCGACCACGTTCCGGACTCCGGGTGGCTAGTGCCGTCAACTCGCCTCCGGCACCTTGGATGGCGGGCATGACGGCCTTCTCGGCGATGTCCGCCGCCCCCAGGATCCCCCACCTGAGTGGTGGGTCGGTCACACCCGAAGTTCGATCGACTGCCCCAACTCGGCCGACCGGGTGGCCGCCTCCATGACCGCGATGTTGCGGCGGGCGGAGCCGGGGGTCACGGCCAGCGGCTCCTGGGCTAGGAGATGCCCCGCCAGGTTGCGGTAGAACGCCTGCGGTGGAGCAGCTGGAAGCGACAAGAGCTGGTCGTGGCTCTCGCCGGCCCCGTCCGGGCGAAGGATGTGCAGCTCACATGGCAGATCGGTCACCGGCAGCCTTTCCTCCACCACCAGGCCGGTTGCTCCCCGGCTGGTGATCCGTCCCTCCCGCCAGTGGCCCACCGCCGCACCACTGGTCCCGAGGACGTACCACTTCGGCTTGCGGGCAGCGGCAATGTCCGAGTGAATGAACACCGCCTCCGCGCCGCTGGCGAAGGTCATCCGAAGCTCGAAATGATCGTCGTTGGTCACGTCCTGCCACACCAACTTCTGCCGAGTGGCCGCCACCCGGACCACCTCGCCAGGGATCAGTTGAAGGATCCAGTCCAGATAGTGCGAGCCCCAGTCGAAGATCACGCCACCGCTGACTGGAGCGTGTGAGTGCCAGAAATGGCAGGGGTGGCCGTAGCCCCCCACGAAGGCCTCGAGGTGGAAGATCGAACCGAGGTCGCCCCGCTGGACGGCTGCCTGCAAGGCCAGGAAGTCCGGATCCCAGCGCCGATTCTGATAAACCGTGAGGGTGCGATCGGACGACCGCGCCAGTTCGACCAGTCGATCTGCCTCTCCGAGCGTGAGGCACATGGGCTTCTCCAGAACCACATGCTTGCCGGCGCGCAGGGCCTGCTCGGCGAGCTCCGCATGGGTGTTGGGCGGAGTGGAGATGATCACCAGCTCAACGCCGGGGGCCCTCACGAGTGCGGCCAGGTCGGCTGCCACCTGGATCTCACCCGAAAGCTGCCGAGCGGCCAGAATCCGCTCTGGGCTCTGGTCGGCGATGGCTAACAGCTTGAGCCCCGAGACGGCGCCGATGGCCGTCGCGTGGTCCGCTCCGATCGCACCGAAGCCCAGCATCCCGATGCCGACATGAGGACGCTCGACCTGGCCCGCCACGTAGCGAACCCCTCGGTAGAGCATCTCCTGAACGTCGGGATCCCTAAAGGTGGCGGCCGACTCCCCCATCCCCCAGAAGAAGACTCGGCCCGCCCCCGGCTCCCGCACGTAGGCGACCGGCAGCCGCGTGGCCTGCCAGGTGGTGTCGAGCAGCACCTGGGAATCTGGCGGGGGCTCCGGCTGCGTATAGCAGGAGTCATGCAGGGTCAGAGAGCCAGAAAGGCGCCTGGTGATGTCGTGGCCGCCGTCGTGGACCTGACTGACAATCTCGCTCTTGGGCAGTCGGCCATCTGGGCTGGCGCCGACGAGATCCAGGTAATCGTGGGCTGATGCCCAGGTGGCGTTGGTGCAGTGCAGCCCGAGAAAACCCCCTCCGTTTCGCACGAATTCGCAAAGTCCGGCCTCAGCGGCGGGCACCAGACTCCCCTCGGGAGGGTGGGCCACGATCACGTCGTAGCCCACCAGTCTGGTCAGGGCGTTGACGTCATCGGTGACCTCAGCTTCGATGCTGCCTGTGCGCCCCATGTAGTCGAGCCAGGGAGTCAGATCCTCGGCCTGCCGACGCCCCGCCACCACCAGTGCTCGAATCACCTGGTTATCCCTGCTCCCGGACTCAATGGCTCCGGCCTCATGCCGCCCTCAGGCAACCTCACTGTAACCTACGGGTTCAAAGATGGCGGTGCTGCCCGCGACCATTGACGATCTCCGGCGCGCGATCGGAACGACCCTCGGCCCCAGTGTCTGGGTGACCATCGACCAAGCGCGAATCGATTCGTTTGCCGATGTCACTGGCGACCACCAGTGGATCCACGTGGACCCAGCCCGGGCGGCGGCCAGCGACTTCGGCTCGACCATCGCCCATGGCTATCTGACGCTCTCCTTGACTCCCATGCTGATGGACCAGTTGACCCGACTTCGCCAGGGCGCCACCAGCATCAATTACGGCCTCAACAGGCTCCGGTTTCTCACCCCTGTCCCCGCCGGGGGACGGGTGCGGCTTCGGGCCAAAGTTCTGGGGGTGGCGGATCGCCCGCCCGAGGGGGTGCTTGCCACCTACGAGCTCACCTACGAGCTGGAGGACGCCGAGCGGCCGGCCCTGGTCGCCGAGACGATCAGCCTGCTGATCCCCCGAGCCGGGAATTCATAAGGAGAGCTGGGCCGGGATCGCGCCGGGCAGCCTTCCCACGTGGATGGCGACTATCCCGGCGGACATCCGGTGCAGCCGCACCGACGGGAAGCCGGCCTCGCGCATCCACGCCGAGACTAACTCGGGAGTAGCGAAGGCGGCGATGGAGTCGGTGAGGTAGCGGTAGGCGCTGTCGCGCCCAAGAATTCGCCGGGCGATCGGAGGGATCAGATTCCGGCTGTACCAGTCGTATCCGGGTTGCAGCAAGGGATGAACCTGACTGAACTCCAGGATCACTGCCCGACCACCGGGTCGCAGCACCCGCGCCAACTCGCTGAGCGCCAGCTGCCTGTCCTGGATGTTGCGGAGTCCGAAAGCCATGGTCGCGGCCTCGAAGGAGCGCTCCGGGAACGGCAGGTGGCAGGCGTCTCCCACCACGAAATCGACCCCGGGAACCCTCGCCCGCGCTACCTGCAGCATCGCCTCGGTGAGATCGAGCCCGATCACTTCTCCCCCGGGTACGACCCGACTCCGAAGGATGGCGGCCAAGGCTCCAGTCCCAGCGCACACGTCAAGGACTCGGTCCCCTGGCTTTGCCCGAGTGAGCTGGGCGGCCCGCCGCCGCCAGCGCCGATCCTGCCCCTGGCTTAGGACCGAGTTGAGCAGGTCGTAGCGATCGGCCAGGGTGGTGAACATCCCCTTGACCGCCTCCGGCTCGGGAGTCCCCACAGCGGGAAGACCGCGGGCAGAGCTCATGCCGGCTCGGCAACCACTTCCGGAACGGCGGGAATCGGCTGCCGGTGGCTCAGACAGCTGCACTGGGCCTCGTCGGGAAGTGCCAGCATTGCGTCCAAAGCGACTCGTCCCAGCTCCTCTGCTCCCTCTCTCACGATCGCCCGCAGCAGCTCAAAGTCCCACTCCGGACGAACCCCCTCCGCGTAGTTCAGCACCATCTCCACAGAACCGAAGCAGGCGCCGATCTCGCGCGCCAGATAGATCTCGGGGGTGAGGCTCTGGCTGATGATGTCTCCGCCCATTCGGGCCAGAGCCGCAACCTCCGCCGCGGTCTCCAGCCGGGGACCTTCCACGGTGACGTGAACCGCTCGATTGAAGGCCCTGGTCGCCTTGTCCGCGGCGAACTGCCGGGCGCGCTGCCAGAGCGCCTCGCGAATTTCCGGACAAAACGGCTCGCGCATGACCAGGATCACCCCCGTCTCCAGCTGCCCGCCGTGCTGGTGAGTGAAATCGATGAAGTCGTGCGGCACCACCAGGTCCCGGGGATGAAAGTGCTGGGTGATGCTGGCGGCGCCCGACTCGGCGACCACCCGGGTCACCCCGGCCCGCTGCAGTACCCAGAACAGCGCCAGCACCTGCTGCGCCCGCTGATGACTGGGCAGGGCAGCCGTGGCCCCGGCCAGCCCGGCATAGGGCCGGGAGAAGAGCACCGGCCGCACGCCCCCCGAATCCAGCGACAGTTCGAAACGCGAGATCGGAGGGGTCTCCCCGAAGGGAGTGGCAAAGACCACCTCGCGGTCCAGCATTCGCACCTCTCGCTCCAGCTCGGGGGAGCCCTGGGTCCCAGTCCCTGACCCGCCCAACAGCGCGAAGGCGACCCGAGGGATCGACGGCTGCCGGCCGGCCCTGACCATCGGCCGAGTATATGGGCGGCCGGGAACTGCCCCGGAAGCCCTCAACTGTCCTGCACCCGCTGCTGGGTCCAGGCAATTTCGTGGCCCACGATCGCTCCGATCAGGACCAATGCGCCCAACAGCTGGAGCAGGTCCAAGCGCTCCCCGGCCAACACCACGGCGAAGATCAGAGCCAGGGCAGGCTCAGCGGCGAGCACCAGCCCGGCCCGGCTGGCGGTCATCTTCTGCTGGGCCCAGGTCTGGGCCAGCACCGCCAGAGCGCTGGCGACCACCCCGGTCACCAAGAGGGCGACGGCGACCGGTCCGGAGACCTCTGGATACGGCACACCGCTGGTGGTCCCGAGCGTGAGAAAGACAGCAGCACAGACCAGCATCTGCACCATTCCCAACTGACCGGCTGCACCGCGGGTATGGCTCAACAGCACGGTCTGGCCGGCAAATGCCAGGGCCGAGAGAACCACCAGCAGGTCACCGAGCGAGAAGCCACTGCCGGTGCCGGTGAGCAAAAAGGTACCCAGCAGAGCCACCAAGACGCTGATTCCGGTCTTGATCTGTAGCCGGGTTCTGAAGAAGACCCGGTCCAGGAGCGGGGTGAACACCACGAAGAGGCCGGTGAGCAGTCCGGCGATACCTGGTTTGATCGAGACCATCCCCTCGGTCTGAAATAGGTAGCCGAGCGCCAAGATCACGCCCACCGGGAGTCCGACCCGCCAGTGCGCAGCCCTGGGCCACCTGCGTAGCACCAGCAAGAGGGTGACCACGGCGATGCCAAAGCGCAGGCCCAGGTACGGAAGGACCGGGTACTCCGCCAACACGTCCTTGACCACGACGAAGGTCCAGCCGAAGACCGCCGCCACCAAGAGCAGGGTTACCGGCGGTAGCCAACCCACGCCTGACGCCTCCCGGTCTACGACCGGGCGTTCAGCCACGGGCAACTACCGACCCTCCTCTCAGCGAGTTCAGGATCCGGAGTGACCCAGACGGAACTCAGCCATGAGTGGGAAATGATCGCTGGCGTGGCGGGCGAGTTCTGCCAGCTCCCCTGAACGGCCCACGACCTCGCAGCGGATGAGCCGATCAGCCAGCAACCTGGTGGCAAATATGTAGTCGATCCTGACCGCCGGCTGGTAGGAGGGACAGGTGAATGCCGCGGCCCGCGGATGGAGAGACCGCAGGCAATCGGTGTACCCCGCTCGAAGCATGCTCCGGACGGCGGCGCGGGGCAGCAGCGCACCGAGCAAAGCATCGGTCGCATCGCCTCGTGGGAGCACTTCCAGTAGCGGATGAACCAGCCAAGGCAGGCGCGGGAGTCCGCTGCGAACCGCCTCCGGCAGCTCCTCCACGGCCGCGTCCCGCGCCTCCGCGTCCTGCCACCAGCGCAGATGGGCAAGCCCGGGCGGAACCGGACCGAGCGCGCCAACTTCCTCCAAGGCACCGCTGCGGCGCCACTGATTGATCTGAGCAAAGAAATCGGTGGCCCGGATGCGATCTCCGGGGGCCACCGCGTTGAAATCCCCAACGATGAGGTGCTCCGCCGCCGGATGATTGGCGGCGTGGGCCCTCACCGCCGCCAGCTCACGCACTCGCTCCGGCTCCGCTCGACCGCGACGGTGGAATGCGGCAGTCAGGTGAACGGTGTGCAGGCAGACCTGGCTGAGCCTGCTGCCGGCCGGCGAGCGCAGCCAGATCTCCAGCGAATTCCTGAGGAAGATCTCGGAATCTCGGTGATTGGTCCAGGAGTTCACCGGCAGCCGGGACAGCACCGCCTGGTGGCGGGGGCTGGGAGCGGTCCCGAAAATCACCTGATAACCGAGCTGCTCGGCAGCTCGCTCCACGGCGTCGCGGTCGTCAGCCTCCTGGAGCGCGACCACATCGGCGTCGATGGCCCGCAGCAGCTGAGCGATCTCAGCCCAGCGGCCCCCGCCGCCCAGCAGGATGTTGTAGGTGGCGACTCGCAGCGTCGGCGACGTGGTCGGCTCCGGCGTACGGCGTCGGCCGACGGCCGTCGAACCCATCCGCTTGATTCTAGGCCGGAGCTCTGAACACCTAACCGTAGAGAATCAGAAACCTCATGCCCGCCTACATCTGTCAGACCTGCGGTGTGCAGCAAGCTCCGGGCGCGCAACCACCCGACCACTGCTCGATCTGCTCGGACGAGCGCCAATTCGTGAGCCGGGCTGGTCAACGCTGGACCACTCTCGAGGAGATGCGGGGAAGTTACCGAACCGAGCTGACCGAATTAGAGCCGGACCTGTACCAACTCGTCACCCAGCCGGCGCTCGGGATCGGTCAGCGGGCGCTGTTGGTGCGCACCGCCGGGGGGAACCTCCTCTGGGACTGCCTGACCTTCCTGGACCCGAGTACCACCGCCGAGCTGACCGCGCTCGGGGGACTGTCCGCGATCGCCATAAGCCATCCCCACTTCTATGGAAGCTGTGTGGAGTGGAGCGAGGCGTTCGAGGGGGTCCCCATCTACCTGAGTCGCCGCGACCAATCGTTCATGGTTCGCTCCAGCCCTGCCGTCGTCCACTTCGACGGGGACGAATTGGCACCCTGGCCGGGCCTGCGGGTCGTGCGCCTGGGCGGACACTTCGCCGGCTCGACCGTGCTCCACTGGCCGGCGGGAGCGAATGGCCGGGGCGCCCTGCTAACGGGTGACACCATCGCTGTTGCCGCCGATCGCCGCTGGGTGTCATTTCAGTACAGCTATCCGAATCGGATCCCCCTCCCTTCCGACGAAGTCCAGTCCATCGCCGATCGGGTTGCCACAATGGAGTTCGACCGCATCTACGGGGCCTGGCCCGGGGACGTGATCGCGACCGATGCTCGCGGCGCAGTCATGCGGTCGACCCAGCGCTATTTGGGGATGCTCGATGGCAGCTGGCCCCGCGGCTAAGGGCCCCACTGGGCTGGGGATCGCTAGGGGTCGCCTGACCGTCTGGACTCGGCGCCGTCGGGACCAGCTGTTGGCACTGGTCCATCGACATCCACTGACCAGCGGGGTGGCGACCGCCAGCCTGCTGCTGGGCCTGGCAGTGGCCGCCATCTCGTTCGCCCTTCAGAGTCACTTCAGCACTGCCTTTCAGGACGGCCAGCGGCTCAGTGGTTGGCAGAACTTTCTGCGACTGGGAGCTCCCTGGCAAGCGCTGATACCGGTGGCACTGGCCGGTCTGCTGGCCAGCTGGGGAGCAATACGACTGCGCACAGCCCAGCCGGAGCCGCCGGTGAGCCTGGGCGCCTCTGAAGCTGCTACCGCCGGGCAGTTGCGGCGGGCCCTCCGGACCGAGCGGCGAACGGTGCGCATTGCTTTCGCGGTAATGACCGGACTGGTCGGAGTGGTGACCGCTCGGTTCCTCGTCTACGCCGGGCTGGCCCTCGCAGGCAATCGACTTGCCCAATCGACGCTACTTGGGGTTACTGTCGAGCTGGCCTTCTGGCTCGCCGCTTGGGCGGCATTCTGGAATTGGAATCGGTGTCACCGGAATCGCATGGAAGGTTGGGGTGTCTTTGAAGGCTGAGCGGCTCGAACTAATCACCCGACGCAATTGCCCACTTTGCGACCTGGCCAGTGCCGCACTGGCGGAGGTCGCCGCCACTCGTGGCCTGGGCATCTCAGCCTTCGATGTGGATGACGACCCCCAGTTGCTCCGCGAGTTCACCGAGCGGGTTCCGGTGGTTCGCTATCGGGGACAGGTGCTCGCCGAGGGCCGCACCGACGCCAGTCGCCTGCTGGCAGCGCTAGCCGCCCTGGATCGAACCGCCTGAGATCAGCCTGACGATTCTGTAACAGCCACCGAGATGGAGCTCGATCGGGGATAGACTTCGGCCAATGACCCAGCTCCGCACCACGGCCGGGGCGGCGCAACTCGAGCTCTCCGTAGTGCTGCCGACGCGCAACGAAGCCGGCAACATCGAGCCCTTACTGACGCGGCTTCGTGAGGCACTCCAGGGGGTCGAATTCGAGCTGGTCTTCATCGACGATAGTGACGACCAGACCGCAGCCCGATTGGCCTATGCGTCCAGCCTAGACCCCCGGGTTCGGGTCACCCATCGAGATCCCGAGCTCCGAGAAGGTGGCTTGAGCACGGCGGTAGTGCTCGGACTTCACGAGGCTCGGGGTCGCGTGGTCTGCGTCATGGACGCCGACCTCCAGCACCCCCCCGAGACCATCCCCACCATGCTCGAGGCGGAGAGGTCTGGTGCGGACCTGGTGGTCGCGAGCCGCTACCTCCCGGGCGGGAGCCGGGCGGGACTGGCCACCGGCATGCGGCAATTCGTCTCCTGGGCCGCCAGCATGTTGGTGCGCACGGTGTTTGTTGAGGCTCGGGCCAGCACCGATCCTCTGGCTGGATTCTTCCTATGCCGGGCATCCCTGCTGCGGGGGGTGGAGTTCCGCCCGGTGGGCTTCAAGATCCTGCTCGAGCTGCTCGTCTGCTCAGCGCATCCCCGGGTGGTGGACGTTCCACTGCAGTTCCAGGCCCGCACCGAGGGCGAGAGCAAGGCCAGCTTTGCCCAGGGACTGCTCTTCCTCCGCCACATCTGGTCTTTGATCAGCGACGTTCCGGGAAGTGCCCGGGTCTGGAAGTTCGCCGCCGTCGGGATCAGCGGCCTGCTCCTGTTCCTGGCGCTCCTAGAGCTCGGCGGGAACGTTCTGGACTGGCCGGCGCTGGGAGCCTGGTCCGTTGCCTTCGTCCTCTCGGTAGCGTGGAACTTCAGCTGGAACCTGCGCCTCACATTTGCCGACCTCCGCCGCGAGCGGTATCCGCTGATGCGTCGCTACATCTCCTCCACCCTCACCGCCGGCGGCGCCCAGTTGGCAGTGTTCTTGGGGCTAGTCGGTACCACGTTGCCCCTGGTGCTCGACGGGCTGCTAGCCGCGATCGTCGGCATGCTGGTGAACGCCACCCTCAATTCGCAGCTAGCCCGCCGCCACCGACGACCCAGCCAAGGGCCGATCGGCGTCGAGCCGTTTCTCGCCCATCTAGGCAAGGTCGGCAAGGCGCAGCACACGGCGCTGCTGGATCAGGATGGCCACGAGGCAGCCGCCTGGGGAAGGCAGCCGATTGGGGGAACCGAATTGCTCAACTCCTTGGCCGAACGGGCCCGCCAGGGTGGCGTGCCAGTGCTCTGGACCGAGCCCCTCTCCAACCGGCCCCAGGCCCGGACCAACGTCGAACTGGCGTCGATCATCGTGCTCCCGCTGGAGTTGCCGGGATCGGAGGGTTACACGGTCGCACTCCATCGCCGCACCAGGTCAGCATTCAGCTCGGCTGACTTGGAGGCCACCATGCGCCAGCTGGAGCGGCTCCTTCCCCGGCTGGCGATGGTGGCGCCTGGAGCTGCTCAGGACTCTCCCGACGGCGGCGAAATGGCGTCGCTGAGTTCGGCTGAGATCAGTGGTAATCGTGGGAGGACGGAGCCGGGAACAGCGACTCGATCGAGCTAGCCTCCGCTCCGGGGATGGCGGTTCGGGGCAGCCGCACCAAGCGATCCACCAAGAGACTGCTGGCCCCGTCCGCTACCTGCAACACTCCCTCGGCGCCGATCACCGGCTCATGGTTGGCCCAGGTCCGGTGCGCCCGGTACACCTCGGGTCGAAGCACCAGGTCCAGCTGGCCTGTCTCATCAACCACGGTGAAGAACCGCATCCCATGGGCAGAGTGAGGCGCCTGCCGGGTGATCACCAGGCCCCCGGTCAGCACCCGGCTGCCACATCCGGCCGCTCTCACCTCTGCCAGGGGCATTGCTCCCAGCTCCCTTAGCTGGGGGCGCAGGAACGAGACCAGGTGAGGGCCGGTGGTCAACCCCATGATCCGGTAGTCGGCGGCGGCCCGCTCCCTGGCGGTGAGTTCGGCCAGTTGGGGAGGGTCCGCCGGCAGCTCCAGCAGCTGACCCTGGCGGGCGGTGCCGGTTGGGGAGCCAGCCACCCCCTCCCCGTGGGGTGGCCGGCTGCCGGCCAGCGCCTCCTCCACCGACTTGAGCCGCCAGAGCAGCTTGCGGCGAGACTCGCCAAAGCTGTCCAGGGCGCCCACCATCACCAGGGAGTCCAAGGCGGGTCGGGGTAACTCGGTGCGCCGCCAGAACTCTTCCGGGGATTGGTAGGGACCCTGCTCCCGTTCTAGGTCCAGCCGCTCTCGCAGGTTCTCGCCTAGCTCTCTGACGTAGTTGAAGCCGAGCCGGACCCCGAACTGTCGCGGGGCGGCCGACCGGCTCTGAAGCTCCTCCAGGTGACATCGGCCCCGGCTCAGGTTGACGTCCACCGAGAGCACCTTCACCCCGCGCCGCTTGGCGTCCTCCACCAGCACCGAGGGGTGGTAGAAGCCCATGGGCTGGTGATTGAGCAGACCGACCAGGTAGGCGGGGTGGTGGTACAGCCTGAGCCACGCCGTCTCGTAGGCGGTGCGGGCAAACGCCGCCGCATGGCTACGACAGAAGCCGAACTCAGCGAACCCCCGCACCGCCTCGAAGAGTTCGGCTGCGACCTCAGGGGACACCTCATGACGGGCGCAGCCCTCCATGAACCCCTGCTCCAGGGAGGCCATCTCCACCCGGGATCGGTGGCGGTTCATAGCCCGGCGGAAGCGATCTGCCTCCCCAGCGCTGAATCCTGCCAGCTGCATGGCAATCTCCAGGATCTGCTCCTGGTAGAGGATCACCCCCATGGTGTCGCGCAGGATCGGCTCCAGCAGGGGGTGGAGGTAGGTAACCGGCTCTCGGCCTTGGCGGCGGCGCAGGTAGGGGTGGACCGCCTTGCCCTGGATGGGGCCGGGGCGGATGAGTGCCACCTCGACTACCAGATCATTGAATTCCTTGGGATTGCTGCGTGGCAGGGTTTGCTGCTGGGCTCGCGACTCGATCTGGAAGACCCCGATGGTGTCGGCCTTGGCGCACATGGCGTAGACCGCGGGGTCGGCTAGGTCCAGCTCCTCCAGGTCCGGGCGCTCGCCGGTCACGTCCTCCAGTTCCTTGAGGGTCTCGGCGACCACTGACAGGGTGCGCAGGCCCAGCAGGTCGATCTTGATCAGCCCCAGGTCTTCCACATCGTTCTTGTCGAACTGGACCACCACCCGGCCCGGCATGGTGGCCCTTTCCAAAGGGGCGATATCCCAGAGTGGCTCGCCGGTCACCAGCATGCCCCCGACATGGATGGAGAGGTGGCGGGGCACCCCGACCACCGCCTCCACCAGCTGGGCGAACTGCCACCAGGATGGCGAGGTGAGCACCTGTTCGGGGTGTTCCCCGCCAGCTTCCAGTAGCTGGGCGACCAGGGCCTGCTCGCCTTTGCCATACCAGCGATCGACCGAGCGGCTGAGCTTGTCCAGCACTGGCTGGGGCAGACCGAAAGCGGCTCCCACCTGACGGATCGCCATGCGGGACTGGAAGGTGATGACCGTACACACCATCCCGGTCCGCTCCTGGCCATAGGTGTCGTAGACGTGGCGAAGCAGCTGCTCTCGGTGGAAGCTCGAGATGTCGATGTCGATGTCCGGGGTACCCTGCATCTCCTCGTGCAGAAAGCGCTCGAAGAGCAGGTGGTGGGCGATCGGGTCGACTCTCGTGATGCCCAGCAGGTAGGCCACCAGGCTATCCGCGGCCGACCCTCTTCCCTGAGCTGGTATCCCCTCCCTTTTGGCGAAATCCATCAACTCCCAGACGATCAGGAAGAACTCCGCCAGCTTGCACTTGGCGATGACCTGCAGCTCATGAGTCAGGCGCGACTCCACCTCGGGACCGGCCGTCTGGTAGCGGGACGGCAGTCCCTGACGGCAGAGCTGCTCCAGATACTGGTCGGGACTCAGCCCCGGGGGTGCCGTGTAGGCCGGAAAGCGGCTGTGGCGAAAGTCCAGCTTCAGCTCGGCCCGAGCGGCCAGCTCGGCAGTGGCCCGGAATGCCTCCGGATACGGCAGCAGCTCCAGGAGTTGCTCGCCGTCCCGCAGGCAGTACTGGTGGTTGGGCAGCAGCAGCCCCCGTTCCGCTGCCTCCTCCAAGGTGCAGTTGTGGCGGATAGCGCCGAGCACGTCCAGCAGGAATGCCTCGCTGGGGGTCGCGTAGCGGGGAGCCCCCGAGACCATTAGGCCCAACTGGGTCCGCTCCGCACAAGCCGCCGTCTCGGCCGCCAACCAGCTGTCGCCAGCCTGAAGATGATGCCGCAGAGAGAGGTAGACCTGGCCCCGGGGAAAGGCCTCACGAAGCGCCAGGGCGGCCCGGTCAGCCGCCGTCCGATCGCCTCGCATCAGAGCCAGGCTGATCGGGCTATGCGGCCCTCCCAAGAGCACCGTGCAGCGGCTGACCTGTTCCGGGGCAACCCAGCTGTCGGCGGCCGCCGCGACGCCGCCCGGTCGCGACCGACGCCGCGCTAAAGCGGGCGGGAGGATGGCGTCTCTGTCGCCTCCGCCCTCGCCGGCCGCTTCGGCCAGGGCTGGGGTCACCCCTACCAACTGCAGCCGATGTGAGCCCTTGGCACCCGCCAGTTGGGCCTGGCTCACCGCCCGGCAGAGCTGCTGATAAGAGGGCCGGTCGGTCGCCAAGAGGACCAGCCGCCCGCCGCCGTCCAGGTCCAACTCCGCCCCCACCATCGCTGCCAACCCGGACCGTTCGGCTGCCTGAACCAGCCGTACCGCTCCGTAGAGACCCCCACGGTCCACAAGGCCCAAAGTGGGCATGCCCAACTCGACCGCCTGACATACCATCGCCTCGGGAGCGCTCGCGCCTTCCAGAAAGGAGAAATAGGATCGAGCCGAGAGCTCAGAGAAGGCCACTGGAGTCACGACGTCATCATACGAACTGATGTTCGTATCCGTTGGCAAAAGGTGGCTCCCGGGCTACCCTTCCCGGGTGACCGCCGCCCTGCGGTTGATCGGCGCCGACGGTTGTCCGGGCGGCTGGATGGTGGCGCTCGAGTTCGACGATCACTCGACCGGTCTGGAGCGCTGGGATACCCAACACCTGGGCTCCATCACCCGGCGTGACTCCGTAGAGGCCTCCGTCCTCGACATCCCGATTGGGCTGACGGCGAGAGGCCCACGATTCTGCGACCTGGAGGCCAGAAAACTTCTGGGCCGACCCCGCGGCAGCAGCGTCTTCCCCGCTCCTCTGCGCCAAATGCTGGCCGCGACGAGCTACCAGCAGGCCCAGTCGATCAGGCGCCGAATCGACGGCAAGGGTTGTTCTCGACAGGCGTTCGGAATCCAAGCCAAGGTCGCGGAGGTCGACCGGCTGCTGCGCCTCGGAGGCGGCGCCAAGCTTCATGAGGGACATCCCGAGCTGGTGTTCCACGAGCTGACCCAAGGGGCCGGTCTTCCCGCGTCCAAGCACACCCGTGAAGGCCGGCTGGCCCGGTGGCGGCTGCTCCGGTCGGAGTTCTCGTCGTTGGATCAGGTCGATCCGGAACGAGCGTCGAGCGGCGACGCCCTGGACGCCTACGCCTGCCTCTGGACCGCCAGGCGGTTGGTCGGGGGATCCGCCCGCTGGGTTCCACAGGAGAAGGAGCAGCTTGACCCGGAGCTAAAGGTCCCGATGAGAATCTGGTTCTAGCGAAGCGCTTCTCGCTCAGTCCAGGCCGACGATCCGGTCCCGCGCCGCCACCAGCCCCGGCACGATCTCCACCCCCAACACGATCAGGATCAGCACCAATGGAATCGTCCAGCTCCCGGAGATCGCTCGCAGCAAGCCCAGCGCCAGCGGCCCGGCCGCCGCGATCAGGTAACCGGTGCCCTGGGCCATCGACGAGAGGCGGACGGCGGTGGTGGCGTCCGCCGCCCTCACCACCACCAGCAGCAGCGCCACCGCGAATGTTGCACCGGTACCAATCCCCAGGATGCACACCCAGAGAACCGCGGTGCTGAGCGGTCCCAAGAGCACCCCCAGCATCCCCACCGCGGTGATCGAAATGCCCGCCAGCACCGCCAATCGTTGGTCCTTGGTGCGAGACGCCAGGGCCGGACCGGCGAGGTTTCCGATGATTCCGATGGTGGCCAGGATGGCCAGCAACAACCCAGCTGCGGCGGGGCTGTCTCCCCTTGCCCGGTACACCGACGGGAGCCAGGAGAGCACGGCGTAGTAGACCATCGACTGCAGACCAAAGAAGCCGGTAACTCCCCAGGCGACCGGGTTGGTCCAGAGGCGCGTCTTCGGCCCGCTTGTCGGTTGACGCGAGCTCCGGCGCTGACTGGCAGTCGGCCGCCAGCTGGGGACCTGGGTTAGCCAGATCAAGCACGCCACCGCCGCCGGCAGCGCCCAGACGCCGAGGGCGAAATGTAGGGATCCGGTGGCGTGCAGGATTGGGACCGTCAGCCCCGCGGCCAGCCCGGCGCCCACGCTAAGCGACACCGTGTAGGCCGAGGTCATCGCGGCGGCGTGGCCCGCGAACCGGCCGCGTACAACCGCCGGGACCACGACATTCATGATCGCGACCGCCAGTGCCGCGACCACGGTCCCGGGAAAGAGACCACTGGTTGGCCATACGGCCCGGATGGCCAGACCCACGGCGAGTGCCGCAATTACCACCAGCAGGAGCTGCTCCTCCCCGAGCCGGCGGCGCAGCCAGGGGCCGGCCAGCGCAGCCAACCCGAAGCAGAGCACCGGGACGGTCACCAGCAGCGACTGGCCGGCGGCTCCGAGATGCAGGTCGGCCAAGATCGGCGGAATCGCGGAGACGGCAAGCCGCAGATTGAAGGCCAGTAACAGGACCGCAACCACCGCCAGCACCGGACGGGTGCCCTTCGCGGAGCTCAGTCCCCCTGAGTCGGAAGAGGCCTTCAGCGGGCTGGGAGAACCGGCTCCGGCACGACCGGCGGAGCCTCCTCAGAGCTCTCCGGGGCCGGCGCGGTGACCACCACCGGGCCGGGCTTGGGTGGCAATCCAGTGACCTTCAGGATCTCCTCCTCGTCGAGCGACTCATCGCGGAGGAGCGCCTGGGTCAGTGCCTCCAGCTTGTCCCGATTCTTACTGAGGAGCTCGCGCGCCTCGGTGAAGCACTCCTCGACGATCCGCTTGACCTCCGAGTCGATCACCTGGGCGGTCGCCTCACTGTAGGGACGTTGGGTCATCACCAGCGCGCCGCTGTCTGCCTCCTCGGCGAGATTGAGCGGCCCGATGCGCGGACTCATGCCCCAGTGGACCACCATCTGGCGAGCGATCATGGTCACCTGCTGGAGATCGCTCTCCGCCCCGGTGGTCACGACGTCGTAGACCAGCTTCTCGGCCGCACGACCCCCCAGTGCCCCGACGATGCGAGCCCGGAGGTAGTTCTCGGGGTAGTTCTGGCGGTCGTCCACAGGGGACTGCACCGTCACTCCAAGTGCCCGGCCGCGAGGGACGATCGACACTCGACGGACCGGGTCGGCCTCGGGGACCAGCAGGCCGAGAAGGGCATGACCGCTCTCGTGGCAGGCGGTGCGGCGGCGATCCGCCTCCGAGAGGACGATCCTCCTGGCTGCGCCCAGCAGCACCTTCTCCAAGGCGTCAGTGAAATCGGGCTGGGTCACCGCCTTGCGGTCCCGCCGGGCCGCCAGTAGGGCGGCCTCGTTGACCAGGTTGCGTAGCTCCGCCCCGACCAAGCCGGGAGTTTGCGACGCCACATTGTTTAGATCGACGTCGTCGCCTAGCGGGACTCCCCGAGTGTGGATTTTTAAGATGGCCGCCCGGCCCACGCGGTCGGGCGGTTGCACCATCACCCGGCGATCGAATCGCCCGGGGCGCAGAAGGGCGGAGTCGAGGACGTCCGCCCGGTTGGTTGCCGCCAAGACGATCACCCCCTCGCGGGAGTCGAACCCATCCATCTCAGTGAGGATCTGGTTGAGTGTCTGCTCGCGCTCGTCGTGGCCGCCAAAGCTGGCCCCAACCCCCCGGCTCCGGCCGATGGCATCGAGTTCGTCGATGAAGATGATCGCCGGAGCCGCCGCCCGGGCCTTGGCGAAAAGATCCCTGACTCGGGAGGCGCCCACGCCGACGATCATCTCGATGAATTCCGAGGCGGAGAGGCTGAAGAAGGGCACCTTCGCCTCGCCGGCCACCGCCCGGGCGAGCAGGGTCTTGCCGGTGCCGGGCAACCCGACCAGCAGAACCCCCTTGGGAACGGTCCCCCCGAGCCGTTGGTACTTGGTCGGTTGTCGGAGGAAATCCACTATTTCCTCGAGCTCCTCCTCCGCCTCCTCGATCCCCGCCACGTCGGCGAAGGTGGTCGCCGGGCGCTCCGCGTCGTAGAGCCGAGCCTGGCTGCGGCCCATGCTGAAGAGCCCGCCTCCGGCCGAGGCAGCGGCACGGCGCATGAAGTAGAGGAAAGCGAAGACGATGAGCAGGGTCGGTCCGAAGCTAAGCAGCAGCTCCTCCCAGAAGGGAGTGAGGGTGGGCTCGGCGTTGACCTGAACCTTGTGCTTCTGCAGCAGAGCTTCCAGTCCGCCGCCGGCGAAGCTCGGCAGCTGAGTGGTGAAGTTCTTGGCTTTGTTCTTGGCGCTTGGTGACGCCCCAGTCTTGTGCCGGAAGGTGCCCTCGATGGTCCCGGAGCTGGTGGTGATGCTGGCGACGTCGTTGTTGGTGACGTCGGTGACAAAGGCGTTGTAGGGAATGGTGATCGTCTTAGGCGAGGCCGGGGCGAGGAAGACGTTGACGATCAAGACGTTGACGACCAGGATCACGATCAGCGGCATCCAGCTCCGCAGCGAGCGCCAGTTCATGGGCGTCCGGCCGCCTGGATTGGGACTCTGGGAGGGAGGCTGAGCCGGCGTGGCCGGGCCGTCGGGCATGGTGGCACGCTATCAGATGAGAAGGAGCCTCATCCCCAGCTCCGCTCCCGGCTCCAGCTCCGAGAAGCCAGATCGAAGCGCAGATCAAGGCAGCTGTCATCCTGGAGCAGCACCCGCCAGTAGTCCCGCCTAACCGGCCGTTCGGGGGCAACCCGCCACCAACCGACCTCGATCCGCCAGTGCTCCACGACCGCGGTCACCTCGACGAGTCCCTGCCCCGAATCGACCGCGCTAGGGCTCTCCCGAGTGCCCTCGGTGCGGACCTCGATGGCACTCATCTAGAGCTCCAAACGAACCGCTCCTCGGGAACGTCCCCGGGATGTCCCGGCCGCACCTCCACCCGCCAGACCAGACCCATGCCGAACCGGTCATGGAGCCGGTCCACCGCCCGCTGGACCACCTCCCGGTCGGCGGCTCGCCCCTGCCAAAGGCCCACCTGACTCACCGGGGGCGCGACCAGGTCGAAGGCCTGCAGCTCCACTACCGTGACCGGGGTCAGGGGGTGGGACCGGCCAAAGAGGCTGAGCAGCGGCCCCAGCAGCTCATCGGCGGTGGCCAGGGGAGCGGGTGGCGCAACCTCTCCCCACCAGACCTGTTGGTCAGCTGGGGACGGCAGCCGCGACCTACCCTCTCCCCGCAGGACGAGCCGGATCCGGCCCGCCGCTCGCCCCTGCCGGGACAGCTCCTCGGCCAAATCCCTGGCCAGTTCCGCGGCTCCGAAACGCAGCGACTCCGAGTCCTCCACCCCCCCGGCCAGGACCCGGCGAACTCCACAAGGGGGTGGCTCCCGCCAGGGATCGATCTGGGCTGAATCCAAGCCCCGGCAGAGTCGATGGAGCAGAATCCCGTCCGGTCCGAACTGCCGCTGCAGATCCACCAGGGTGATGGCGGCGCAGTCGCCACAGGTGCGCAAACCGAACTGGATGAGTCGCTCCCCCACCTCCGGGGGGAGCGGCAGCGCGGTCACCGGCCAGGTGGCTAGGAATTCCGCGGTCTTCCCCTCCGGCACCAGTCGCACCCGACCCGGAAGCGCCATCTGCGCCGCTGCCCAGGCCGAGAAGCGAGATGGTCCCACGCCAACGCTGGGGGTGGCTCCCAAGGCCCCCTGCAGGGCCCGAGCACAATGAACCGCCCGAGTGCCCTCCTCCGGCCTAAGCGGGTCGCTGCCCGCCAGGTCGACGTAGGCGCTGGCGTCATCGCCCCACTCCACCAGAGGGCTGCAGCTGGCCAGAGCCAACCTGGCCAGCTGCCTCAGCTCGGCCATGGCGGCTCGATCGACATCCAGGCGCACCGCCATGGGACAGATGACCTGGGCTCGCCGCCACTCCTGGCTAGGTCTGACCCCCTTTGCCCAAGCCGCCGGTGAGGCCGCCACCACCACCTGCTGGCCATCTGGACCCTGGCCCCCCACCATTACCGGCTCTCCTTTTAGTTCGGGATGGGCTCGCAAGGCCAGCACCAAAGCGAGATGCGGGAAGGTGAAGCAGGCGAGGCGAGTCGGGCTTTTCGGCTGACTCACAGGCCACTCCCGCCCGCCACTTGGAGCAGCTCCACCCCCAACTCCTCACCTTCCTCCAGCTCCTCCAACTCCCCCAGGCCCACCCAGAGCTGATAGGGGCGGGGGAAGTTGAGCTGCATCCGGCAGCTGGCCCCGGGCGCTCCCAGGTGACTGCGGCTGACCTGCGCTCCCAGGCGAAGCCCGCAGACATCCCCGTGCGCCAGGGCCCAATTGAGCCGCCAGCACTCCAACTCCAGGCAGATCCGCTCTTTGAGCGCAGCTGGAATCAGCCTCCCCCCCAGCACCAGACCCGCACAGTCCCCCTCGGAGAGCGCCGTCAACAAGGCGGCCGGAGCCGCGCTCGGGGTGAGTCGAGACCAGTCCTGAGCCACCAAAAGGCATAGGGCCACCCCCACCTTGGCCAGCGCCCGGGCGGCCGCCCACCCCTCTTCCGAGCGTCTGGGCCTGACCAGCCAGCAGTTGTCTAACTCGCCCCCATACGCCTCGACATTCCCGGGATCCAAGCTCAGGGTGAAGTCGACAATGGCCACCGCTGCAGATCGGGACACCACCGCCGCCAGGGCTAAACCGAGCTCGAACGCCCCGGATGACGATCCCCCCGCCAGCCGGCTGATCCGGCCCTTGGGCAGGCCCCGGCAGCCGGTTATGTCGTCCAGCGAGTCGACCCCGGTCGCCAGCCCCTGGAGTAGTGGCGGCGCTCCGGTATGAACCGCCCCTGGGCCGTAGCGAAAGTTGAGCGAGGAGAGAGCCAACTCCAGAGCCCCCACCTCCGGATGGGCAGGTTCACCTTGCCCCCGCCAGGCCAGTTCTGAGGACACTGGAGACCACCCGTTTGAATTTTTGGACCGGATCCTGGTGGAGCTAGGCCCCACCGGGCTCCTCCAAATTGTACGAACACCTGTTCGATAAAGCAAGCCGCCCTCCCGGCCTGGGGAAAGCTCGAAAAAGGTTGGGAAAGTTGGCGCGCTTCGCTACAAAACAGCGAAACCACCCACCTTTTCCTTAGTATTCGTGCGTCGCCTTGACCGTCTAAGTTCGTCCACGAGGAGGTGCTCATCTATGAATCGCCGTGAATTGGCCAAAGACCTGCAGAACCGCATCCAGTTCGAGAACGACGAAGGCAAGCAGGAGCCTTTTTTCTCAAGTTTTCTACTCGCCGACGACACCCTCAAGCTGATCTTTCAGATCATCGGCAACGAGCTGAAGGGCGGCGGTGAGGTCTCCATCGCCGGGTTCGGTCGCTGGAAGGTGCGCCAGACCGCGGCCGGGCTGAGGCGCAATCCCCAGACCCAGGAGATGGTTCGCGTCCCCGCATCTCAGAAGGTGCGCTTTTATCCCTCTACCGCCCTCAAGGCAGCGGTGGCTGGCAAGTCGACCGCGCGCCGTCGCACCAGCAAGCGCGCCTGAGCTTGCGGCAGTAGCGAGTTTCCGATCTTGCGGGTAGCCGTCGTCGGTGGCACCGGCTTCGTCGGTAGCCACCTAGTGCCCCAGCTGCTCAAGGCTGGGCACGAGGTCCGGGTGGTCGGGCGCGGGGTGCGCTCGACTACCCTCCCGCCCGGGCTGGCACCCACCTATGGAGATGTGGTCAGCGGCGAGGGTTTGGAGGGAGCCTTTCAGTCCGCTGACGCGGTGGTTAATTTGGTCGCGGTAATCCGCGCTCGCGGCCTGCAGACGTTCGACGCGGTTAACGCCCAGGGGACGGCCAACGTAGTCGCCGCCGCGACCCGCGCCGGAGTCAGACGGTTAGTCCAGTTCAGCGCCATCGGCGCCGATCCAGACCCCAACTTTCCCTACCTGGTGAGCAAATGGCGCGGGGAACAGGCGGTAGCGGCCAGCTCCTTGGATTGGGTGGTGATCCGTTCCTCGACGGTCTTCGGCAAGGGCGAGGGCTTCTTCACCCTGCTGGCCAAGGCGATCTCCATGCCGGCACCTTTTCTGATCATCCCTGGCGACGGGACCGCGATCTTCCAACCGATCGACGCCGACGATGTGGCCCGGTGCCTCTTGGCGGGGGTCGAAGACGAGGACCGCGCCCGCCAGGCCTATGAGATCGGCGGCCCGGACCAGGTCACTCTGGAAGAGATCACCCTGGAGGTCGCCAAGGTCATCGACAAGGAGTGGTTCGGAATCTCCAAGCGCAAGCCGTTGCACCTGGACCCGAGGTTGATCCGGCCTGGGGCGATGGTGATGGACAAGCTGTTGCCGAATCCGCTGGTGACTCCCCAACAGCTTGACATGCTGGCCAAGCCCAACGTCACCCGTCTGGACGCGGTCAGGAATGGGTTTGGTTTCGAGCCCCGTCCCATGTGGGGCAACCTCGGCTACCTCAAGCGACCCGGCCGCTTCCCCAAACTGGCGGCCTGAGGTGAACCCAGCCGAGAACAGTCAGCCCAACTTCCGGGAGGTGCTTGCGTGGCCGATGCCGAGCTGAGTCCGCAGGAGATCATCGACCAGATCCCGGCCGCGTTCCAGGCCGACAAGGCTGAGGGGATAGAGTCGACCTTTCAGTTCGACATCACCGGTCCCCAGGGCGGCCACTGGTACGCCGAAATCAAGGACTCGCGTTGCCAGGTGACGCAAGGGACCTCCGCCTCCGCCAACATCACCATCACCATGAGCGACGAGAATTTCGTCAAGCTGATCACCGGCAAGCTGGACGGCACCATGGCCTTCATGACCGGCAAGCTCAAGCTCAAGGGCGACATGGGACTAGCGATGCGGTTGTCAGCCCTCTTCCGACTTCCCGACTAACACTGGCCAACTGTCTTCGCGACGCTCGGGGCAGCGCTCGAGGAAGGGACAACGGGCACAGGGACGGTCTGGGTAATCTTCCACCGAGCGGTACTGACCGGCCGCCACCCGGTGGGCCACCGAAGCGGCCCAGCCGAGGGCCGCGGCCAGGTCTTGGGCGCCGCTGGGCACGCTGACCATTTCGCCGGTCCGAAGCATGAGCAGCGCGGTCGCAGGAGCGCGCAAGGGCGAACCCATGATTCCCGCCGCCACCGCCGCCGAGTAGAGCTGGAGCTGGCGCGAGTAGGTGACCAGCTCTGATTCGCTCAGGGTGAGGTTGGTCTTGTAGTCGATGATCAACAGCTCGCCGGAGTCCAGGCGCGCGATCCGGTCGATCACCCCAACCAGCGGCGGACAGCTGGGATCTGACCAGCCGGACCAGCTGAAGGCGAACTCGGTCGCCACGGTAGGCAGCCCCGCCTCTGGGCCCGAGAGATACCTGCGCAACATCGACTCGGCCGCCTCCCGCTGCTCAAGGCCGAGCCCGCCAGCCACCGGGTTGAGCGCAGCCAGGGCCTGCTGGAGAGAGGGGGCTCGGTCGGGGGACTCCTTGTGCAACCGCTCGAGCACCTGATGCAGCGTCGCCCCCAGAACCAACGCCGGCTCCCGGCCCCCCAACGCCGGTCTGACGGCGGTGCTCGCCGGCTGGGTCAACGGAGTCTGGTCCGACGCTGGGTAGTGAGCGACGTACTGGTACCAGAACTGCCTGGGACAGCTCTCCAGCACTTCAATCGCGGTGAAGCTGAGCTGGCCGGGCTGGTCCGGGCCGGCCTGGGCGGCCTGCTCCATCTCCTCGATCTCGTGCCACCGCTGGACCAGCCGCGGCACCGAGACCTTACGCCCAAGGTCCGCCTCAGCGGGGCGCTTCGGTGGGCTCGACGGCCCTCCCGGACCAGCCCAGGGAAGTCCCTCCACCTCCCAGAACTGAGGCCAGATCTGAGCCCATGAGTCAGCACCTTCCGCGGCTTCTGCCAGCTGGACGAACTCGCCTTCCTTGCCGAGCCGGGGAGTGGTGACCAAGAGCAGGTCCCTGGCCCTGGTCATCGCCACGTAGACCAGCCGACGGCGCTCTTCGCGATCCAGGGAAGCGGCGGGGCTCTCTCCCCAGCGTACGAAGGCAGCAGTCGGCGCGCCGGCGATCCGGCTGCAGATCACAGCCCTTTGCTCTCGGTCCCAGAGCACCGAGTCCTGGGCCCTCACCGTGTAGGGCCGGCAGTCGGCCAGGACTACCACCTGCCATTCCAGTCCCTTGGCACGGTGGATGGTGCTGAGGGTGACCAGGTCCTCGTCGGTCTGGGCAGGAGGTTCCGCAGTCTTGGCTTCCTCCTGCATCGCCTCCAACCGAACCAACAGCCCACTGAGACTGAGCCACCGGGACGGGGATTCCGCTGCCCATGTCACCCTTTGCAGTTCGCGCAGCGAGGCCAGCGACCGCCGCCCCAGCGGATCGCCACCCCGAACCCGTGCCTCTTGGAGTTGCAGAAGTCCACTCTCGCCGAGCGCTTGCGCGACCACCTCGGCGGCCGGCGCGGTCTGCGCGGAATGGCGCAACGAGTCCACGATCGCCAGGACTCTGGTGGCGCGCTCGACCCATGGTCGCTCCCACCCCGAGGCACCGCCGGCCAGATGATTTCGCAGCCGCTGACAGAGTGGGTTCTCCCGCTGGCCGGCCAGGGCAATCAGGGCTTGGTCAGGGATTCGCCCCACCTGGCACTGCAAGGCCCTAAGGCAGGCGAGGTCGTCGCGCTCGTCGGCGGCGAGCCGAAGGAAGGCCAGCACATCGCGCACCTCGGGACGGTCCAGCAGCCCCCCGGTAGCGGTCTGAAATGGGATGCCCCGTCGGCGCAGGGCCTCCTCCAAAGGTGCGCCCAGACGGCCGTAGGTGTATGCCAGGACCGCCATCTCGCGCCAGGGGACAGCCTGGTGGGTAGAGTCGGGGTAGGTCACCCCGTCGCGGTTGATCCGTTCCAACGCGGCGGCGATAGCCTCCGCCTCCTGAACAGAGTCCTCTACCTGAGCTACCCAGACCGGTAGCGAACTCTCTGAGCCACGTGCGGCCTCCATCGATTCGTCTCTGGCAAAGTTGGGATCGGCCTTGATGACGTAGTCGGCCGCGGCAAGAATTGCCACCCGCGAGCGATGGTTACGGAAGAGTCCGAACTGTCGACCTTCCGCGGCGGCCATAATCCCCGGCTTGGCGTCCCGGAAGGCGTAGATCGATTGCCGCGCATCCCCCACCATGAAGAGGCTGCGATGGTCGGGTCCGGTCAGCTTCTGGATCAACGACTCCTGCAGGGCGCTGGTGTCCTGGTACTCGTCCACGATCACGAGCCGGAAGTTATTACGACACCAGCCGAGCAGGCGGGAGGAGCGACGCAGCGCCACCAACCCCTCCCGGAGCAGGCCATCGAAATCCCAAGCCCCGCGCTGCGCCAGCCGGAGCTCGTACTCCTTCCAAACCGCGGTCGTCAGCGATAGCGAGGTGCGGTGCCAGGCGATCTCCTGGGGGATATCGCCCAGCTCCTCAAACCGAGCGTAGGCGGCCAGCGATTCCCGCTCGCAGTCAGCTGGCCCCAGTTCAGTTGAGCGCAGCCGGCCGACCGTCCGGGCCGCACCATCCAGCAGCGAAAGAACAGTGCGGGGATCCGGCTCCGGCGGCAGCTGCCGGAGCCACCAGGAGGCCCGAGCCGTTTGATGGCGAACCGCAGTGAGCGCCTCCTCCATAACCATCCCGGCTGCCACCGCGTCAATCAACTCCAGGTCACGGGGCAGACCGGCCAGGTACGCACGCTCACCGAGCAGGCGTCGGATCAGCTGGTGAAAGGTGCCGATCCAGGCTCCGTCGAGCGCCTCGGCGGTCGACTCTGGGGCTACGATCGCTGCCTCGATCATCACCGCAAGCACTTTCTGCCGGAGCTCGGCGGCCGCCCGTTCGGTGAAGGTGACCGCCAGGATCTGGCCCACCGGCAGGTCATCAATCAAGGCGGCCGCGTAGAGCCAGGCCATGGTGGTGGTCTTGCCGCTACCGGCCGCGGCCGCGACCTTCACCGGTCCGTGGCCGAGCTCCCGCACCACGTCGAACTGAGCCGGTGTTAGGGCCCGCCGGGCGCGCTTCCAAAAGTCGTCGCGGAGACTCACAGCTCCGGGCTTGGAGTCGGAAATTCACGACCAACCGAGCCCTCGCCATCGCACCAGAAGGCGAACTGGCAGCCTGAACGTCCGTCGCGGCAGGTGCGTTGGGAGTGGCGAGGTTGGGCGGGGAAACGACCCGCGAGGATCGCCTCGGCCAGCTTGTCGAGCTCATTCTCAATCCGGTCCAGCTCGCCGTCTGTGAGAAGCCCCGTTCCTCCGACCGCCTCTCTCCCGCCCACGATCCGGAAACCGGCTGCGGCGATGGGATTGGGATCTTTGGGCCTGGGATCAGTGCCCACGTACCAGTTACGCACTCGCGAGGGAACCTGGCCCCCGAGCTCCTCCGCGAACGCGCCGGCCCGAGCGGCCAGCTGGTAGATCGGCAGTTGCCACTGCCGGGGACCATCCGGCGGCTTGCCGAACACCTCAGCGCGCAGGGCGGATTCGCTGAGCCGGGTACTGCCCGTCTTGTAGTCGAGTACCTCAATCTCGCCGTCCGGGTGGCGCCAGAGCGCATCGACCTTCCCCTTCAGATGCCAGCCTTCCCGAGGCAGGTCGAACGACACCTCCTCGGCGATTGGCTCCCCCACCGCCGCGGTACCGGCCGCCACGATCCGGCGACCCCACCGAGCGACCAACCGTTCCAGCCAGAGCTGTGCATAGACGACCTGAATCGGATCGGCTAGATCGGCGCGAACATCGGGCATCAGTCGCTGCTGTACCAGCCCATTCGCCACCTCTCGAAAGGCGTCAGGGCGATCCTCCCAGCTCGCGCGTTGCTGGTAGAGCAGCTCTAGCAGCCGGTGAGCCTGCGAACCCAAGGTCAGGTTGACGTCGGGCTCACTACCCGGCCCCAACAGATGTGCCAGGAACTGGCGAGGACACGCCAGCCAAGCTCCGACCGACGTCGGGCTAATGGACAGGGAGCGAGTGATGACGGCCTGCCCCTCTGCGACGGGGTCCCAGTGAGCCAGGGCTTGACGCATTTCGGCCGTTGCCCGGCCCAGAACAATCGGTAACCCGGACACCGACTGGGAGGGAGTGGCCAGAGCCAGCTCAGTGACTAGGTCGTCGCGCTGTACCAGCTCCGCCCGGGGCGCCGCAATCTCGGGAACTCCAGCGGAAGTCAGAGCGGCGAGAAAGGAAGATCTCTCGACCACTTTCCCCTGGTATCGGCGAGCCCAGCTGCAGGTGACGTCCCCGGTGGCCCGAGTCAGTGCCACTAGAAAGAGTCGAGCCTCAGCATCCTGCTGCCGGTCCCCGGCGGATACCACGTCTTCCAGTTCGGGGACCCGTCGAACCAGCTCCTGCACGTCCTCGGCGTCTAGCAAGCCACCGGAGTCGGCGGAGGCCGGGATGATACCGGCCACGCACCCACAGATGAAGACGCGGGACCAACTGCCACCTTTGGCCTGGCGCATGGTCAGCAGCGCCACCTCGGATCGGTCACCCTCGCCATGGGGCGCTACCTCCCTCCCGGCGTGGCGCACGACAAGGCGCAGGAGCTCCAGCCAGCGGGTCAGCGTCAGCGTCTCTCGCCCGAGACGGCTCTGGACGTCGGCCACGGCCCTGGCGGTCGTCGCGAACTCCGCCAGGGCGGCGGCCACCTCGACGTCCTGCAACATCACCTCGGCCGCTCCTGACGCCAGCTCCACCTGGCCCAGGACCGCTCGAAGCTGGGGCCAAGACAGCTCTCGTTCGGCTGCCGCAGGGTCCCACGGAGCTAGAGGCAGCCACGGGTGCCCTGCCTCGCGCAGCTCCGCCGCCGCCATCGACTCTGCACCCGATCCCGCCCCGGTCAACAGTTCGCTCTGTTCGGTGCGGGCCCACTCCCAGAAGACTCGCTGAGGAGTGACATTGCGACGCCCAGCCACCTGGCGCAAGCCGCGGATCGCGGCCGGTGTTACGGCTTTGGGACCGGCTGCTAGCGCGGTGAGCAGAGCCCCCGCGTCATTCGGGGAGCTAAGGACCCTCAGCCAATTCAGAGCGACCACTACCAGCGGTTGCCCCGACTGCTCGACGCCTCCCGGGCGGCGGTACGGGACTCCCAGGCTGGTCAAAGCGGCCTTGATCGGAATCATCTGTCGGCTCAGAGAGTGAACCAGGACGGCGACGTCAGAGAAGCCAAGCTCGCCCTGCAGACGAGCCCTGGCGATCTCCCGCGCCACCGCCATGGCTTCTTCGGTCTCATCGGCCGCGACCCAGACCCGACTCACCGTTGGCACGCGGAAGGCTGCCTCGTCCAGTCGACCTACCTCCGCCGGGTCAGGTAGCTCGTCTGGCGACGGTAACTCCAACTGCAGAGTCCGCGCGACCTCTTCAATCCAACGGGGCAGCGCCGGGCGCAACGTCCAGTCTTGGGGAAACAGCTCGCTCGGAAAGTACTCTTCAAACGGCCGGCTCGAGGACTCGCTGGACACGCCCCGGAATCCGGGGGTGGACTCGGACCAATGGCCCGCCATGACCAACCGGCCGGGCGGGCTCAACCGAAGGCCCAGCTCCCGGATGAGAAGCCACTGCGCCGGGCTGAGGTCCTCCGCCTCATCGACCAGCAGAAGGTCGGCCCAACCGCGCATCGCGGAGGCGTCCGAGTACAGCGCCTCCAGTGCCAGGCTGTGGCTGTCCCGACGGTCGATGCTGCCCATCTCGTCCAGCACCTGCTGGTAGCTCGCAGACAGCACTGCCAGCTCCGCCAAACTGTCGGGACCGTCCCGCAGCCGCGCCGCCAACAAACCCGGCCCAACCAGCGCCCGCTTGCACGCCGAGACCACCGCCAGTGCGTCGTTGATGCAGGACGGCTCGTCGACCAGGGGTGCCAGTCGCGACAGCGGGGAGGCGCGCTGCAGCGCCTCCCGCATCGCCAACCACTCCGCGACCGAGGAGAGCGGCTCGAGCGAACCTTGCACAGTCCCGACCGCCGTCAAGACCGAGTTCGCCAATCTCTCGTGAGTGTCCACTCGCAGCAACGGGTGGGCACTGGGAAGATGAGCCTCAACACGGCGCCGGAGGAGCGCTGCGCCGTCCCGGCTGCGGATTACCATGACCAACCTGGTCGGGTCTCCCCCGCCCGTCAACCACTCCACCGCCAGGTCAATCAGCTGCTCGGTCTTGCCGGAGCGCGGACCGCCGACCACCCGGGTCGGGCCCCTCAGGTCACCTAAGCTGCGCCGCCTTTCTCGTGGTCGGTCGGGAGGGATGACTAGGGTCGCTCCACGCCCTGGGCACCCACCGACTCGGGTGGGTTGCGGAACTCGACCAAGGCGGCCATCAGTCCTTCTGGGCGCAGCAGCTGGCGCAGTGCGCCGGCCCGTAGTGCCGGATCCTCTCCGCGCACCAGCCCTCCCGCCACCCCTTCAACGATAGAACTCACCATTCCGGCCAGCCAGGCCGCGTCAGCACTCGGCGCCGGCTGCTCTGCGAGCTGCGTGGGCTCGACCTCGGTCAGCAACGAGACAACCATCGCCCGGCCGATCCGATCGCGAAGCTGGTCCACCCGCCGCTTGGCGGTCCCAGCGGCTGCATCAACTAGGTGGAAGAGCAGCCGGTAGGATGCCGGGCAGTCCGCGGCAAACTGTAGAAAAGCGGTGGTGAGCTGCTCGAATGTTGGTGACGTGTCGCTCCCGACTCCGATCCCCAGCAGCTCCTGGAGCCGCTCACTCTCCGTTTCAACGACTGCGGCCAGCGCTTCCCGTCGGTTATGAAAATGGCGATAAACCAGCGGCTTGCTCACCCCGGCGGTGGTCGCGATGGAGTCCATCGTGGTGAGCTCCAGCCCGTCTCTGGCAAAGGCAATCAGGCAGGCCTGGAGCAGCTGTTCGCGACGTTCCGTACGGTGCATACGGTGTTGCTTCGGTCGACCGCGACCGGCATGCCGGTCGGTTACCCGGCCCACCGTCTCAATGGTCGCACCTACCAGCCATGGTGCCAATTGACGTTCGTTTTTCATGCCAGCACGGTTAGAACTGAGCTAGTCGCCCGGTCCTGAATCCTCC
Organism: Candidatus Dormiibacterota bacterium; assembly: GCA_049591595.1. Lineage (GTDB taxonomy): Bacteria > Chloroflexota > Dormibacteria > Aeolococcales > Bog-877 > Bog-877. The sequence continues at coordinate 38,240 of JBAWFE010000017.1, forward strand.
GCCTGAACGGTGTTGTGCAGCTTGCCGATGGGCTCGATGCGCACCTCGACGTCCTGTCCGGCCAGAAGCATCGCCCTGGGCTTTCGCTGCCAGCCAATACCCGCCGGGGTGCCCGTCTCGATCACATCACCCACTTCCAGGTCGACGTAGTCCGAGAGAAAGCTGATCAGCTCGGCTACCGAGAAGATCATGTCCTTGGTGTGCCCCTCCTGGCGCAGCTCCCCGCCCACCCTGGTCTCGATGGTCAGTGCCTGTGGATCGGGGATCTCGTCTGAGCTGACCAGGTGCGGCCCAAGGGGGGCGAAGGTAGCCATGCTCTTGGGCAGGGTCCATTGCGCCATGGAGTCCTGGACGTCGCGGGCGGTCACGTCGTTGGCCACGGTGTAACCGGCGACGTGATTCAGGGCCTGCTCCACCGGAACCCGACGGCCCTCCCTGCCGATCACGACCGCCAGCTCCCCCTCGTAGTCGATCGCATCGGCGTGCTCGGCTGGGAGAACGATGGCAGCCCCATCTCCGATCACCGCCGAACTCAGTTTGACCCACACCACGGGCGCAGTCGGGGCCTTCGCGCCCCTCTCTTTAGCGTGAGCCAAGTAGTTGCGGCCAATGGCGAATATCCGGTTGGGTGCGATCGGGGCGACGAGCGGGAGTTCGGGCCAGATTTCCGGACCGAGCCTCGGCCCCTGGCCCCGGAGCACAGCATTCTGCAACTCCGGTGTGGCGAGCCCGAGATCCAACCAGCGATGTCCCTCGCCAGGCGCTTGGACGGGGTCGGCAGCGGCGAACCGGACCCCCTCCGGGGCGGCAAATCGGGCGATTCGCACCTGTGCTCTCTCCCCAACTTTGGACGACCTCATTATCCGGCCAGGGTCGCCGGAACGCTGCTACCAATTGCTAGGATCGGGCGGTGATGGCCGGCGTCCTGCCCGAACTCTGCCCGGCGCCCGACCTTTCCGCGGGTGGCGGCTTGGACCGGCTCCGGTTCTGCGAATTGAGGTGATCTCGTGAGCGAACCAGACCTATCGGGAGAGCCCCGGGTGCAAGACCGCCTCTACCTCGGCGGAGCCTGGGTCGCATCCACTTCAAAGGACCGGATCAACGTTCACGAGGCGGGCACAGGCGAGGTCATCGCCAGCGTCGCCGACTCCTCTGAGCTGGACATCGACCGCGCCGTCCGGGCCGCCGCCGAGTCCCAGCCCGCCTGGTCTGCGACACCGACGGCCGAACGGGCCGATTACCTGCGAGCGATCGCACACGGCATCGCCGAGCGGACGGAGGAACTCGCCAGGAGCATTTCCCGAGAAGTCGGCACCCCGATTCGACACTCGCGGGCCATCCAGATCGGAAACCCAATCCAGATCATTGATGGCACTGCTGAGGTGCTCCAGGAGTTCGCTTTCCAGGAGGAAATTGGCAACGTACTGGCGGTGCGGGAGCCGATCGGAGTAATCGCCGCCATCACCCCGTGGAACTACCCCCTGCAGCAGGTGGTCGCCAAGGTTGCTCCGGCGCTGGCAGCGGGATGCACGGTCGTGCTAAAGGCCAGCGAAGTGGCACCGCTGACCGCTTTCGCGCTGGCGGGAATCGCCGACTCGGTGGGTCTGCCCCCAGGTGTGCTGAACGTGCTCAGCGGGAAGGGAGCCACGGCCGGGGAGGGCCTCGTGTCCCACCCCTTGGTAGACATGATCTCCTTCACTGGGTCCACCAGGGCCGGACAGCGCATCTCCAGGTTGGCGGCGGAGAGGGTCACCCCTCTGACGTTGGAGCTGGGCGGTAAGTCGGCCAGCGTCCTGCTTCCGGACGCGGATGTTGAGAAGGCGGCTAAGTTCGCTGTGTACAACGCCTTCCTCAATGCCGGCCAAACCTGCACCGCGCTGACCCGGCTTCTGGTTCCAGAGAGAGACCAAGAGCGAGCGGTCGCGACGGCCGTGGAGACCGCTCAAAAGCTGACGCTGGGGGATCCGTTGGATGAGGCAACCCGGCTCGGCCCGGTCGCGTCGCACGCCCAGCTGGAACGGGTGCGCGAGTTGATTGTCGTGGGCATTGCAGAGGGAGCCAGACTGGCAACCGGGGGCGTCGAAACCCCGCCCGGGCTGGAGCGGGGCTACTTTGTGGCCCCGACGGTCTTCGCCGATGTGCGACCCGAGATGACCATCGCTCAGGAGGAGATCTTTGGACCGGTGCTCTCCGTCATCCCTTACCGGGACGAGGCCGAGGCGCTGGAGATCGCCAACGGGACCAGGTACGGCCTGGCCGCCGCGGTCTGGTCCGACGACCAGGATCGGGCAGTCGCCTTCGCCAGGAGGCTGCGGGCGGGCACGGTCGAGGTCAACGGCGGAGCCTTCAACCTGCAGGCTCCGTTCGGAGGCGTCAAGCAATCCGGGCACGGTCGCGAGTTCGGCCGGTTCGGGCTCGAGGAGTACCTGGTAGCCAAGTCCCTGCAGCTCTGAACCCTTGACCAGCGGAGCAGGTCCCATCCCCAACTAAGCTGCGCTCATGCGACGGTTCGACGTGGTGATCCTGGGCGGTGGATCGGGCGCAGAGTCGATCTGCGGGGCGGGCCTGGAGGGTCTCTCCATCGCGGTGATTGAGGAACTGCGCTTCGGCGGAGAGTGCCCCTTCGTCGCCTGCATGCCTAGCAAGGCGATGTTGTACTCCGCCGCCCTGGAGAGAGCCCGGCTGGGCAGGGTACCGACCAAGCCCGATCCGAATGCATACCGCACCGCTGCTGCTAGGCGCGACCGGGTCGCCGAGCAGCGCGACGACTCCCAGCACCTGCGCATGCTGCAAGACCAGGGTGCGGTCGGCGTCCGGGGCCGAGGCCGAATCCTGAAAGAGGGACTTCTCGAGGTTGGTGGGGAGCAGATCGAGTTCCACGATCTGGTGATCGCCACCGGCTCCGAGCCGACCCTGCCCCCGATTTCGGGACTCGACCAGGTCGAGTACTGGTACAGCGACCGGGTTCTCTCCGCCTCCCAGCTGCCCGAGAGTGCGGTCGTCCTGGGTGGTGGACCGGTTGGCTGCGAACTGGCTCAGATGCTGGCTCGCTACGGCTGCCGAACGGTACTGATCGAGCTCGAGGATCGTCTTCTGTGGGCAGAGGAGCCGGAGCTGGGGCGGGCCATGGCCGAGACGCTGAGCGCCGACGGTGTGGAGGTGTTGATCGGGCGGAAGGTCGAGTCCGTCAGCGCTCCTTCGAAGGAGGTGGTGCGAGTTCAGCGCGAAGGGAGTGCGCCATTCGAAGTCCAGGCCCTGGTGGTCGCAGCCGGTCGGCGGCCTCGCATCCGGGCCCTGGGGCTGGAGTCGTACGGATTGAAATCGGACGATCTTCGGCTCACGATCGACCAGCACTGCCGGGCACTCGGCCAACCCCATCTGTTCGGGGTTGGGGACGTCACCGCAGTGGCCCCCTTCACCCACACCGCCAACTATCAGGGTCGGATAGTGGCCGACCAGCTGCGGGGCGGCCACGCGGTGGCAGATTACCGGGCGATTCCCCGGGCCGTGTACACCGATCCACCAGTCGCGGCCGTGGGACTGACCCGACGCCAGGCCCGCGACCGGGGCCTGGATGCGGTAACCGCCACCTGCTCACTAGGGGAAACCGCACGAGCCTGGGCCGAAGACGTGACCCTGGGTGAACTGGTGCTGGTCGCCGACCGCTCACGAAGGGTTCTCATTGGAGCTGCCATCGCGGGTCCGGGAGCAGATGAGAGCATCGGCTGGGCGGCCTTAGCGATCAAGGCCGAGCTGCCTCTGGAGCTGCTGCGGGACACTGTGGCACCGTTCCCCACCTACAGCGAGGCCTACCTCCCGGCCCTGGAATCTCTCGCTGAGGAAGTCGACACGGACACTTAGTCGGATTGCGACTGAGCCTCCAGTCGGGCTTGCGCCGCCGCCAACCGAGCACCCGGAACCCGAAACGGAGAGCAGGACACATAGTCCAGACCCAGCCGCTCGCACAGCGCGATCGACTGAGCGTCTCCTCCGTGCTCCCCGCAGATTCCGATCTCCAGCGATGGTCTGGTGGCGCGGCCGGCCGCGGTGGCCAGCGCCATCAACTGACCGACGCCGTCGGGATCCAGGTGTTCGAACGGGTTGGAGGGCAGGATGCCGTCGCTGACGTAGCGGTTGAGGAACTTGCCCTCGGCGTCGTCCCGCGACACCCCGTAGGTCATCTGGGTGAGGTCGTTGGTCCCGAAGGAGAAGAACTGGGCCTGCTCGGCTACCTGACCAGCCGTGAGCGCGGCCCGCGGAACCTCGATCATGGTCCCGATCTTGATCTCCAGCCGGACGCCCTGTTCCCGGGCAACCTGCTTCAGGGTGGCCTCGATGATCGCCCGAGACCGCTTGAGCTCCTCCACGTGCCCCACCAGCGGGACCATGATCTCCGGGATCCCTTTGATCCGTCGCCGCCGCAGCTCCGAGGCCGCCTCGGCGATAGCTCTCGCCTGCATCTCGATGATCTCAGGAAAGAGCAGTCCCAACCGGCACCCGCGTAGTCCCAGCATGGGGTTCTGCTCTCTCAGCTGCTCCACCGCGGCCAGCATCTTCTCGGCCCGGTCCAGCTTTTTGGGCGACTTCTTCAGCGCCCGAAGGCGCGTCACCTGCTCCAAGAGGTCGTCATGATTGGGTAGGAATTCGTGCAGTGGCGGGTCAATCAGCCGGATGATCACCGGTAGCCCCTGCATCGCCTCCAGGATGCCGATGAAGTCCTCCCGCTGATACGGCAGCAGTTGGGCCAACGCCTCGCGACGGGCGTCCGCATCACGGGCCAGGATCATCTCCTGGACGTGGGGCAGCCGCTCCTGCTCCATGAACATGTGCTCGGTTCGGCAGAGGCCGATTCCCTGAGCCCCGAAAGAGCGCGCCCGGGCGGCGTCGGTGGGGTTGTCGGCGTTGGCGAGGACCTTCAGCCGGCGCACTCGGTCGGCCAGCTCCAAGAGCTGCTCCAGGTCTCCCGAGACCACCGGTTCGACGGACGCCACCACTCCCTCGATGACCCGGCCGTCCGAGCCGTCGAGGGTGAAGACATCCCCTTCGTTGATGGTCACGCCCCCGGCTAGGAAGCGGCGATTCTTCAGGTCCACCTCGATTTCCTCAGCCCCTGCCACGCAGGGCTTGCCCATGCCCCGAGCCACCACCGCCGCGTGGGAGGTACGCCCTCCCCGGGCGGTGAGTACGCCTTCGGCGGCGATCATGCCGTGGACGTCGTCGGGGTTGGTCTCGATCCTGACCAGGATCACCTTCTCGCCCCGTTTGGCTGCGGCCTCCGCCCGGTCAGCGTCGAAAACGGCAGCTCCGGTCGCCGCACCCGGCGAGGCGGCCAACCCAGTGGCGAGCACCCGCACCTCGGCATGGGGGTCGATGGCTCGGTGGAGCAGGTGGTCGACCTGCTCCGGCTCCACCCGACCAAGCGTCTCGGCTTCGGTGATGATCCCCTCGGCCAGCATCTCGATCGCGATCTTGACGGCGGCCGCGGCGGTGCGCTTGGCACCCCTGGTCTGAAGCATGTAGAGCTTGCCGCGCTCGATGGTGAACTCCATGTCCTGGACATCGCGGTAGTGCGCCTCAAGCTTGCTGGCGATATCCGCGAAGCTGCGATACACCTTGGGTAGGGCCTTGCGCAGGCTCTCGATCGGCTGGGGGGTGCGAATCCCGGCAACCACATCCTCCCCCTGGGCGTTCAGAAGGTACTCGCCAAACAGCCGCTTCTCGCCAGTCGCCGGGTCCCGGGTGAAGGCGACACCGGTGCCCGAGTCGTCGCCCATGTTGCCGAACACCATCGCTTGCACGTTGACCGCGGTGCCCAAGGTGTGGGGAATGTGGTTGTACTCGCGATAGGCCACCGCTCTTCGGCCGTTCCAGGAAGAGAAGACGGCGGCGATCGCCAGCGTCAACTGCTCCCAGGGGTCTTCGGGAAACGACTCCTTGGTGTGCTCCAGATAGATCGCCTTGAACCGCGCGGCCAGCTTGGTCAGTGCCTCCGCTGGCAGCTTCGCGTCGCTGGTCACATTGGCGGTCTGCTTGGCGGCCTCCAGCTCCTGCTCGAAGCGGTCGCCATCCACTCCTTTCACGATCCGCCCGAAGAGCTGGATGAAGCGTCGGTAGGCGTCGAGGGCGAAGCGGCGATCACCGGTCTTCTGGGCCAGCCCCTCCAGCGTCCGCTCGTTCAGCCCCAGATTGAGGACGGTGTCCATCATTCCGGGCATCGATAGCGCGGCCCCGGACCTCACCGAGACCAGCAGGGGCTCAGCGGGGTCGCCGAGCCCCTTCTTGGCCTTCGCCTCCAAGACTCGCAGGTGCTCTTTGACCTCATCCATCAGCCCGGCCGGGAACTTGTCGCCGGCCTTCATGTAGGCATTGCAGGCCTCGGTGGTGATGGTGAAGCCGGGAGGCACGGGCATTCCGGCCTTGGTCATCTCGGCTACGCCGGCACCCTTGCCCCCGAGGAGATTGCGCATCTCAGCGCTCCCTTCTTCGAAGTCGTAGACGAACTTCGGATGCGACTTTCGTGCTGACGCTGGTCGAGCGCGTACCGCGGTCTCCGTCATCGACACCGCCTCCCTGCCTGAAAAGTCCGCTTTGAGTCTACCTGCGAGGGTCCTCGATCCCGTCTCGCCCAGAGCGCTGTGAATGCCGGTGCTACGATCGAACCGTCAGCTGCCGGCCGGTTCCGCGCCCCTGCGCGGAGAGCCGTCAGGGCCATCCCCGCCCCGCCGCTAGGGCCAGAGGACTTTTCCGGACCTAATGGGAATGCACTACGCCGGAGGTAGTGGCGCAGGCCATGCGCCCGGGTCCTTCTCCTCACCCGGAGACCAGTCCCAGACCACTCCAAGGGCCAAGGGCACGGTGCGCCGGGTGGTCAAGCTCTTCCGCCCCTACCGGCTCAAGGTCCTCGGGATCCTGGGAATCCTGATGGTGGTGGCGGCGCTGGGGATCGTCAACCCCTACATGCTCAAGCTGATCATCGATGACGCCATCCTGAAGCACAATCCCAGGCTGCTCTTGATCTTCTTCGGGATCATGGTGATCACCCCGGTGGTTAGTACCGGGCTGGGGGTCTGGCAGACCTATCTCAATGCCGTGGTCGGCCAGCGGATGATGCAGGACCTCCGGGTGGCGCTGTACACCCACCTGCAGAATCTGCCGTTGCGGTTCTTCACAGCGACTCGAACAGGGGAGATTCAATCCCGGTTGGCGAACGATGTCGGCGGAGTGGACTCGGTGATCACCAACACCGCCACCAGCACCGTTTCCAACCTGACCCGAACCGCCGCCACTCTGGCGGGGATGGCCTTCCTCAGCTGGCAGCTGACCCTGCTCTCGGTCGCGGTACTGCCCATTTTCATCCTGGTCACGGTGCGGGTCGGGGAGGTACGTCGACGGGTGAGCGCGCAGACGCAGGTGACCCTGGCCGACCTCTCGGCTTTGGCTGAAGAGACCCTCTCCGTCAGCGGGATCCTCCTCACCAAGGTCTACGGACGCGAACAGCGGGCCCGAGACCGCTATGTCGGGGAGACTGCCCGCCTCACCGCCTTGATGATCCGCCAGCAGATGGTGGGGCGCTGGTTCTTCGGCTTCATCCAGACCTTCTTCTCCATCCTGCCCGCCGGGGTGTATCTGATGGCGGGGTTGGTGCTGCACGCAGGGGTAAAGGGCGGTGTCTCGGTGGGCACATTGGTCTCGTTCACCACCTTCCAATCAGCCCTCTTCTTCCCCATCGGCCAACTGCTCAACATCCAAGTGGAGCTGCAGGGTGCCCTGGCTCTCTTCGACCGGATCTTCCAGTACCTGGACATTCCCGTTGAGATCGAGGACCGCCCTGGCGCAATCACCATTCCCACTCCGGACATCAAGGGCCGGATCGGCTTCCAGAATGTAACCTTCAGCTACGAACCGGGCGCCACCCCGGCGGTGAAGGGCGTCACCTTCGACGCCGAACCCGGCCAGCTGGTGGCCCTGGTGGGCCCCAGCGGAGCCGGTAAGAGCACCCTCACCTATCTGATGGCGCGCCTCTACGACGTTGACCGGGGCAAGATCACCCTGGATGGCCACGATCTGCGCGACCTCAGCACAGCCACCCTGCGGGCGGCGATCGCGGTGGTCACCCAGGAGACCTTCATCTTCCACAGCACGATCAGAGAGAACCTCCTTGTCGGCCGGCCCGACGCCAGTGACGAAGAGATGATCGCCGCCGGCAAGGCGGCGTCGATCCACGACCGGATCATGGAGTTGCCCAATGGTTACGACACGGTCGGCGGCGAGCGCGGTTACCGGCTCAGCGGAGGCGAGAAGCAGCGGGTAGCTCTGGCACGCGCCATCCTGAAAAACCCCCGGATCCTGATCCTCGACGAGGCAACCAGTGCTCTCGACAGCCACAGCGAGCGGGCCATTCAGGACGCCATCGCGCTGTTGATGGAGGGGCGTACTACCATCGCCATCGCCCATCGCCTCTCCACCATCCTGGCCGCCGACCTGATCGTGATGATGGAACACGGCCAGATCGTCGAGCGGGGAACCCATACCCAACTGATGACTCAGGAGGGGCCGTATTCCCGCCTCTATCTGGAGCAGTTCGCCCGGCAGCCACTGGAGCCGGTCACCCAGCTTTAGCGCTGACCCGCCTGCGCTACCAATCTCGGCAGGGGCTCCAGCTCGAACGAGAATAGAGCTCGGCCGAGGTCAATCCCAGCAGGTGCAGCACGTCGTTCGGGAGACCCCCCTCTTGCAGTAGGGGACGCGACTTGATCGAAGTGACCACGATCTGGGCGCAGCCGGAGTCGTCAAAGAGAGTGAAGTTCGCTGCGGCTGCCCGGCTGACTCCGAAGCGAAGGGTGGTGGTCGCCCCTAAGCCGCAGATGACCGTCCCGGGGGGGGCCTTGGTTGAGAGTCCGTTCACCACCGCGATCAAATGCCGGAGCTTCTCCGAAGCGTGAAGGTCTCCGGTCCAGGTGCGACCCATCCACTTGACGGTCAGCCCGACATACCTGTCCTGGGTGGGAACGAGAGAGGCCTGGAGTCGAGCTGGCCGCCAGATCACCAACGAGTCAAGACGGAGCAGTGTTTCTCGGCCATCCGACCGATAGGTGTACTCCAGCAGATCGAGGCTGGCAAAGGGAGGAGCGTGCGCCTCCTGAAACGCGATGGCCACCGGTCCATTTGGATCCAACGCGCCGCCAACCGACACCAGGCCTGCTGTCGCATGAGTACTTAGGAAGTTATTGAGTTCACCGACTCTAAACGGAATAAGCCAGTAGCTGGTCAGATGGATGCGGGCTCTGCTTTCGGGAAGAGCGAACGCCTGGAGTCTCATTTCCCTGAGCGGCCCCGGTATCACCTGGGCGGAGTCCGGCAAGACCGCTTGACGCAGCAGCTGCTGGGCCAGGTTCCGGCCCAGCTCCCGGTTGCTCGGGGAGAACCAGGTGGTCAAGAGAATCGTCGCCGTCGCGATGACCACCACTGCGGATGATGCCGCGGCCAGGTGGGAATACCGGAACAAAGCTGTCCGGAATCCTGCGCGCGCCTGCGAAGTAAGCGCCACTACGTGATTCTGGCCGCTTCGGCACGGTGAGTGGCGACATTTCGGTGACAGCGCCGCCCAGCCAGCACCGCCGGTAGGGCGGTTGAGGAGATCGTGCCCAAGCAGCCGCCCCGTTTCCCGCTACCGGTGCCTGGATGGCGACTGAAAAGGGGCCGCGACCAACGGCTATCGTAGTTTTGGAGCGCGCCTGCCGACCGAATTAGCTCGCCGGGCCATCGAAGGTGCCGCTACGATCCAGGGCATGGGTTCTCGCTTCTACACCGTGGTGATCGACTCGGCGGACCCCTCGGCGCTGGCTCGTTTCTGGGCGCAGGTGCTCGACTTCCAGATCGTGTTCGAAGAGTCCCAGGAAGTGGTCGTCGCCCGAGACGACGACACCTATCCGGCTCTGGTTTTTGTTCCGGTGCCCGAAGCCAAGACGCTTAAGAATCGACTGCACATCGATTTGGCCCCCGACGACCGCGACGCCGAGGTGGTCCGCCTGCTCGAACTGGGCGCGCAACGCGTCGACGTCGGCCAGGGACCGGACGTGTCGTGGGTGGTTCTGGCTGATCCTGAAGGGAACGAGTTTTGCGTTCTAAGCACCAGGGAAGGGGGCCTCTAGAGCTACAGAAGCAGCTCAGGATCCGAAGCCGCTGGCATTAGTTCGAGGTAGAGACACAGTTGGCGCACGCACTTGCTCAGGGTGCACCCGACGTGAGCAGCGCTAGCTCGTCGGGCGAGAGCTGCAACGTGCCAGCGGCGACGTTCTCCGCCAGATGCTCCGGATTGCTCGTGCCCGGAATAGCTAGAACATGCGCCCCCAGCTGAAGCGTCCAGGCCAGCCTTACCTGCGCGGCTGTCGCTCCACGGTTCTGGGCGACGGCTAGCACGCCCTCGGGTTCAGTGCCGCCGGCACCCGCCTCCCTCCCGACGCCGGCGATGGCGAAGTAGGGAACGAAGGCAGCTCCCTCTTCGCCGCAGGCACGCAGGATTTGGTCGCCACCATCCCGCCGCCAGTCGACGCCATACCGATTCTGCACGCACACCACCGGAGCGATCGCCTGGGCTTCGACGAACTGTTCAAGGGTGACGGCAGACACCCCCAGGTGCCGGATCAGGCCCGCGCCGCTCAGCTCCGCCAGCGCGCCGAAATGCTCGCCGATTGACCCAAATCCGTGAACCCGCAGGTTCACCACGTCCAGGTGGTCCAGTCCGAGCTGGCGGAGGTTCTCCTCTACCTGGCCGCGGAGCTGGTCCGGTCGAGCCCAATCGAGCCACTCTCCCGATGGGCCCCGGCCCGGACCGACCTTGGTGGTGATCACCAGGTCATCGGGATACGGAGCGAGAGCCTCATTGATCAGTTCGTTGGCGGAGCGCAGGGCCGAGAAATAGAACGCGGCTGTGTCGATGTGGTTAACCCCGAGTTCGACGGCGCGGCGCAGAACTCTGATCGACCGGCCGCGGTCGCTCGGGGTACCGTGGTCGAAGGGGGCGGTGCCGGTCAACCGCATGGCACCGAAGCCGATCCGGTTGACTGTCAGGTCGCCCAGCTGCCAGGTCCCCGCAGACGCTGCGCTGATCGTCTCTGAACTCACGATCCCATCTTGCCAGGATCGCCAAAGAACTCCCAACGGCAAGTTCGCGGTCCCATCCACCGGGCCTGCCCCCGTGACCGGGAGCAACTGCCGGAGGAATCGGGGGCTAACGCCCAGCGACCAGCTGGTCAGCGCAGGCCTGGGCAAGCTGATCCAGAGCGACCCGCACCTGTTCCATCGAGTCCCGGTCACGGATCGTCACCGAGTGATCCTCCAGACTGTCGAAGTCGACGGTGACCGCCAGCGGTGTCCCGATCTCGTCCTGGCGGCGGTAGCGTCGCCCCAGCGATTGGGTGTCGTCGTAATCGGTCGAGAACTGATGGCGCAGCTCCTGCTCCACCCGCCGTGCCAGCTCCACAAGTTCGGGCTTGCGTTGCAGCGGCAGCACGGCGACCTGGAAGGGCGCGATATCCGGCTTCAGGTGCAAGACCACTCGGGTCTCCCCGCGCACCTCCTCCTCGGCGTAGGCATCGAACAGCAGAGCCAAGAAAGTGCGGTCCACCCCGAGAGAGGGCTCGACCACGTATGGCAGGTACCGCTCGTTGGTGCTGGGATCGGTGTACTGGAGATCTCGGCCACTCACCTCCTGGTGCCGCTTCAGGTCGAAGTCACCGCGCCGGGCGATCCCTTCCAACTCGCCCCAGCCCCAGGGCCAGGAGTACTCGATGTCACTGGAAGCCAGCGCATAGTGGGCCTTTTCCTGCTCACCGTGGGGGCGCAGCCGGAGGTGGACTGGCTTGAGCCCCAGTGACTCGTGCCAGCGCAGTCGCTGCGCGCACCAGTACTCAAACCATTCGGCGTCCTGGCCCGGTTGACAGAACCACTCCAACTCCATCATTTCCAGTTCGCGAAGTCGAAAGATGAAGTTTCCGGTGGAAATTTCGTTGCGGAAACTGCGTCCGATCTGGGCGATTCCGAAGGGGATCCGCTGCCGCGAGGTGTTCACCACGTTCTTGAAGTTGACGAAGATGCCCTGCGCGGTCTCCGGTCGGAGGTAGACGACCCCGCTCTCGTCCTCGACTGGGCCCATGAAGGTTTTGAACATGAGGTTGAACTGGCGGGGTTGACTGAGCGGGCCCCCGCAATTCGGGCAGGTGCTGCCCTCCAGCTGGTCGGCGCGCCACCGCTGATGACACTTGCCCAGGCAGTCCACCAGAGGATCACTGAAATTGGCGAGGTGACCTGACGCCTCCCAAACCGTCGGGTTCATCAGGATCGCCGTCTCCAATCCCTCCACGTCGTCGCGGAGGTCGACGATCTCGCGCCACCACGCATCCCGGATCCGCCGCCGGAGGCGCACGCCCAACGGCCCGAAGTCGTAGACGGCATTGATGCCGCCATAGATCTCACTGCTCTGGAAGACGTAACCTCGCCGCTTGCAGAGTGAGACCAATGTCTCCAGCGAAGTGGCAGTAGATTCCGTCATCGATACCTCCAGCGGTCCCGGCAGGGCGCGCCGAAGGGACCTGGACTCAAGTAGTGGGCGTCATTCTACGGGCGGCGCGGGTCTGCCCTCCCCCACCTCGAACTCTCCGGACGCGGTCACTACCACCGCCCGGCCCGGACCACGGACGACCCACTCGCGACCGTCCCAGCACACTCCGGTGGACTCGTCGATGCCGATCACTTCGCGCTCCCGCCCCAGCTGGGCCGCCATCTTGGTCCAGCGCCGTTCGGCCCCGCTCCAGTGCGGCACCACGACCGCCCCAAAAAGCCCTATTCCCTCGGCCAGTTGGAAGTCCTGACCCGGGAGCAGGCAGGCCCGGGACAGCACCATGGCGCCGGCGCTGGATCCGGCCAGAGGAATCCCCCGGCGGTAGGCGGCTCGGAGTGCCTCGGCCGCCTGGGACCCGGCCAGGACCCGGCGCGCCGCCGCGGGATCGCCCCCGCACAGGTAGATGGCAGCCGCCCCGGCCAGCTGTTCGAGCAGGTAAGGCTCAGCCGCGTCCTCGCGGGTCTGGATCCGGCAGCCGTCGACCGTCCCTCCCATCTCTCCGAAGTAGCTAGCAGCCCAGCCCACCTGGGTGTCGGGTATGTCCTGGGCGGCCGAGGTCACCACCGTGACGTGTGGCCGGCTCGCCCGGCCGAGCCACCAGGCGTCGGCGGCCTCCGAACCGTGGCGCCACTCATTCCCACCCAGCAGCAGCAGTGTCCGGCGGCCCGTCGGCACGTTCAAAGAAGGCCTCCTGTCGAGTCCCGGAGCCTGACCATCGTTGACATTCTCACCGCCATCAGGGTGAGCTCTCAGGTCCACTGCTAGCATCGAGCGATGTTCCGGCTCCATGACACCCTGACCCGAGGGGTTCGCGAGGTGGAGCCGCGTGAGCCGCCCCGGCTGCGGATGTACAGCTGCGGTCCGACCGTTTATCGATCAGTCCACATCGGCAATCTGCGCACCTACCTGCTGGCCGACTGGGTGAAGCGGATCGCCCGCAGCCAGGGCTGGACCATCTTCCACGTCAAGAACATCACCGATGTCGGTCACATGCGCCAGGAGATGGCCGAGCGCGGGGGCGACAAAGTGATCGCCGCCGCCCTGGCGGCCGGTCGAACGCCACGGGAAATCGCCGCCGAGTTTGAGGACGAGTTCCACCTGGCCGAGAGTCTTCTGGGAATTGAGCCGGCCGACGTCTTCCCCCGGGCCACGGATCACGTGCCCCAGATGATCGTCTTGGTGGAGCGGCTGCTCGAGCGGGGCCTTGCCTATGAAGTGGAGGGGACGGTCTACTTCGACACGGCCGCCCAGGCGTCGTATGGATCCCTCTCCGGGAACTCGCTGGAGCAACTCCAAAGGGCGGCTGGCGCCGAGCCCGATCCGGCCAAGCGCCATGCCGCGGACTTCACGCTCTGGCGCCAGGCCGAGGAGGGACGCCAATTGATGGTGTGGGACAGCCCCTTTGGGCGAGGCTACCCTGGCTGGCACATCGAGTGCTCGGCCATGTCGATGGAATATCTAGGCGAACAGATCGACCTCCACACCGGGGGGGTCGACAACATATTTCCCCATCACGAGGACGAGCTGGCGCAGAGCGAAGGGGCGACCGGCCAGAAGTTCGTGCGCCACTGGGTCCACGGACAGCACCTGCTCGCCGACGGGGTGAAGATGGCCAAGTCCCAGGGCAACGTGTACACGCTTCAGGACCTCCTGGAACGGGGCTTTGACGCGCTAGCTTTCCGCTACCTCTGCGCCACCGTGCGCTACGGCACCCGACTGAACTTCACCCTCGCCTCGCTGGCCTCGTCGCAACGGGGCCTTCAGCGACTTCGCCGCTTGGCGGAAGGGGAAGGCGGAGCACTCGACGAAGGGCGGGTCCAACCATTCCTCGAGTCGGTCCAGACGGCCATGGAAGATAACCTCGACCTGCCCCGGGCAATGGCTCTGACCTGGCAGTTCGCGCGAACCAGAGATCTCTCCGGGGCCACACGGCGAGCCGGGGTGCTGGGCGCGGACCACTGGCTCGGCCTGGCGCTTGATCGGCCGGCGGTTGTCGCAGCCACCGCCGGCAGCTGGCGCGAACTGGCCACCGACCGCGACGAGGCCCGACGCCGGCGCACCTTCGAGACGGCGGACGCGGCGCGTCAATCGCTAATCGGCTTGGGGATCGTCCCCGAGGACCGGGCCGCCAGCACCAGCTACCGGGCCACATCCGCACTCGACCGTCGACACGGGCTGATCTCGTCCCCGCAGGAGGTCCTGGACCAGCGCGCCGAACCGGACCTGGTCGACGTCTCGGTGAGCATCGTCAGCCGCGGATATCCCGAGGACCTGGCGCGATGCATCGCCAGCCTCCAGAAGCACCGAGACGGACACTCGATCGAGATCCTGGCCCTCGACAACGACTCCCCGGAGACGGCGGCAGTGCTCGACGAACTGGCCCGCCAGGATCCGTCGATCCACCCGTTCCATGCCGACCATCAACTGGGGGAGGGAGCTGCCCGCAACGTCACCATGCGGGCCGCCCGCGGAGAAGTGGTACTGATCCTCGACACCGGGGTGGAGGTGACCGGCGACTGCTACAGCCCAATTCTGCAGGCTCTCCGCGACCCCCTGGTCGGAGCCGTGGGCCGGTGGGGGGCGGTGAGCCGGGACATGCGCGAGTTTGAGGACTCCGAGCAGGTGGAGGTCGACGCGATCGACGGCTACTGCCTGGCCTTCGCCAGGGGTCGGCTTCGGGAGGTAGGGCTGCTGGATGAGCGGTTCCGCTTCTATCGAATGCTGGACTTCCACTATTCGCTCACGCTGCGCTCCTTCGGGCTGAGCCAGCGCCGGGTCCCCGATCTGCCGGTCGTGATGCACCAGCATCGGGGCTGGGAGGACACCGACCCCGAAGAGCGGGAACGACTCAGTCGGCTCAACTTCCGTCGATTCTTCGAACGCTGGCACCACCGTCCCGACCTGCTAGTTGCCGCCGACCCGGCAGCCTCCACTCACAGCTGATCTCAGCCAGGTCTCAGACCTGCGGGGCGCCTACTCCTCGGAGCTCCGCGAGGATGCGCGCGGACTTGATCGGCTTGTCCAGATGGTGCTCCAGGTGGGCCAGTAGGACCGTCTCCACTTCATCCCGCAAAGACTCCGACCAACGAAGTCGGCGAAGCAATCCAAGGTCTCCCGCCTCCATTCTCCGGAGGATCCGTAGTGCCGCGGCCGAGCACGGCAATGCGGCTAGTTGGGCGGTCCAGCAGCCCCCCTGGACCATTCCGCCCATCGCGGGAAGAAAGCCCCCGTCACGGTCCTGAAGTTCCTCGCCGCAGATCGCGCACCGCCGCAGCTCCGGCAGGTACCCACCCATGGCGGCAATCTGAAACGAACTGAGGGCCAGCTCCAGTCGCGCCTCAAAACTGGGACTGGCCATCCGCTCCCGAGTCTCGGAGATCAGCTGGTAGAGCTCAGGGTCGGGGTGGCCCTCCTCCAAAGTCGCGTCGACCAGCTCTGCCAAAACCCCGCCGCAGGCGGTGCGGACAATGTCGGCTCCAGGCCAGGGCAGGCCCACGGCGCGGGCCTGGGCCAGCACCGCCATGCTGCGCCCGGGGATCAGAAGCAGCTCGGAGCGGGTGAGCAGGTCGAGGCCCGCCGCGTTGCGCGCCTTGGCCCGCCTGGCACCCCTCGCCAAAACGCTTAGCTTCCCCTGGTCGCGGGTGAAGATGACCAGGATGCGGTCGGCTTCGGCGAAGGTCCGGCGTCGGAGGACGATCCCCTCGTCGCTGACGAGTTCGGGCACTCGCTAGTTGGACTCGGGGGGAGGAGCGGTGGATTCGGCCGAGCCCACGACCAGGTCAGGAGCTGATCCGTCGGACTCCACCGGGAAGGGCCGCTCGGAACTCAGCCGGACCGTCCGGATCGCTCGCCGGTCGATGGCCTCGACGGTGATGGTGATCCCCTCTCCGGCGTCTACGCTGTCGCCCACTGAGGGGATCCGGCCCAGATGGGCGTACACCAGCCCGCCGACCGAGTCGAAGTCCTCCCCTTCCAGCCGCAGATGAAGCAACTCGTTGACGTCGTCGAGGCTTACCGAGGCGCTGACCAGTGCCTCCTTGGGTCCGACCAGCTGAACCTCCTCCTGCTCCGCCAGGTCGTACTCGTCCCGGATCGGACCCACGATCTCCTCCAGGAGGTCCTCGATGGTGACCAGCCCGGCCGTTCCGCCGTACTCGTCGACCACCACCGCCAGGTGGGTCTTGGCCAGCTGCATCTCTTGGAGCAGCTCTCCCAGGCGTTTTGCCTCAGGGACGAAGGTTGGCGCCCGGGCGAGGCTACCCACCCGGCTCTGGGGGGGACCTTTGCCGCCAGCATCGCCAAGCAGGTCCTTGGCGTAGATGACGCCGGTGATGTTGTCGACCGTCTCCTCGTAGACCGGGATGCGGCTGTGGCCGTGCTCTCGTATCTCGGCGATCGCCTCGTCGATGGTGGAGTCCGCGGGTAGGGCGACCATCTGGACCCGAGGCACCATCACCTCTCGGACCGGCTTGTCGGTCATCTCCAGAACCCCGTGGATCATCTCCCGCTCCTCCTCCTCGACGATCCCCTCCTGCTCGCTGGCCAGGACCAGCTCTTTCAGCTCCTCCTCTGTAAGAAACGGATTGCGACGACCGCCCTCGCCGGGCAGGAGGCGAAAGAAGACCGCTGAGATCGCGGTGAGCACGGTCACCAGTGGGCTCAGTGCCCTGGTGAGCAGCGCCACCGGGCGCGCCACCCGTCGACTCATGGCCTCGCTGTGTTGAAGGGCGTAGGTCTTAGGTCCCAGCTCACAGAAGAGCAGCACCAAGATGGCCAGCGCCACCGCCGCCCAGAGCGCGGCCCCCTCGCCCAGGTGTTGCTCCGCCAGCAGGGTGGCGGAGGACGATGCCAGCATCAACGCCAGGGTGTTGGTGACCAAGATCGTCCCCAGGTAGCCCGCGGGATTGCGGTGGAGCCGTTCGACGGTGGCCGCCCTCGGATCGCCCTCTGACCTCCGCGCCCTCAGCCAAATGCGGCTGACCGAGGTCAGCGAGGTCTCCGCGGTGGCCGAGAGCCCAGCCAACACCAGGGCCACAACCAAGACGGCGACCAACCAGCCACTCATGCGGGTAGGGGCGCCGGCCAACCTCGGGTCATCGGCACTCCACTGAGACTCGCCCAGTCGGTGTCTCTCCCACCATCCCACAAGGGGAACAAATCAAGGGCAGGCTTGGTATGTCGGCGGGTGAGCCTGAGCTCATCTTCCGACCGAGTCTAGCAGGCGAATCAGATCACCGAAATAGCGCTGATACGCTCCGTCCTTCGTGGACTCTAACGATCGCCTCGGCGATCAGCGGGGCGACCGAGACCTGGGTCACCTTGGGGCTGTCGGCCATCTCTTTGGCTAAGGGGATGCTGTCGGTGACGACGACCTCGTCGACCGGCGCCTCCTCCAATTTGGCCAGGGCACCGTCGCTGAGCACTCCGTGCGTGGCCAGAACGTCCACCGAGGTCGCGCCCTTGCTGATCAGGGCATGGGCCGCACCAGCCAGGGTGGAGGCAGTGGAGATCAGGTCGTCCACCAGAACGCAGCGACTGCCGTCGACCTCACCAATGACATTGAGGATCTCGATGTCGTCGTCTCGGGGCCGCCGCTTGTCGATGATGGCCAGGGGCGAGTCCAGTCGCCGGGCGATCGCCCGGGCCCGGGCGGTCCCGCCGACATCCGGCGAAACCACCACCAGCGGTTGGCGGCCGTGGCGGCCGCGCACGTGGGCAGCAAGGATCTTGCTGGCGGTGAGGGCGTCTACCGGAATGTCGAAGAAGCCCTGGATCGCCTCGGCGTGGAGGTCAAGAACGATCATTCGTTCCGCGCCGGCGACCTGCAGAAAGTTGGCCATCAGCTTGGCTGAGATTGGGTCGCGGGCCTGGGTCTTCTTCTCTTTGCGGGCGTAACCGTAGTACGGGAGCACCGCGTTGATCCGGGCGGCGCTGGCCCGACGGAGAGCGTCGAGGATGACGAAGAGCTCCATGTAGTTGTCGTTGACCGGAGGACAGGTGGACTGGATCAGGAAAACGTCATGGCCTCGCACCGACTCACCGATCTTGACGTCGAACTCGCCGTCGGCGAAGCGGGTGACCTCCATCGGCGCCAGCGGCACTCCGACCTCCTCCGAGATCCGCCTCCCCAGGTCAGGGTTGGAAGTGCCGCAGAGCAACATCAGCGGTCCTTCCGAGCCGTTCACTCGCGACCCCCTGTCCCTGGCGCACCCTTCGCCCGGCGCCGCGCGACCCACCCCAGGACGTTGCGTTGTCGCGCCCGAGAGACCGCCAGAGAGCCTTCGGGCACGTCGCCGGTGATTACCGATCCGGCTCCCGTGTACGCGGCCTCCCCAACTTCCACCGGGGCCACCAAGATGGTGCCGCTGCCTAGTCGGGCGCCGTCGGCAATCACGGTGCGGTGCTTCGTCTCCCCGTCCCAGTTGGCAGTGATGCTGCCGGCGCCGTAGTTGACGTCTCGACCCAGCTCGGCGTCTCCCACGTAGCTGAGATGGGGGATGTGAGTTCCCTCGCCGACCCGGCTGCGGACCACCTCCGTGAAGGTTCCCAGATGAGACCTCGAGCCCATCTCGGATTCGGGGCGCACGCGGTTAAAGGGTCCGACATCCACTCCATCAGCCAGCTTACAGCCGCTGAGGTGTGATCGACCGATGCGGCAGCCACTCCCGGTCTCGACGTCCTCCAGCTCCGCGAACGGACCGATCTGGCAATCGGAGCCAATCCGGCTCTTCCCACGGATCACGGTTCCCGGCCCGATCACCGTGTCCTGCCCGACCTCGACGTCACAGTCGATCCAGGTGGCCCGGGGATCAATCACCGTGACTCCCCCCAGCATCAAGCGACGCAGGGTCCTCCGTTGCAGAGCCTCTTCGGCCTGAGCCAACTGGATCCTATCGTTCACCTGGATCGACTCGTCGGCTTCCGTCGCGCCGACCGTGACGGCGCCGCCGGCGACCATCTGCGGCAGCCAGCTGAGGTAGAGCTCACCCTGGGCGTTGTCGGCGGTGAGCCGGTCCATCGCCTCCCACAGACCCGGCAGCGCGAAGGCGTAGGCTCCGAGATTCACTTCTGCGGGACCGCCTCGCCAGGGCTCATCGGCATCCTCGACGATCTTGACCAGACTATCGGACGGTGAACGCAGGATCCGACCGTAGCCGCTCGCCTCGGCCACGGTGGCCGTCAGCACAGAAGCTCCTGCCTGCGACTCCTGGAGCGCTTGGAGTAAGCGGGCGAGCGAGCCACTGCTCAGAAGTGGCATGTCGCCAGGGAGCACCAGCACCTGCTCCTCCCCGGCCAGGGCCGAGCGGGCCCCGGCCAAGGCCGCCGCAGTCCCCTTGGCCTCCTTTTGGAGAACCAGCTCGGCGCGTCGCTCGAGCCGGGACCGTACCGAATCCTCCAACTCTGAGACGACCACGATCGGCCGACCGGAGGTCGCCGCTTCGGCAGCGCGCAGGGAGTGCTCCAACAGCGAAAGACCCCCCACCAGATGCCAGACCTTGGGCACCCGGGAAAGCATCCTCGTCCCTCTTCCGGCGGCAAGCACCACCGCCCGCGCAGCCGAGCGTTCGCTCAAATTGCACCCCGCTGCCAGCCTGGTCCGTGAACTCGCCAGCGGCTTCGGAGTATAGCAACGGGAGTTTTGCCCAGGCCGAGTCCCCAGGGCCCGCCATTATGCTCCCCAGCGTGACTCCCAAGGTGGGCGATTCAGGCGCCCAGCCGGTCATCAGCTCGCGACCCGCGCCCGGGGTCTGTCTGATCTCCCTCAACCAGCCCGAGCGCCGGAATGCGCTGACCGAGGAGATGGCCCAGGCGCTTCGCCGGGCGCTGGCCGAGGTGGCCGCCGACCTCTCGGTGCGCGCCCTGGTGGTGAGCGGCACGGGTGCCGCCTTCTGCGCTGGGGCCGACCTCGGATCGCTTGGTGCCGCCGCCTCGAACCCCGCCGCCAAGCGCCAGGTGCTGCGGGATTACTACCGGGCCTTCCTGGACTTGCGGGACCTAGAGATCCCCACCATTGCCGCGGTCAATGGAGCGGCGATCGGGGCCGGGCTGAACCTGGCCCTCTGCTGTGATCTCCGAGTCGTCGCCGAGGACGCGCGTCTGGCCGCCCCCTTTGTCAATCTGGGCATCCACCCCGGGGGAGGCGCCACCTGGATGTTGACTCGGACGGTCGGATCTGGCCCGGCACGCGAGATGCTCCTGCTGGGCGAGCCGATCGATGCTGAGCGTGCCATGCAGATAGGTCTCGCCAACCGCCTGGTGCCACTGGACAAGCTGGCGGAGGCGGCGCTGGAGTGGGCGGTGGCCCTGGCCGCACTACCCCGACCTGTTCTGCGCAACCTCAAGCGCACCCTGGCCATGGCCGAAGCCGGAGAGAGCCTGGAGGCCGTCCTCGCTTTCGAGACCGAAGCCCAGGCCAAAGCCTTAGCTAGCCAGGACGCCCGCGAGGGCTGGGCCGCTTTGCGCGAGCACCGGAGGCCCGAGTTCCACGACCGCTAGCTGCCTTAGAGGGCTTTCCTGCGGTCTTCAGTGACGAGGACGGACACCACGCCTCGAGAATGCAGACCTCACACCGGGGGCGGCGGGCCAGGCACACCTGACGTCCGTGCAGGATCAGCCGCAAGCTGAGTCCCGTCCACTCCCCGGGGGCCACCATTCGGCAGATCTCGCTCTCGATCTTGACCGGGTCCTGGGTCCGGACCAGCCCCAGCAGGTTGCTCAGCCGGGCCACGTGGGTGTCCACGGGAAACCCGGGCTTGCCGAAGGCGACCCCGAGGATGACATTGGCCGTCTTGCGCCCGACACCGGGCAAGGTGGTCAACCCCGCCATCGTGTCCGGCACCTCACCGTCGAACTGGTCGCAGAGCGCCTGCCCCATCCCCATCAGAGAGCGCGCCTTGGCCCGAAAGAAGCCGGTGGAGTGGATCAGCTCCTCCAACTCCGCGGGGTCGGCCCCGGCGTAATCCCCCGCCTTCTGATAACGGGAGAAGAGCGCCGGGGTCACCAAGTTGACCCGCTCGTCGGTGGTCTGAGCGGAGAGAATCGTGGCGACCAGAAGCTGGAGCGGGTTGGCGTGATTCAGGGCGCACGCGGCGGGGTAGTTCTGCGCCAGGGCCGCTGCCGTGGCCAGGGCCCTCTGACGCGGTGTCCGGGGCAGCTCTGACGCCGCCGTCGACACTGTGGCCGCGCTCATATCGCCGGCCTCGCCAGGGCTGGGGCGACTATCCTGAAGCCATGCTGGCGGGTCGGTGGCACGGAGCGGCTGCGCGAGTTCCCCGTCGCGGCGCCGGAGCCCTGGTCGCCGCCCTGGTTTTGGGAAGTTTGCTGGCGGGCTGCAGCTTCTTCGGGGATGCCGGCACCCCCGGTGGAGCTCACATTCCGATCCAACCGGGCAATCAGGTCAAACAAGCTGACTCCAACCTCAAGATCAGGGCCATCACCACCCCGCCGAAGAACCCCGAGTACCGAATCATCATCTACCACAACGTGAACACGGTGGGCGCCTTTATACCGGACCTGATGACGGTACCGGTGGGGGCCACGGTGGAGTGGATCTGGACTGACGAGTATGACCAGCACAACGTGTGGTGGATCGACCAGGACCTGGTCAACTCCCCCACCAAGGGCTCCGGATACCGATGGGCGGTGCAATTTCTGACGCCCGGGACCTATGACTACTACTGCACCCTTCACCCGGGAATGCAGGGAACGGTGATTGTCAAAAGCTAGCCGCCCGCGGCTGAAATCTGCCCTGGGAGTCGTCCCCGGCGTGGCTTTGGCCGGGATTCTGCTGTCAGCCTGCGTCGGTCCAGCGCCTGCTGCCAGGGATGCTCTGAACCAATGGTTATCGGACGTCAGGATTCACTCCGTCGCCTACGCCTACACACTGCTCAGTCAGCACGCCGAGCAGCACACCAATTACGACCTCTTCTTCAACGGGGTGAACGCCAGTGAGGCGACCTACAAGGTGCTATCCGTAAAGGTCATCTCCGCCAACGACGTCTCGGCGCTGGTCCGGGTTCAGAACCGCGACGGAGCGCCCGCGACGACGGTCAGGGTGCAGGTCGTCGAGGAGGGCAACGCCGGCGACTGGTTGGTCTCCGCCCCCTTCTCGAGCGAAGGCGCCCGGGCGATCGCTAAGTTCAAGTAGCGCGATCATCCCTATTTAGCCCGCCGGCGCCTCACTCCTGCCGCTGGTGTGCGGTCGTGGCGGCAGGTCACTGCCCTTCTGCAGCATGGGCAGCAGGTGGTCGGAGATTCCGTCCTCCCGAAGCTTCTGCCAACCTGCCGCGACGGAGAGGGCGGTGGTCACCACCACGTCGTCCCCCACCACTCGGACCTCCCACTCCATCGCCTCCAGTCGCCGCAGGACATCTGACATGAGAGTCAATCGGCTTTTGATTTCGTTTCCCACCGCGGCCAGCCGGACCGAGACCGGCAGCCGGTCAAGGGTGGGTCGGTCCGGAAAGGCAAAGCTGCGCACCTCGTAGTAAGTGGCCAGCGAGGTGGGAACCGGCTCCTCGGTGACCTCGGCGAACTCCAGCGCAGCCTGCCGGATCGGACGAATCACCAGTTTCAAGGGCCAGCCTCCCAGGGCACAATGATGCCCACGCCGGACGTGCCATTCATGGCTGGGCCGGCCGAAGAGGGCGGGGTGAAGTTCTGCTGCTGATTGATCAGCACTTTGTTGGTGATCAGGAAGGGGGCGCGGCTGTCCTCACGGATGTATCCCATCAGGGCCATGATCAGGCTGACGGCGATGCCAACTGTGATGAGTGCCGCTCCCTGGGCCCGGCTCGCGTCTCCCCAGCGCATCGAGCCTTTGTTGACGTGGCGCAGATAGGCAGTCACCGCCACGATCGCCACCCCGGTGAAGGTGATCAGAGCCACCAGCTTGAAGGGAATCATCTGACCCCAGGGAATCTCCAGTCCCCCTTGCCAGATGGGCACATTGGCGTTGGCGCCCACCACGTCCTCGTAGCTCCAGGCCAAAGAAGACGGCGTAGATATCAGCAGCCATGACGCGAAAGACAAGGCTGTACAGATGGCCAGAGTCGGCGACCGGGAACCGCCCAATTTGACGCGCCGCCACAGGTAAAAGATGCCCACTGTGAAGATCGCCCCCAAAAGGAAGACTTGGAAGAGGAAGGCGACGCTGAGTCCGCCCAGCATCATGCTGTACCAGGACGCGTACGCGTGCAGCTGGATTTCCTTGGCGTACTCCCAGCCGATGAGCGGTTGGGCGATGGTGAAACCAATTGCGTAGATGAGCCCGTAATGGCCGATCCAGTCGCCATACGCCCGCTTCTCGGGACTCCTGGAAAAGAGAATTCGGAGGCCGCCGACCAAGGCGATCATGGCGCCGGCGAAGGCGATGTTGCCCACGAATCGGTGCATTTCCAGGGGAATCTCGGTGGGGTTGAGCAGGTTCAGCGCCAGGCTGTTGGAAGGCCTGGGCGTCAGCATGTAAGACGCCACCACATTAATCGCCAGCATCTGAATCGAGGCGTTGACGAATAGCAACAGCTCAAGCCCCACCCGCAGGGAGCGCACGTTGGCCAGCCGATCCCACTGGGAGTACACGGTGTAGAGGCAGGCGATCTCCCCCACGAAGGCGATCCCCTCCACCACCAGGGGCCAGAACATGATCCGCACCAGCTCCACGAAGAACTGGCTCCAGAGCCCCAGGAAGAGGATCAGGACCGAGAAGATCGCCAGGGCGGAACCGAAGGCGAAGGTGGCCCCCAAGGCCGTCACCAAGTGCTTGGAAAAGCGGGTCTGACGCTCGTCCTTTCGCTTCCATCCGAGGAAGTCGGTGACGGCCAGGATGATGTAGCCGCCCTGCTGGAAGGCAGCGAATTGGATATGGGCCAGCATCAGCAGCGCCACCAGCGCCGTGGCTACTCCGGTTGAGATCGGCACCTGGACCAGGTGCGGGGAGGTGGCGGCGATTAGCGCGGGGAAACTCACAGGTTGAAGAGCCGGTTCACAGCAAGCAGTGCCTCGAAGACCAGAAAGAGGACGGCGAAGAGAGCCGGCACCATCACCTCAGGCCGCCGCCAAGGCTCACGGTCTGGGGAGCGATCCAAAAACGGTACCAGGATCAGCAGCGTGGTCCCGATCCCGGGGAGCACGAATACCCCGATCGGAATCATCCAGGCCTGGGGAAACTGCACCAGCAGCTGATCCAAGGGCAGGAAGAACCACTCCGGAGTGGGCACATAGTTGAGCGCGGCCGGGTTGGCGGCACGTTCCAACGGCGCCCCCACCACCACCGCCATCACGAAGATGATCACAACCAAGCCGAAGCTCACCAGGGCGTCCTTGAAAACCTGGGAGGGGAAGAAGTCGTCGATGTCGACTGGGACCGCGTACCCCGGGTCACTTGGCACTGCCGGATACGGGTACTCCGCCGAGCTCATTCGCTCCTTCCTGACCTCCTCGGACTCAGTCTCGACCCCCTCGTAGTTGACCCAGGATCCGTGCTCCCCGTGGCGGCGTAGGAGGATCAGATGTAGCCCGATCAGCGGTACCAGCAGGGCCGGTAACAACCAGATGTGGATGGCGAAGAACCGGGTCAGTGTCTCCGGGCCCATCTGGGGTCCTCCGCGCAGGATCTCCTGGAGCCAGTTGCCGAACAACGGGATGTAGTCGACCACGTGAGTCACCACCGTCGCCGTCCAGTAGGCCGCCTGGTCCCAGGGCAGCATGGCCCCGGTGATGCCCAGACCCAGGACCATCAGGAACAGCAAAACCCCGACGATCCAGTTGAGCTCGCGCGGCTTCTTGTAGGAGCCGCTGACGAAGGTGCGGATCATGTGCAGGCCGATGATGATCAGCAGCACGTAGGCGCCCCAGAGGTGCATACCCCGCACGATTGCCGCGAATTCGTCGTGATGCTCGATGTAGTTGAGGCTCTCCCAGGCCTCGGTCGTCGACGGCACGTAGGTCCAGAGCAAGAACATGCCGGTGACGATCTGGAGCACGATGATGATCAAGGTGGCGCTGCCCAGCGAGTAAGCCCATGCGCCCCGACGTGGCACGGCCTCATAGAGCAGCTGATGGGTCAGGTCGGAGATCCCCATCCGCTCGTCAACCCAGCGGTATGTGGCCGCCACCGGCCGCGCCACCGGGCGGGTCAGCTTGGCGACCAGCGCGCTCCGACCCGGCTGGCTCGGACTTGACACCCGGGCTAGGCTCCCGTCAGGTCGTTGCGGACGTAAAGCGTGTTGCCGACCAGCTTGTGTTCATAGCGGAACAACGGCCAAGGGGGCGGCCCACCGATGTTGGTTCCGTCGATGCTGTAGAGGCCGCCGTGACAGGGGCAGAGAAACGTCTTCAGATTGATGTCCCAATGCACGTCGCACTGCATGTGGGTGCAGACGTTGGAGAGGGTGAGCAACTCGACCTTGCCGAGCAGATTTAGCTTGACCACGTACACCGTGCGCGGGACAGGCGGCACCGACCAGCCCTCATCGATCGGTAGGTTGACGACGTAAGCGGTGGGCACCCCGACCGGCACCTGGCCGATGTCCGCCACCAGGACCCAGGGAGTCCGACGCTTGGCGAATACCGGACTGAGCACCGAGCCCACGATTGGTGCCCCGATCAGAAGAGCAGTGCCGGCCCCGACGCCGTTGATGGTCATGATCATGAACCGGCGGCGCGACAGCCGCTTCTTGGCTAAGTTCTGGCCGCTGTCAGCCACCGGCCAGAACCACAATCCCGACCAGCAGCGCCAGACAGATGCCGAGCAGGAACAAGAATGTGAACATCGCCGAGACCACCGCCATCCACGCGATCGCTGCTCCCTGCTCGGTGGCGAGCTGTCGGGCGTGGCGCATGATCGCGACGAAACCGACCAACATGAGGCAGAAGAAGCCCGTGACAATCAGACCGAGGTACCACGCAGACTCGAAGTCCTGATAGTTCACGGCTGGTAGCCCCGCGGAACGGTGAAGTTCTGCGCCGATTGCTGCAGGCTGAGCAGGCAGCCGTCCTGACCCGTCGTGGCGTCAATCCCGCAGGGCAGCTTGGCGTTCTCCTTGATCACGCCCATGTACAGACTGAGCACCAAGGCGCACACGCCCACCACCCCGATCAGCCGTCCCGCCAGTGGGGGGATCTTCGCCGAGCTGGCCCCACCGCGCAGCGAACGCAGGTAGGAGACCAGATTCACCGCAGTGGCGAGGAAGGCAATCAAGAGCGCCAGGTAGCGCAGCAGCACCAAGTTGGAGGGGATCACAGCAGCCGGCAGTGCGGTGGCCGCCATGCCCAGCAGCGCCACCACGGTTAAGGTCCCCCCGCCGCTGGCTGCGCTGGACTGGTTGTGCCGCCAGAAGACCAAGTTGGCCCCAACTACCAGGACCGCCAGCAGAGCGACCTGACCGATGAAGAGAGAGGCAGAGTTGAGGACGAACAGGTTGTCGAAGGCCGGCAGAGAGCTGGTCTTGACGGTCTCCGCCAGGAGGAATCCGGTGATCGGCTGGGCGAGCAGGAAGACGGAGCCGATCGCGAACATGATCCGAGCTGCCCACCGCTGGTAGGTGATCTCGGCGGCCGACTTGGCCCGCCTCCCCCGCCAGACCGCGATGCCCGCCAAGAGCAAGGGTGCCCAGGAGAGGTTGGCGCCGGCGTAGTGGAGCAGCAGCCAGGGATAGCTGGGTGAGAAGGCGGCCCCAACCGCGCTCACCGAGGTTCCGGGGGTCAACACATAGCTGTCGAGCTCGACGATCGTGAAGAGGAACACGTACTGCACCGCGGCGAACGCAAAGCCGACAGCCAGATGCAGTCGGGGAGAGAACCGATCCCAGCAGTAGGCGTACAGCAGCATCAGCGGGATGCCCACAAAGAAGCTGGCGAAGGCGATCGTGAGCGGCAGCAGCAGCTCATTGAGCAGGGTCCCGATCAGCCGTCCGTAGAGGCCCGCCAACAAGAACACCGCCAGCACGGCCCAAGTCGCCCCCAGACTGTACAGATAGAGGATCGCCCGGGAGAGGCCGCGAGCATAGCGGAGGCAGGATGGATCCCCGCCCCGACGCCGCCCGGCCAGCTCCAGAAACGGGGCCATCCCGGTGGCGGCGAGGATGAAGCCGACTAGGGCGATGTGAATCAGGAAGAGGGCCCCGATCGCGAACTGGGCGCCCAGGGTGCCGAATGGCAGCCTCGGGAGCGGAGTGGCGAGCGAGGACAGCAGCACTTCGCCCCAATGCTGACGGGACCACCCTCCCCAAGGCAACTCCCAACTGGGCCGATTCCTGGTCCTGAACTGCCGAGCACCGATAATCGCCGGGTGGTCGAACCGCTGGTCCTAATACACGGTGACGACCCCTACCTGGTGACGACCGCCGCGCTCCGAATCCGGGCTCAGTTGGCGCCCGATCTGGTGGCGGACCTGGGCCTCGAAGAATTCCGGTTCACCCGTGACCTTGACGCCATCGCCAGAAGCGTCGCGACCCCTCCTTTCTTGGCGATCCGACGGCTGGTGGTGATCTGGGACCCACCTCAAATCGGGGGCGGGCAGCGGGGAGCCAAGGAGGTCGGGCTGCTCGGGACCACCCTGGCCAGTCGACTGGACACAACCGCGGTGCTGGTGGTAGTCCGGGGCACCGTTTCAGCCACTTCCCCGCTCCTCCAGGCGGTTCGGGCCCAACGGGGTGAGATTCGGCTACTGAAGAAGCCGAAGGGTCGCGAGTTGCGGCGCTACGTCGATGACGCGGTACGGGCCCACGGCCTCCAGTTGGGGCAGCCGGTAAGGGCCCGGCTGACTGACGTCGCCGGCCACGATCTAGGCCGGCTGCACCAGGAGTTGGAGAAGCTGGAGTTGTACGGACTGGGGAGGACTAGGATCGCCGACTCCGAGGCACTCCTGCTGGTGCCGCCTGCCCCGCCCACCGAGCTCTACCGACTCACCGACGCCCTCTTCGAGGCTCCCGGGCACGTTGGGGAGCGGCTCAGCGATATTGCCGGACGACCTGACCTGCCGCCCCCGGTCGTGGTGGGCGCACTCGCTCGGGTGGTGCGCGAGCTGATCACTTTCGCCGGCGATCGGAGCCAGAGCCTTCCTCCCTGGAAGGAGGAGAAGCTAACTGCCCACCTGAAGCGGGCGGGTGAGCCACGGCTCCGTCGCTGGCTGGTGGCGCTGGCCGACCTCGACTGGTCCACCCGGACCGGCTCAGTCGACGGCCAAGACGGTTTGGAGTTACTACTCGCCCAAATGGCGACGGAACTGAGCCCCGGCGGGTCGAACTGAACTGGAGCTGGGCTCTGCCGTCAGCTGCCCTTAGTCTCCTTGCCGGCACTGCCGGCAGACCGGCGGCGAGAGCTAGAGGTGCGCTCGGTCTTGGTGGCAGGCCGACCCGCCTTGGGCGTGGCCGCAGCTTTGCGGGTGGTCGCGCCGGACTTGGGCTTGGTGCCCTGCGCCGATGCCCGCTTGGTGGCCGCCTTGGGCGCCTTGATCGCGGCCGTTTCCTGGACCTCGGCCCGGTTGGCGGAGCGCATTAGTCGAGACTTGCGCCGGCTGACGTTGCGGGCGTGCAACACCCCGTGCTCCGACGCCTTGTCCAGGGCCGAGGTCGCCAGCTTCAGCAACTCGGCTGCCGAACCCTCGTCGACCCCGTCGATGACGTGCCTGGCCCGCGCCACAGCAGTGCGCACCGACGAGCGGACTCGGCGATTGCGCTCGTGCTTCCGGGCCGCCGACCGGATGCGCTTGCGGGCTGAACTGGTGTTTGCCATGCTCTCTCGGCTTGTGGTTGGGGCCCCGGCAGATCCGGGCCAGATTGACGCCGACTTCGGTGCCGGGCCAGCGCCGCAGTATACCAATCGGTCAACCGAGTTCCAGCGAGCCGCCGCTAGAGTGAGGCTGGTGTTGCGCTTTGGTCGGGCCCCTGCCAAGTTGAACCTGGCGCTGGAACTGACTGGCCGTCGGGCGGACGGCTACCACCAGCTGGCCGCGGTTTCCCAGACCGTCGACTGGAGCGACGTGGTTGCCCTGGAGGGCGAGGAGCCGAACGGGCGACCGGCGCCTGCTGCTCCGGATTTCCGGGTCTGGGGCCCGCAAGCCCACCGAGTTCCCCTCGGTACGGAGAACATCGCCGTGCGGGCCGCGGTCCTCCTTCGAGAGCAGAAGCTGGTTCCAGCGATTTGCCGGCTGGGACTGGAGAAGCGGATTCCCACCCAGAGTGGCCTCGGCGGTGGGTCGTCAGACGCGGCTGCGGTACTCCGGTTGGCGGGCGCCGGTCTGGATCGGCACGAGCTCGAGCGGATCGCCTTGGAGTGTGGGGCGGATGTCCCGTTTGGCCTGATCGGCGGGGCGTGCCTTCTGACCGGGGTTGGTGAGGAGATCGCCTCACTGCCCCCTCTCGGAACAGGCGCCTTTCTCATCGTGGTACTGGGATCAGTGGCCACCGCGGCCGCCTACGCGGCCACCAACCCCCGGGACTTCAGTGACGGCAGCCGGGTGGAGCGGCTGGCCGCCGCCTTGCGCGACGGGCGCCCGCTCAACCAGGAGCTCTTCGGTAGCGCCCTGCAACCCGCCGCCTTCCGGGCAGTTCCCTACCTCGCTGCCCGTTGGCGGGAACTGACCGAGGCGACCCCGGACGAGGCTTGGGCCATGACCGGGAGTGGGGGTGCCTTCTTCAGCTACCTGCCCGACGGACGGTCGGCAGCACTCCTGGCCCGCCGGGTGGCGCGAGCCTGCCCAGGGGTTGATATCCGGGTGGCACTACCTCTGACCGCGGAAGCTGCCTAGGCCGGAGAACCGCCCGCGGGGTTGCTCGGTTAGGACGGTGCCGAAGCTTAGGGGCCGCGACACTGGCGCTCAGCTGAGCGCGCTGGCCAGCCCGCTGGGGGTTGGCAATGGTCCGGCCACGATGTCACTCGGCTTCTGAAGCCCAAACGACTTGCCGTAGTCGCTGAAATTCCCCGAAAAGCTGAGCGTCATCGACGCCGTGCCCGTCGGCAGCCCAGTCTCACCGGGCGCCAGCGTGGCGAGCTCGGCGAGATTCAGATTGAGGCCGACCGTGATGTCGGTCCGGTCCAGCTGCCCGGTGGATGTCAGCACGTAGCTGTCAGTCGTCACCTGAGTGAACTGCAGCAATCCTTCGATCGCCGGCAGTGCCGAGTTCAGTGCGGCTCCTTCGGAGCCGAGCGCCCCGACCGCATCGCCCAGGATGCCGGCCATCGAGGAATTGAGGCTAGAGCCGGCGATGCTGGTCTGGATATGTTCCACCTGGTTCCCGGCGATGGTGGTCGTACCCAACTTGGTCACAGTGGCCGAGTTCCTCAGCTCCTTGCCCCAGCTCTTGACTTCGGTTTTGAGATTGCCCAGGCTGCCCGCGCTAACCCCCGCCTTGGTCGCCTGAGGGGTGACGACCGAGTGCCACTGGGTGCCGTTTTCAGTGATGTACTCACTTCCGTTGAGGTCGAGCACCCGCCAGGTCTGGGTCAGCAGAGGGGTCAGGGTGAAGGACATCTCAAACTCGGTCGGGCTCTGCACCTCCATGACCGCGCTAAGCCGAGCGGAATCCACCTCGGCCTGAACCAAAGCGAGCTCCCCAGCTGACACTCCCGTGGGCGGAGTCACGTGGCTGAGGTCGAGCTGGAGCTGCCCGGTGAAGGCCACCTGGAAGGAGCTGCTGAGGGCCTGGGTGCTGGCCGCCTGGAGGATGGTCCCGGCCGATCCCCTCATAGAAATTCCGCTGCTCGCGCAGCCCACCAGACCCAGGGTGCCAAGGACCGCCAGTGCGCACGCTCCCCGGCTCAGACCGGTCTTCACCACCAGATCGTACCTCGACCCTAAGGAATTGCGGCTCGCCAACAATTCTGCGAGCGGATTGTTACTGCCATCCTTCTGTACCGGGCCGGTGTTAGCGTAGCCGCCGTGACTGAAGCTAAATCTCGGCGCCAGGAAGTCCAGCGTGCCCGGCGCAAGGCAGGGTCCCGGACGGCCAAGATCGTCGATCTACCGGTGGCCGGGCAGCACGAGCAGGACAGCCGGCTGGGTGACCCCACCAACTACATCAACCGCGAGCTGAGCTGGCTCGACTTCGACGCCCGGGTGCTGGCCGAGGCCCAGGATCCCAGGGTTCCCCTGCTGGAGCGGCTGCGGTTCCTGGCCATCACCGCCAGCAATTTGGACGAGTTCTACATGATCCGGGTCGCCTCCTTGAAGCGGCAGCTTGCCGAGCGCGTCCAGAGCACCCACGCCGACGCCATGACCCCCACTGAGCAGCTCCGCGCGATCGGCAAGCGCACCCGCGAGATCGTCGCCGCTGAGGGTCACTGTCTCCGCGACGACGTGGCCCCGCTCTTGGAGCGCCAGGGGGTGCGGCTGCTGTTGCGTGACGAGCCGCTGACCAGAAGCGAGAAGAGGGAGTGCGACGGGTACTTCGAGACGCAGCTGTATCCCCTGCTAACCCCCTTGGCAATCGACCCTGGCCACCCGTTCCCTTACTTGAGCAATCTCTCGCTCTCGATCGCGGTGATGTTGGGAGAGCCCGGAGAACGGGCCCCCCGGGTGGCCCGGGTCAAGGTGCCGTCGTCAGCCCCGAGGTTCTTCCAGGCGGGAAGGCGAGGTTCTTTCGTGCCCATCGAACGGATCATTGCCGAAAGGTTGGATCGGCTCTTTCCCGGCATGGAGGTGGTCGCTCACGGTCTCTTCCGGGTGACCAGGGACGCCGACTTCGATGTCGACGAGGACGAACCCAACCTGCTTTCGGCGATCGAGGAGGAGCTCCGCGAGCGACGCTTCGGCGCGGTGGTCAGGGTCGAGACCGCACCCGGCCTCTCACGGGAGATCCTGACGATGCTGGAGACCGAGCTGGGAGTGAGCCGCGACGAGGTCCAGGAGGTGGACGGACTGCTGGACCTGACCGGCCTGGGAAGCGTCGCCGACTCAGTGGAGCGGCCGGATTTGGCCTACCCCCAGTTCACCGGGACCACTCCGCCCCGGCTGCTCACCATGCAGGACCAGGATCCCGACTTCTTCGCAGTCTTGCGGCGCGGAGATGTCCTGGTCCAGCACCCCTACGACTCCTTCGCCGCGACCACCGAGCGCTTCATCGAGCAGGCGGCGCGCGACCCCAAAGTGGTCGCGATCAAGCAGACCCTCTACCGAACCAGTGGCGACACTCCGATCATCGACGCCCTCACCCGGGCCTCCGAGGATGGCAAGCAGGTGGTGGTGCTGGTGGAGATCAAGGCTCGCTTCGATGAGCAGAACAACATCCGTTGGGCTCGCCAGCTGGAGCAGGTGGGGGCCCATGTGGCGTATGGGGTGCCCGGGCTCAAGACCCACGCCAAGCTGGTCCTGGTGGTGCGCCAGGAGGAAGGAGGCATCCGCTACTACGCGCACGTCGGGACCGGCAACTACAACGCCGTCACCGCTCGGTTGTACACCGATTTCGGGCTCCTCACGGCCAAGCCGGAGATCACCGAAGAGGTCGCCGATCTCTTCAATTACCTGACCGGATACTCCCGTAAGCGGGACTACCGGGACCTCTGGGTGGCCCCGATCAACGCCATCCAGAGTTTCGAGCAGTTGGTGGAGCGGGAGGTGGAGCACCACCAACACGGCAGGCCGGCCGGGCTCTTGATCAAGGTCAATGGACTGACCGACGAGCGGGCCATCAACGCCCTCTACAAAGCGTCGCAACTGGGGCTGCCGATCCGTCTCCTGGTGCGAGGGATCTGTGCACTGCGACCAGGCGTGGAGGGACTGAGCCCGACGATCCAGGTCCACAGCGTGGTGGGGCGATTCCTGGAGCACGGCCGCGCCTTCATCGCCGAGAACGGCGGCCAGCCCGAGGTCCACATCGGCTCCTCGGACCTGATGGGTCGCAACCTGTACCGGAGGGTGGAGTGCGTCGTTCCCCTGCTCGACCCCCAGGCCAGGGACGAGGTTCGTCAGGTGCTGGAGCTGACCTGGGCCGATCGTCGCCAGAGCTGGAGACTCCAGTCCGATGGGAAATGGATGCGGGTCGACCCGTCCTCGACCGAGGAGGGGATCCAGGAAGATCTGATCCGGCGGGCGCGGGCTCGTCCCTTGCGTTGGGAAGGACAAGGTAGGAGGGCAGCCCATCATGGACGCCGAAGCGGCTAGGCAGTTCGTCTCCCGGAACCACCGCGCCATTCTGGCCACCCGCCGGCGGGATGGCAGTCCCCAGATGTCTCCGGTGGCGGTGACCGTCGACCCCCAGGGGGAGCTGACGGTCAGTAGTCGCGAGACCGCCCTCAAGATCCGCAACCTGAGGCGGAACCCGCAGTACGACCTGGTGGTGTTCACCGACAACTTCTTCGGACCGTGGATCTCGATCCGGGGCAAGGTCGAGGTGGTCTCGTTGCCGGAGGCGCTGCCCCTGCTGGTGCAGTACTACCGGGACGTCTCGGGCGAGCACCCCGACTGGGACGAATACCGCGCCGCCATGGTCACCGAGAAGCGGGTCCTGCTACGGCTCTCCGTCGAGGAGGTCGGCCCCCAGGTGAGCGGATAGCTTGAAGCTGGCTCCGGAAGAGTTCGCCTCCGCAGCGGCCGCCGTGGCCATCCATGCGGCCGAATTGATCCGCCCGGGAATGCGGCTAGGCCTGGGAAGTGGCCGGATGGCGTCCGCCTTCATCGAGGCGCTCCGCCCCAGGATCGCCTCGGGTCTCGAAGTCAAGGGCCTCTGCGCCTCCAAGGCGAGCGAGGCGATCGCCCGAAACGTGGGGATCGAGATCCTCTCAGCTAGCGGCGGGACCCTCGACCTGGACCTGGATGGGGCTGACGAATTCGACGCTCAGCTCAACCTGATCAAGGGCGGTGGCGGGGCATTGCTCAGGGAGAAGGTGGTGGCCCAGTGCAGCCGGCGGTTCTGGGTTCTGGCCGACTCTTCCAAGGAGGTTGGGCAACTTGGCTCAACCCACGCCCTCCCTGTGGAGGTGCTCCCCTTCGACTGGGAGGGCACCGAGGCCCGCTGCCGGGCCCAGCTCTCCTGCCGCACTGAGAGGCGTCGACAGCCGTCGGGAGACCCCTTCGTGACCGACAACGGAAACTTTCTACTCGACCTCCACTTTGAGGAGGGACCGCCAGACCCCCACATGGTCGCCCTTCGCCTGGGCGAGATCGCCGGGGTGCTGGGCCACGGTCTCTTCTTGGATCTGGCGACGGCGGCGCTCGTCTTCGATCAGGGCAAGGTCCGGGTCCTAGGTCAGTTGGACAGGGAGCGGCTCCCCTGAGCTCAGTCAGGCTAGGGACGTGGTTCGGTGGAGGCACGCCGCTTGCGATTGAGCCCCAGGCTCAGCCCGAGCGGGATCATCACCCCGAGAAACCCGGTGATCACCGCGATCCCATTAGGCAGCCGTTTGGGATTGGCCATGCCTACATACGAGAAGAGCGACGAGAGGAAGGCCGCAATCAAGATCAGGGCGATGGCCCCGACCAGGACCCAGGTGCTGTTCTCCTGCCGGCTGATCACAAAGTGCGGCCAACGGTTGCGGACGTAGCGGTAGACGTTCACCGCGGTCAGGCTGTTCAAAATCAGCGCGCTGATGAAGGCGCTGACCGCCACCCCCCAGCGGAAGGCTCCCAGCTGGGAAATCACCCAGGCCGAGAAGTTGACCACCAGCAGCCCGACCGGGGTGGCCAGGCCGATCACCGGGAGAATGCAGGTGCGCCAGTCCTCCGGCAGCGGGATGAACAGCCCGCTCTGGACCGGACCGCGGCTGCGCCGCGCGCGACTAACATGACCGGCGCCGTTTCGTTCCGTGCTCACAGCTCCTCGCTCTGGGGTGGTCGCGTGCATTGTGACGAGATCAGAAGTGACAGCGCTCCCGCTGCTTCAGAGTCGCGATGATGTCGAGCACCCAATGGACCTAATCGACCTCCTCATCATCGTCGCCCTGCTATACGCCGCGATCCGCGGCTATCGCCGAGGTCTCACCTACTCCCTTTTCTCCCTCCTCGGTCTCTTGGTCGGGCTCGGGTTGGGAGCCTGGCTGGCGACCTCCGTCCCGCCCCTCCTCCATGACTTCACCGTGGAGGTCCGCTCGGGGATCGCCATCGGGATCCTGCTCGCCCTGGCGCTGCTCGGCGACGGCCTCGGCACCTGGATCGGGCTGCGCCTGCGGCTGACCACCATCCGCAGTCACCTGGGGCTGATCGACTCCTTCCTAGGGGTTGCCTGGGGCTTGGTGGTGGTGCTCTTGGCCAGCTGGTATCTCGGGCTGACCTTCGCCTCGGGCCCCTGGCCGCCCCTCTCCAACCAGATCCAGAAGTCGGCGGTCCTGCACGCCTTGGCGGACCAGTTCCCACAGGACCCGGCCTGGCTGGGCGGGCTGCAGCACATCTTCAGCGCTGTGCCCTTCCCCGAGGTCTTCGCCAACCTGATACCCCCGCTCCCGGCGCCGGTGACGGTTCCCGCCAGCCTGGCCCAGAACGCCCAAGTCAAGGCGGCGGCGGCGGAGACAGTGAAGGTGGTCAGCGTCGGCTGCGGCGGGCTGATCGAGGGAAGTGGCTTCCCGGTGGCCCCAGGGTTGATCCTGACCAACGCCCACGTGGTCGCTGGCAGCCACGACTCACGAGTTTTGGTCCCTGGCCAACTCAGCCCGCTGGCGGCGCAGGTGGTTCTCTTCGACCCTGAGCGCGACATTGCCCTTCTTCGAGTGCCCGGTCTGAACCTGGCGCCACTGACCTTGAGTACCTCGGGGGTCAGGGCCACCCAGGGGGCCGTGATCGGTTACCCGAACGGAGGCACCGAGCAGGTGGTCCCCGGCGCCATCAGGGGGCAGCTGGATGCGGTGGGACGCGATATCTACTCCCGGTCGATCGTCAGTCGCGAGATCTTCGTGCTTCAGGCGTCGGTGATTCCGGGCAACTCGGGCGGTCCCTTCGTGGATCTCCAGGGACAGGTGCTGGGCGTGGTGTTTGCCAAGTCGCTAATCGCCAGCGGAGAGGGCTATGCCCTGACCGCCGGGGAGGTACTCCCCGACATCACAAAAGGCGAGTCCAACACTGCCACCGTGTCGACCAAGAGCTGCGTCGACTAGGCTCACCGCCGACCCGACCACTTAGTTCATCTAGTTAGGTAAACTAAGTAGGTGGCAGCTTCACCCCCGCGCTCGCGCCGTCCCGCCCCTCCCGCTGCTGCCGAGCCGTCCGAGCTCGCCACGGAGCTGCCCACCGTCCTCACCCGACTCAATCGTCGATTGCGTCAGACCTCAGGTCCGCTCGGGGTGCCACCGGGGCACTACCCGGTGCTGGTCTCGCTGCTGGATCACTCGCCCGCCACCGTCACTCAGCTCGCGGCGGCTGAGCACATTCGGGTGCCGTCCATGACGGCTCTGCTGGGCCAACTGGAGTCGGAGGGGCTGATCCAGAAGAAGGTCGACGGTAGCGATCGCCGCTTCGTCCAGGTGTCCCTGACCCGCCGAGGCGTCGCCATTGCCCGTGCCGCCAGGCAGTTGCGGGGAGCCTGGTTCGCCCAGCGGCTGAGTCACCTCTCCGCTCGAGAAGTATCAACTCTGCAGCGGGCGCTGCCCGCCCTCGAGCACCTGATCGGGGTGGAGCGGTGACGGTCACCGCCCGGGCAATGACAACGCGCACCTTCAACGCGCTCGGCAACCGCAACTACCGGCTCTTCTTCAGTGGCCAGGCGGTGTCGGTTACCGGTAGTTGGCTGCAGTCGACCGCCCAGGCCTGGCTGATTCTGGAGCTGACCCACTCCCCGCTGATGCTGGGACTGCTGCTCATGGTCCAGTTCCTGCCCAATCTTCTGCTCCAGCCCTTCGGCGGCGTCATCGCGGATCGCTGGCCCAAGCGACGACTGTTGATCCTCACCCAGAGCTGCTTCGCGTTCACCGCCGCGATCCTGGGCATCACCGAGGGACTCCATGTGGCTCGGGTCTGGGAGGTCATCCTGGTGGTTGCCATCTTCGGGCTCATCAACGTGGTGGACGGCCCCACCCGTCAGGCGTTCGTTCCCGAGATGGTCGGTAAGGGCCGGATGCCCAATGCGGTGGCGCTGAACTCGATGGTGTTCAACGGCGCCCGAGTGGTCGGACCGGCCATCGGCGGCCTGCTGATCGCCACGGTCGGCACAGCCGTCTGCTTCGACCTCAACGCCATCTCTTATCTGGCGGTGATCGGAGGACTGATGCTGATGCGCTGCTCAGAACTCCACCCCAGTCAGCGCCTTGGCGGAGAGCTGAGCGAGGTCATTTCCCAGGTGCGGGAAGCTGTGTCCTTCGTCCGCCGCACCCCCGAGGTCAAGTTGGTGATCGTCCTGATGGCGATCGTGGGCACCTTCTCCTACAACCTCACCATCCTGATCACCGCTCTGGCCCGTACCGGACTGCACGCCGGAGCTGGTGGCTTCGGCTTGCTCAGTGCGGCTCTCGGATTCGGGGCCCTGGTGGGGGCGGTCGGGGTCGCCTACGCCAGCCGAGCTTCAATGCCGGCGCTGCTGGTCGGTTGCGGCGTCTTCGGCCTCTTCTTGGTTCTGGCTGGTCAGGTGGCCGGGTTGGCGTCGGCCATGATTCTGCTCGCCCTGGCAGGCGGCGGCATGATCGTCTACAGCGCCATGTCAAACAGCGTGGTGCAGACCTTCACCCCCGGGCACCTGCGGGGTCGGGTGATGTCGCTCTACCTCTGGGTCTTCCTGGGCACCACCCCGCTCGGAAGCCTGCTCTTCGGGGCCGTCGAGCAGGCCTGGGGGAGTCGGGTGGCCATGGCTCTCGGTGGATCGATCGCGGTGCTGGCTGCGCTGGGCGCCACGTGGTGGTGGGGTCGGACGTCGCGCTCCCGGCGGACCTACTCGGTGGTGGTTTCGCCCACCGAGCCCATGGCCGCTCCCACCGCGTGATAGCCGCCGTCAACATGGACGATCTCACCCGTGGTGGCCGGAAAGTAGTCGGACAATAGAGCCACGCAAGCCTTGCCGATCGGGTCGGTGTCGCGGCCGTCCCAGCCTAGCGGCGCTTGACGGGCGAACACTTCAGGGAAGTTGGGGAAGCCGGGGATCCCTTTGGCGGAGATGGTGTACAGCGGCCCGGCTGACACCGCGTTGACCCGGATCTGGCGTTCCCCGAGGTACTGAGCTAGGTACCTCACGACTGACTCCAGCGCCGCCTTGGAGACCCCCATCCAGTCGTACGTCGGCCAGGCCTGGCTGGCGTCGAAGTCCAGGGTCACGACGCTTCCACCACCCTCCGGGATCAACGGTTCCAGCGCCACCACCAACTGCTTCAGTGAGAAGGCGCTGGTTCGGAGCGCGATCGCGGCTGCCTCCCAGGGAGTGCTGAGGAAGGCCCCCCCGAGTGCTTCGATCGGAGCGAAGGCGACCCCGTGGACGATCCCATCCAGCTGCCACTTGCGCTCTTGCAGCTCTGCTGCGAGCACTGTGAAGTCCTGGTCCTGGTTGACATCAAGCTCCAAGATCGGGGGCTTGGGAGAGAGTCTCTCGGCGGTCCGCTCGGTCAGCCGCATGGCCCGGCCGAACGAGGTGAGCACCACTTCCGCCCCGTCCTCTTGGGCCTGGCGAGCGACTGCGAAGGGCAGTGAAGCCGGAGTCAGGACCCCCGTGACCAGGACCCGCTTGCCTTGAAGCAGCATGGTCGCCAAGGTTAGCGCCCCAACCTGGGTGCTCGGGCGCCCAGTTTTCCTCAAACTCCTCTCAGGATGTCCGGGTACAATCCGGCGGCATGCCTGCCGGGACCCGGCCGCGGCGCCGACGCGCCGGGCTTAAGTCACATCAGACGTCCTTCTCTTGGGGTCGGCACCGAGCCCTGGTGGCCGCGCTGCTGGTGTTCGGCTTCGGTCTCTCCGGCGTGAGCGGGGTCGTAGCCTACTTCCTGCCTGCCATCTCAGCGGCCTTCAACATCACCGGCCAGAAGTCGCCCGGCAGCTCGGGAAGGGGCAAGCACCCGGTCGCCACGCCCAGTACCGCGCCCCTCTCCAACTCCAATCAGCCATTCAATGTGCTGCTGCTGGGTTCTGACAACGACACCAAATTCCAGGCCGATGATGTGTTGACCCAGACCATGATCCTGGTCCGGATCAACCCGCAGACCAAGTCAGTGGTCATGTTCTCGATCCCCCGGGACCTCTGGGTTCCGATCGGGGACACCCAGTCATACGCCAAGATCGATGCCGCCTACTCCTACGGGGGCGCGGCCGAGGCAATCTCGACCGTGCAGAGCAATTTCAATGTCTCCATCAACTACTGGGTGTGGATCGGACTGGGTGGGCTGGTCCAGGTGGTCAACGATCTGCACGATGTCAACATCGTGGCCCAGATGCCAATCCTCGACGACGAGTATCCGTATGACCTGACCGGGAACAACCCCTACGACCAGGCCCGGATCGCGATTCTGCCCGGGCCCCAGCGGGTGGCCGGTGTGGCAGCCCTCGAGTACGCCCGGTCCCGCCACGGCGACGTCCTCTCCGACATCGCCCGATCCCAGAAACAACAGCAGTTGCTGCTTGACATCAAAGCCTCAGCCAACGACATCGGGCTCGGCGATGTGCCGACCATCGCCAGCTCGCTGGGAGACTCGATGAAGACAGATATGAGCATCGGCCAGGTCGCTTCCCTCCTTCCCCTGGCCAAAGCGGTCGGCGATGGCAGCGTGACACAGGTGGTGATGGTCGGCAGTCCGTACTTCAGCTCGCCGAAGTATCTGGTCGACGGACAGGATGTCCTGCTGCCCGACTTCACAGCTATCCATGGCTTGGTCTCCCAGTACTTCCCGACCACATGAGACGGCTGCTGCCGGCGGTCGCCGCGATCGCTCTCATGGTCCTCTTCGGATTTGGCATCTACTCGGTTCTGGGTACCTTGAAGAGCAACAAACACAACAGCCAGAAGCCGACCCAAACCGAAGCGTTGATCGACCTCCCGGGGACGGTATATGTCGTCCAGAATGGTGATCTCTACAGCCTGTCAAACCTCAAGTTCACCCAGCTGAAGGCCCCCGCCTATGACTGGGTACAGGTAGCGCCCGCTCCCGACGGCGACATCCTGGCGGTCGCTTACTCCTCCATGTATAGCAATGTGTACTTGTTGAACGCCCAAGGTCAGGTGGTGCGCCAGATGCTCTCCGAAAGCTCATCGCAATACTTCAACAATCACTGGGCGTACTACCCGAGAGTGAGCCCCAACGGAAGCACCCTCTTCTACGCGTCGGACTGGTATCAGCCCGGCAACCAATACAACGTCGACTTTCAAATCCAGGCAGTGCCCTTCGCCAACCCCTCCGATCGAGCCGTGATCTGGAGCGAGGCGAATC
Source organism: Candidatus Dormiibacterota bacterium (assembly GCA_049591595.1). Lineage (GTDB taxonomy): Bacteria > Chloroflexota > Dormibacteria > Aeolococcales > Bog-877 > Bog-877. Next base: position 79,119 of record JBAWFE010000017.1, read on the forward strand.
TCGATTACCAAGGTGGTGACGTGGAGCCGATTCCGCTCGCCAACGGGGGGCTTATCTACACCAAGTACGACATTAACACCGATTCGGGCTCGCCGACCGAAGGGGCCACCTACGGCCAGTTGGCCTATGTCAGCTACCCCGGCGCGATTCCCACGTTCCTGACCACCGCCGCCGAAGACTGCTCGGAGCCTGCCCTCTCTCCCGCCGGTACCGAAATTGCGATGATCTGCTCGAGCAGCATCAGCCTCCAGACCACCACCCTCGACGTTGCCAGCTGGAACGGGACCACCTTGGGCCCCCTGGTCGAGATTAGCTCGGGCCCCCTGCCCTCCAGTCCAACTTGGTCTCCCGACGGGAAGAGTGTCCTATACCTGAACACCCTGCTCACCGACAAGTCATCTCCGTTCCAGTTGTGGTGGGTGCCCAAAGCGACCGCGAAGAAGCCGGGCGCTGCGCAGCAGGTAACCGAGGACCTCAACTTCACCGCCACCTCACCGCCGATCTGGACCTCCTGACCAGGAGGGCCCGGGCTACCGGGGTTATTGCCCGGGACGGGGTGGCCGCCACGGGGAGCGCAGCTCCTGGACCATGAGGGCCGCCAGCGCCGTCCAACCCGTTTGATGGGCGGCCCCGTGTCCAGAACCAGACTCCCCGTCGAAGTATTCATAGAAGAGCAGGTTGTCCCGCCACTTGGGGTCCGTTTGAAAGCGCTCTAGTTCGCCGTATACAGGGCGGCGGCCGTCGGGCCGGCGACGGAAGATTCCCACCGTCCGATCGGCCAGCTGATCGGCGATGTGCGCCAGGGTCATCGGCCGACCGCCGGGCGACGGGAACGGATGGGTGAACGAGGGTCCGAGGCCAGTCCCCAAGAGGCGGAGCGCTTGGACGAGCAGGTAGGTGGTGGGGAACCAAACCGGTCCGCGCCAGTTGGAGTTGCCACCGTAGATCCGCTCCTCCGAGACTCCGGGCTCGTACCGGACGGGTGGCATCCCCGGCACCAACGCGCATTGGAAGGGGTTGCTCAGGTGGGCCTTGGAGAGGGATCTGGGGCCGTGGTCCGAGAGGAACTCCGAGGGGTCCAGAAGTCGATCCAGGAGACGGTGGATGCGGTCTGAGCCGACCAGACTAAGACAGGCGTAGGGGTCGTCGCCGCTGGCCCTGCGGTAGTGGATGACCCCCTGCTCTGCCGCCTCATCCAGTTTCTGCGATAGCCGCGGTAGCCGGGCCAGAGTATGGCGGTGGACCACTTCGCTGGCAGCCAGAGGTATCAGCCCCACAAGGCTGCGCACCCGGAGCTGCTCACTGCGCCCGTCCGCCAAGCGAAGCACGTCGTAGTAGAAACCGTCATCGTCGTCCCAGAGCCCTGCCTGGCCATCCTTGCCGTTGAGGGCGCTGGCAATGCGGACATAGTGTGAGAAGAAGCGAATCGCCATGTTTTCGTATTGCGGCTCGTCGATGGCCAGCTCGGCCGCCATGCGAAACATCTTCGCCACCAGCATGCCCATCCAGGCGGTGGCGTCCGCCTCGGAAATGCCAGCCCCCGTGGGAAGATGGCTGCGGTCCACCGCCGAGATGTTGTCCAGCCCCAAGAAACCCCCAGAAAAGATGTTGTTCCCCTGGGGATCGTGGCGGTTCACCCACCAGCCGTAGTTGAACAGCAGGGAGAGAAATGCCTGCTCTAAAAATGCTCGATCCGGGACACCGGTGCGGTTCCGGTCGCGAATGAAGATCTGCCATACGGCGAGCACCGGGGTGGGCGGATTGCAGTCTGAGAACGCCCACTCATACGCCGGCAGCTGTCCGTCTTCGCGCAGATAGCGAGGCTGGAGCAGCAACAGCACCTGCTCTTTGGCTAGCCCGGGATCAATCGGCTCCAAGGCGATGGAGTGGAATGCGAGATCCCAGCTGGCGAACCAAGGGTACTCCCAGCTGTCGGGCATCACGATCACGTCGGCCGCCTTAAGAGCGCCCCAGCGGGCATTCCGGCCCTGCAGGCGTGCGGGGGGTGGCGCTGGTTGGCCAGGATCGCCGGCGAGCCAGCGGGCCACGTCGTACTCGTAGTACTGCTGAGTCCAGATCAGCCCAGCGAACGCCTGGCGCTGGATCAGCAGGTCGTCATCGTCTCCGGAGCAGATGCCTCGATAGAAGTGATCAGCGACCGCCCGGCGCTCCTCGCAGATCTCATCCACCTGACTCAGCTCGCGCGACTGGTCGTTGCCCCAAACCAGGCGCACCGTCTCGGACTCTCCGGGGCCGACCTCCAGCTGGAAGTGGGCTGCAGCCTTGCTGCCCCGGAGCTCAGGGTTGCAACGCGCCGTGTCCCGGTTGACCACCGCGTCGCCGATCGCGTCTTTGGGGTACTGGCTGAAATTAGGTGATCCGAAGAGCAGTTGGGCGTTGGTCTCGTTGTCACAGACCAACCAGGAGAACTCGCCGCCGACTTGCAGTCGATATCCCAGCAAGTCGGGGTCGCCGCTCAGCTCCGCCGTCGAGCCACTGGCTTGAAGCTGAGGTGGGTCGAGGCGTGGCTGCTGCCAGGCCCAGGTGTTCCTAAGCCACAGCTGGGGCAGGAGATGCAGCTGGGCCGGCCCGTGGCTCTCATTGGTCACCCGGATCCGGCACGCCACCACCTCAGGGCTGGGACAGGCGTACTCCACCTCGACTGTCCAGTACCGGTCGTCGGCAAAGGCACCTAGCTGAAGCAAACCGAGCTCCGGCCCCGGCGCGGAGTTCCTCTCCTTTAGGGCTTCATAAGGGAAGGCCACCATCGGGTATCGATAGAGCGCGCGCAGATAGCTTCCATCCGGGAGGGCGTCCAGATAGTGCCAGTACTCCTTGACGTCCTCTCCATGGTTGCCCTGGGCGTTTGAGAGCCCGAACATCCTCTCTTTGAGGATTGAGTCCTCACCGTTCCAGAGGGCCATCGCCAGGCAGACCCGCTGACGGACGTCGCAGATACCCAAAATCCCATCCTCGCCCCAGCGATAGGCTCGGCTCCGGGACTGTTCGAAGGGAAGGTAATCCCAGGCATCACCGTCGGCGCTGTAGTCCTCCCGAACCGTGCCCCACTGTCGCATAGACAAGAAGGGGCCCCAGCGGGGTGGGCCAATCCGCGGAGGGAGACCTGCGGCAGACGCTTCCGACGGCGCGCCGTCCTCACTTGCTGCCACTAGGCTCGATTCTCGCACCCTCAGTCGCTGGAGTCGGGGCCCTCCGAGATGGCCTCTGCTGGATCGATCGGGATCTGTACCGTGAAGGTAGCGCCCCCGCCTGGAGTTTCGTCCAGCCGCAGCGTCCCCTGGTGGGCGGAGACGATCGCGGCCACGATCGCCAGGCCCAGGCCCGCCCCGCCTTGCTCACGCCCCCGAGCTGGGTCCGCCCGCACGAAGCGCTCGAAGATGCGGGTGGCGATCGCGGGATCCACCCCGGGACCGTGGTCGACCACCTTGAGCACCGCTACCTCCCCTTCTCTCTCCGCGGAGACCTCGATCGGAGTCTTGGCGGGAGTGTGGATCGTCGCGTTGCGGAGCAGGTTGCTCATCACCTGGCGCAACCGAGCCTCGTCTCCTTGAATCAGCACCGGGTCCGGAGCCTCCACGTGGATCGGATGTTGACGATCGGCCACTGAGGCATCGGCAACCGCGTCCACCGCCAATTGAGAGAGATCCACCGTCACCCGGTCCAACGGTCGGCCCTCGTCGAGCCGGGCCAGAAGCAGGAGGTCGTCTACCAACTGGCTCATCCGAGCCGATTCGCTCTCGATCCGAGTCATCGCCTTGCCGAGATCGTCGGGGCGCCCCTTGGCGCCGTGGCGGAAGAGCTCGGCATAGCCCCGAATCGAGCTGAGCGGAGTCCGCAGCTCGTGTGAGGCGTCCGACATAAATTGCCTCATGCGGGCCTCGGAGGCGGACCGGGCGGCAAAAGCTTGCTCTATCTGGCTCAGCATCTCGTTGAGACTGGTGGCCAGTTCTCCCACCTCCGTGCCGGGAGGTCCCGGCTCCACCCTCTGGCTCAGATCGCCGCCCGCGATGGCACTGGCGGTGGTCCGGATCCGAGCCAGAGGCCGGAGGCCCAGCTGCACGATCCACCAGGCCAGACCCCCCATGCCCACGAGAACCGCCACACCCACCAAGATCAAAACGGCGCGTAATTGGTTGAGTGTGGCGTCGACATCGGTCAGGGGGATGCCGAGAATCAGGTTGACGCCGGGCTCGTTGGTGCCAATCACCAGAAGGCGGAACTCTCCCCGACCATTGGACGCCGGGACCGTGAGGTAGACGTTCCCATTCACCGGTCCAGCACCCAAGCCCGCGGGCAAGCGGGGAGTTGGTGGCTTGCTGTTGGGGTTGGTGACAAACGACCGTGCGAACGACCCCTGTGGACTCACCAGGTCGCCGAAGCTGCCTGACGGGATGTCAGGACCCCCTCTCGGCTTGAGACCGGTCTCCTGAAGGATGCTCAGGTCTCGGGCTACCTGGTTGGCGGAGTCATAAGCCTGCTGGTCGATCTGAGAACTGAGGGTGGACTCCAAAACCAAGTAGGTGACCGCGTCGGTCACCCCAAGCCCGATGGCTACCAGGGTCACCAACCCGAGGAGAAGGCGCAGGCGCAGCGACACGGTCAGACGCGAGGCAGGCGGAGTACGTACCCCATCCCGCGGATGGTGTGGATTAGGGCAGGCTCCTTGCGGTCCACCTTCTTACGCAGATAGCTGATGTAGGTCTCCAGGATGCCCGCGTCGCCACCGAAGTCGTACTTCCAGACATGGTCTAGGATCTGGGCTCGGGTCAGCACCCGCCGGGCGTTGATCAGCAAATACCGGAGGAGCCGGTACTCGGTGGCGGTGAGCTCCACCAGATCTCCGCCCCGACGTACCTCGCGCAGATCCTCGTCCATCTCCAGATCGGCGAATGTGAGCAGCGTGTGGCTCTCCGCCTGGTGACCCGCTCGGCGAAGGATCACCCGCACCCTGGCGATGAGCTCGTCGAGGCTGAAGGGCTTGGTGACGTAGTCGTCGCCACCTACGGTCAGGCCTCGAACCTTATCCTCAGTCGCGTCTCGAGCGGTCAGGAAGAGGATTGGAGTCTGGGTGCCGCCCGCGGCCAGACGCCGCGAAACCTCGAAGCCGTCGAAGTCGGGCAGCATCACGTCCAAGATCAGCAGGTGGGGTCGGAAGTCGGCGACCTGGGCGATTGCGCCCGCACCACTTCCGGCGGTCGCCGTTACGAAACCGGCGTATCGGAGAGCCGTGGCCACCAATTCAGCCAAATTGGTCTCGTCGTCAACCACCAGGATCCGGGTTTCCTCATCCATCTCTAAGGCTGAGTCTGCCAGTCGTACCTGAGTGTTTTCTGTGTTCGACCTGAGAGCTATCTGGGCCGACGGCGGAAATCAGCTGCCACCGGGAAAGGTCTGGGGAAGCTCCCAGCCCTGTCCCAGCCAGCTCCCAGGGCTGGGCCGCAAATTAGGTCCTGCGGCCAGCAGCGGATACCCGCCCGGTCAGCACCAGCATCCCTCCCCCAGCGGCCCGGCACTCGCCGGGTCGCTGTTCTGTTGCGCCTAGTGCCGAGTGCTCTTACTGAACTGGTCAGGGATCGAACTCATGGCCCGCTCCGACTAGCGCGCAGCAAGCCCTCTCAAGTCGATCCTCCGGAACCAGAACCCAGTCCGTGTCGAAGGCTGAGAGAACGAAGATCGGAACCTGGGATGTCGCCAAGGCGGCGGTGATCGAGGCCAAGATCCCTACCAACTGGTGATCCAGAGGTCCCACCACCTGGAGAGCGCGCCACGGTCCGGTCTTGGCAACCCCCTCCGGCACCCGGACGTCTTCACACACGATCGAAAGCTCGTACTGGGTGTGGCTGACGCTCCACCAGGGACCAGCGGTGGCCCACTCCGGGATGGGAGCTGCCCCATTGAGCCGGCAGACCGCCAGCTTCGTCCGGTTGGAGTTGAAACTGAGGCGTCGGGGAGACGCCGAATTCAGGGCGGCCACTCCGTCTAGTCTCGCGCCACCACGCACTCCGATACTCGCGAACCGGCTCCTGCGTGGTCCCACCGAACGACATCCGGCGCCGTATCCGGCGTGCCTTTGATACCCTTCCCCAGTTCCTCGCGGTCGGCGCGAGCAGATGGGGCCGTGGCGCAGCGGGAGCGCGCTTCCTTGGCATGGAAGAGGTCGCGGGTTCGATTCCCGCCGGCTCCACTCGCTTTACCTATTCCACCTCAGTCACGTCGAAGCTACCGTCGAAAAGCGGCGGTACTCCCTACCGTAGGGCCGGCGACGCTCTATTGACCCGCACAGAAGTGGCACCCTCACCCACCCTAGGGCAGCACCGTGAACGGGCCAACAGTTGCAGTGCGGATCACTCGAAAGTGGCGCTGATCCAGGGTCAGGATGCGGTCCGTCCGGTAACGACGAGCGAGCACCACCATAGAGGCGTCGGCGAGCTCGATGTTCTGGTCCCGATACATTTCGATCACCCCGCACGCTTCATGCAATTCGCCAGAAGCGATGGATGGCAGTTCCCAAGCTCCGCCAGACGACTCCACGAGTGCTGCCAGCTCAGCCGCCAACCCGCGACGCGTCGCCAGAAGTAAGTCAAGCTCGGCGACGACGTATGGCGACACCACGAAAGGGCCCGGGTCGCTGTCCATAATCCGACTCACCTGGGCGTTGTGGCCATCGCTGGCGTCGAAGTAGGGGAGCAGTCCGCTGGTGTCGCAGACGAGCATGTTCAGTGCTCGCCGAACCTAGGAGAGCATCCTCTACCGGCTCCGAGAGCCGCGCATCCCCACCGGCGGAAAGCCTCCCCCGGTGCCGTCTCTGATCTACACCACGAACCTGAACCTCGATTGCCTCGCGGATGAGTTCAGCCTCAGAACGCCCGGAGACATCGGCCTGCCTTCGCAGGGAACTCTTCAACTCCTCAGTGAGATAGACGGTGGTCTTGCCCACGAGTGTGTGGTACCACCTATGGCACCGTAGGAAACTCACCTAGAGCGTGGACCCGGTGGTGCGACTCAGCGGCCAACGAGCGCACCTCCCTGGCATGGAGCGGGTCGCCTGTTCCGTTTCTGCCGGCGTCAGCACATTCGCCATTTGGCGAACTACGGCATCGAGCCTAATCTCCTAGTCGCGTGGTTGCAGTCGAGTCTGCTGGACCAGTTCCGTTCAGCTTCCGGCGGGGATCCGCTCAGCCAAGAATTCCTCCCAGGTCCGTTGGCCGACGGCATGCTCAGGAGCCAGGTTGGCACCAGCTCGGACCGCACTGGCGGCCTTGCCCGGAATCCGGACGGGCACCATCATCCGATGCTTGCCTCGAGCCCGAAGATATCCCCGAACCAGGTCGGCCATCCCGTATATCCGCGGCCCAGCGATCTCCGGCACCAATCCACACGGAGTGCCCAGCGCCAGTTGCACAAGCCGAGCAGCTACCTCAGTGGTATCGACCGGCTGGAATCGGAAGCCGGCCGGGATCGGGAGCACCGGCAGCTTCGCCATCTGCCGCGCCACGATCAGGAACGCGTCATGGAACTGGGTGGGGCGCAGCGTGGTCCAGGGCAGCCCGGAGTCGGCGACAACTTGCTCGGCTGCCAGCTTGGCTCCAAAGTACCCGAACATCGCGCGGTCTAACCTACTCACGACCGGGATTCGGTCAGCACCTACGACAGAGACGCACACCAGGTGCGGCGATCCTGCCTGTGCTGCCGCCCGAACCAGGTTCTTGGCCTGCTGCGCATCGCCCTTGGCGCTGCCCGCGCAGTTCACAATTACCGCGACACCCTGCACCCCGGCGAGGATGCCTTCGTCCTTGCTCAGGTCGCCGGTCACGTACTCGATACCTTGCTCGGACTCATGAGCATGCCGGGTGAGCACCCGCACTTCGCACCCGGCTCGCCGCAGCAGCGGAACGACGAGCCGTCCGAGGGTTCCCGTCCCGCCGATGACCAGGATGCGCGACGTCTGCGCCATGGGATCCACCTTCTCAGCTCGAATGACTCCGCCGACCGGCTGGGACCCAGAGAGGGCGACTGGCTCGTCACATCCGCTGGACCTGCCGGGTCTACCTTGATGACACGAACCGACGGAGGAATGTGACCGAATGGACGAGAACCAGTGGTTGGCGGAACGCTTCGAGGAGCATCGGGTCCACCTCCGCGCAGTCGCCTACCGGATGCTCGGATCGCTGACCGAGGCCGAAGACGCTGTCCAGGACACCTGGTTGCGGCTTAGCCGGTCGGGGGCGAGCGGGGTGGAGAACCTGGGTGGGTGGCTGACCACCGTCGTCGCGCGGGTCTGCCTGAACTTGCTTCGTACTCGCAAGGTTCGACGCGAGGACCTCTTCGGGGTGCACCTACCCGACCCGCTGATCAGCCCCGACGGGGAGCTGCAACCGGAGGCGGAGGTGGTGCTGGCCGAGTCGGTCGGCCTGGCTCTGCTAATCGTGCTCGACACCCTGACTCCGGCCGAACGGTTGGCGTTCGTGCTTCATGACATGTTCGAGCTGCCGTTCGAGGAGATCGCCCCGATGGTCGGTCGAACCCCGACAGCAGCGAGGCAGCTCGCCAGTCGAGCTCGACGCCGGGTCAAGAGTGCCGGACTACCGTCTCCAGACCCCGACCTCGCTCGTCAACGGGAAGTGGTCGACGCCTTCTTTCTGGCGACACGGGGCGGAGAACTCGACGCCCTGGTCACGCTGCTTGATCCCGAGGTCGAACTGCGGATCGACGCCGGAGCAGGGCGCGCCACGGCCTCCTTGGCCGTCCATGGAGACGTCCCCGTTGCTAAACAGGCACTCACCGGGCTCTCTTCCGCGATCGCCAACCCAGCTGTCCACCTGATCCCGGCGCTGGTGAACGGAGCTGCCGGCGTCGTCGTCACGGCCCGTGGGCGACCCATCGCCGTGATCGGCTTCACAGTGGCCAATCGGAAGATCGTGGAGATCGCCGCGATCGCCGACCCCGACCGCGTCCCCGGAATTACCGGGGCTCTCCGCTTCGACGAGTAACGAGCGGCGGGTCCCGAGCCGACGGACTTCGTTTGAGCCGGGCCGCGCTGATGCCCATGAAGGCTACCCAGGCCCGGGCTGGTCCGCATCCGGGCGACAGCCCGCACCGCGCGAGGTCCGCCGCAGCTAGGCAGAGCTCCTAGCTGCGGTTCACCTAGGCGCGCTTGACGAACGTACCTCGAAAGCGCCGGACGGTCGGATTGTCGGGGTCTAGGTAGTCCTCGAAAAGAAGCTCGTCCATGCCTCGCTCAGTAAGAGACTGGAATTCCCCGCGGTGAAGCGGCCACGGCATGGAGCCCTGGTCTTCCCCTTCCTCCCGGGCGCGCGCGATCACCAAGAGGGTCCCAGCGGTGAGCTCCGGCAGCATAGCCATCGCGGCCTTACGCTCGGCACTGCCCGGTGGCAATGCCTGGATGGTGTACGCCTCGAACACCAGATCGAACGGGTGCGAAAGCCACTCCGGCGGGGGGTCGAGCAGGTTCGCCACCTCGTACTGAACAGAACTGTGGGGAAACCGCTCGCGACAGCGCTCAACCGCGCTCGGGGCGATGTCGAACGCCGTGACCTCACAACCCTGCTCGGCGAGCCACTGGGCGTCGTCGCCGTAGCCGCAACCAACCACCAGCGTCCTGCGCATGACGGTCGGATTCAGCAGGCGCCAGCTCTGCAGATTCGGGTTGACCTGCTGACTCCCCCACGGCACTTCCGCCTCTCCCGCCCGAGCCGCGGCATACAGCTGCTCAAACCAATCCAGCGGTCGACCCTCTGCCGCGGCACTGGCGGCCATGAGTCGAGCAGTTCCCGGGTCAGTTGTCATGGCTCCCTCCGGGCCGACGCCCTGCAGCGCTCCTACCAACTGGAGTCGCACCTCATCCGGATCCGACCCGGCGTTGGTACCGGCCAGATGGTCACCACAGTGAGGCCAGCTCCGGCGGCCCTGCTAGAGTACGGCTCCAAAGTAAGGGAGGCGCGGCCGGAAGGGCCGGGCACCGCTCCTTCTTGTCAGCTGTTCGGATCCCGTTCCGAGAGGACTCTCAGCCCCCGAGCAACTGGCTGGTTTGGCCGTGTGCGCGGCAGACGGAGGGAGGTCGCAAATGCGTTGGACAATGTCGTCCGATCGAGTCCCCGAGGCCTGGTTCAACGTGGTCCCGAGCCTGCCGGAGCCGCTGCAGCCGCCCCTCCACCCCGGCACCCGCGAACCGGTCACCCCCGACCTGCTCACTCCTCTATTTCCCATGGCGCTGATCGGCCAGGAGGTCTCCGCCGAACCCTACATCGACATCCCTGGTGAGGTCCTGGACATCCTGCGGCTCTGGCGGCCGACTCCCCTGGTCAGGGCCCGACGGCTGGAGAAAGCGCTGGACACCCCGGCCCGAATCTATTTCAAGGACGAGTCGGTCTCCCCGGCGGGGTCCCACAAGCCCAACACCGCAGTGCCCCAGGCCTTCTACAACAAGGCGGAGGGCGTCAAGCGGCTCACCACCGAGACCGGTGCCGGTCAGTGGGGAAGCGCGCTCAGCTATGCCTGCTCGCTGTTCGACATGGAGTGCAAGGTCTACATGGTCCGGGCCTCTTATCAGCAGAAGCCGTATCGGCGGGTGATGATGGAGACCTGGGGTGGCCAGGTGGTCCCGTCTCCGATCGATCAGCCGGACCACCCGGGCTCGTTGGGGACCGCCATCACCGACGCGGTTAGAGACGCGGTCTCGCGGGAGGACTCGCACTACTCACTGGGGTCGGTGCTCAACCACGTCCTCCTGCATCAGACAGTCATCGGCCAGGAGGCCAAAGAACAGCTCCAGCTGGCCGGCGAGGAGAAGCCGGACATCGTCATCGGCTGCTGCGGCGGTGGGTCCAATCTCGGCGGACTGGCACTGCCGTTCGTCGCCGACAAGGAGGTCGAGCTCCTGGCGGTGGAGCCTGCCTCCTGTCCCACCTTGACCGAGGGCAAGTTCGACTACGACTTCGGCGACAGCGCGGGGATGACTCCCCTCTTAGCGATGTACACCCTGGGCCACGACTTCATCCCGCCCTCGATTCACGCCGGTGGACTCCGGTACCACGGCGACGCTCCGATCATCTCCAACCTGGTCAAGGCGGGTCGGATGCAGGCAACGTCTTACTCCCAGGGCCAGGTCTTCGAAGCAGCCATCCAGTTCGCTCGGACCCAGGGGCCGATCCCAGCTCCCGAGACCGCCCACGCCATCCGGGCTACCATCGATGAGGCCGTCCGGGCCCGAGAGGAGGGCACCGAACGGGTGGTCCTCTTCGGGTACTCCGGCCACGGCCTGCTCGACCTCCAGGCCTACGACGATTACCTGGCAGGCAAGCTAGAGGACGCGTGAACGAGAGGCGCGAAGCCCCACCTCACCGCACGGGAAACTCTCGGCGCGACTGAGTCGGGGGGCTGACTGCTGGGCCGCGCTGTGCCGACTCCATTCCCAGCTGCCGCCGGGGTGCGGCTCGCCTGGCCCGATCTGCCGGAGTCAGTTCGGGCGGGAGTTGAGGAACTGCTCGGGTCTCGGGTGGTGAAGACCATCTCGCAGCCGAACGGTTTCTCGCCGGGCGCTGCCCTCCGCCTGCAGCTGGCCGATGGCCGCCGCGCCTTCGTCAAGGCGGTAGGGGCACAGCCGAACCCCGAGAGCCCCAAGATGCATCGGGAAAAGGCCCGTTGCCTGGAGCTGATGCCCCGGTCCGCACCTGTTCCTCAACTCATTGGGGTTTACGACGAGGGCGACTGGGTGGCGGTGATTCTCGAGGACGTCGCGGGTCGATACCCTCACCTTCCCTGGCGGATCGACGAGCTGAAACGGGTCATGGCGGCCATCGAGCGACTGCAGGCCGAGTTCACTCCGTGCCCAGTGCCCAACCTCCCCACGGTCGTGGAGCGGCACCAGGTCACCTTCGACGGCTGGCGCGAACTGGCCAAAGAACCGGACCGCAAGCTCGGCCCCTGGGCTCGGCGTCACCTTGTGAGACTAGCGGAGCTGGAGGTCGGCTGGGCGGAGGCGGTCGCGGGTGACACTCTGCTGAACGCCGATCTCCGGGCGGACAACCTCCTGTTCACCGAGGCCGGCTCGGTCGTGTTCTTGGATTGGCCGGGAGCCTGTCGCGGGGCGGCCTGGTTCGACCCTTTGGTCATGGCGCCCAGCGTTGTCATGCAGGGCGGTCCGGACCCGGAGTGAGTCGTCCAGCACCACAACCAGGCCCGGACCGCCGACCCGGAACAGCTCACCACCTTGGTCGTGGCCATGGCTGGCTACTTCGTGCACCGCTCTCTGCTGCCCGCGCCACCGGGCTTGCCCACCCTGCGGTCTTTCCAGGCGGGGCAGGGCGAGGCAGCCCTCAAATGGGCTGCGGCTCGAACCGGCTGGAGCTGAACTATCCCCTGGAACGCCTGGAAAGTACTCCCGATGACCGCTAGGCGGTGATGGTCGCGGCCGCCGGGGCCAGGTGGCGCTCAAGCCGGATGATCACCGACTTGGAAGTAGGGGTATTGCTGCCCTCGGCGACACTCTCAAGTGGCACTAGCACGTTGGCCTCGGGGAAGTAGGCGGCCGCGCATTGGCGGGAAGTGGGATATGAGACCAGCCGGTAGTCGCGCAAACAGCGTTCGACATCGTCGGTCCACTCGCTGAAAACATCGACATGCTCGCCATCAGTCAGTCCTAGTTCGGCCAAGTCCTCGGGATTGACCAGAACTACCCGGCGGCTGTCGTGGATCCCGCGGTAGCGGTCCTCGTTGGAGTAGATGGTGGTGTTGAACTGGTCGTGAGAGCGCACTGTCTGCAGCAGGAGCCGTCCGGGAGGGATCCGGACGGTGTTGATGTCATTGACGGTGAAGCGGGCCTTTTGAGTCTCGGTGGCGAACCGGCGCTCATCGCGAGGCGGATGCGGCAGCAGGAACCCGGCCGGCTGGGCGATCTTCGCGTTGTAATCCTCGCAACCGGGGATGACATTCCCTATGTGATCCCGAATTACCCCGTAGTCATTGGCCATCGGCTCCCACTCGATGGGGACCCTCTTCCCCAGGGTTCGATTGGCCAAGCCGCAGATAATCGATATCTCGCTGCGGAGGTCTGTGGAGGCCGGAGGCAGGACGCCCCGAGTGGCATGGACCGCGCCCATCGAATCCTCAACGGTTACCTGCTGCAGGCCTGATTTCTGCAGGTCCCGCTCGGTCCGGCCCAGGGTGGGCAGGATCAGGGCGACATCGCCGGTCACCAGATGGGAGCGGTTGAGCTTGGTAGCGATGCTGACCGTGAGATCGAGCTTGGTCATCGCCTTCTCGGCCACGTTGGTATCCGAGATCGCCCGAACGAGGTTGCCTCCGAGAGAGATCAGAACCCGAGCCTTGCCATCGCGCATCGCGGCCACGGCGTTGACCGAGTCCCAACCGGGCTCGCGCGCCGGCTCGAAGTGGAACTCCGCGGCTAGCTTGTCCAAGAAGGCGGGGGGCATCTTCTCGAAGATTCCCATGGTCCTATCGCCCTGGACGTTGCTGTGACCCCTGACCGGGAGCAGCCCGGCTCCCGGGCGCCCGATATTGCCCCGGAGAAGTTGAACGTTGGTGACCTCCCGGATAGTGGGCACCGACCGCTTGTGCTGGGTCAGTCCCATGGCCCAGGCGATGATCACCGAGTTGGCCGCCATGATGCGGTCAGCCAGCTTGCCAATCTGGGCTCGAGTGAGCCCGCTCCCCTCCTCGATCACGTCCCAGGAGGCCTGGCGCGCGGTCGCCGAGTAGGCCTCGAAGCCGTCGGTGTAATTCGCGATGAAGTCGTGGTCCAGCACCGTACCCGGGTTCAGCTCCTCCGCCTCCAGCAGCAGCTTGCCCACGCCCAGGAAGAGCATCTGATCGCCGGCCAGCCGGATGGGAAGGTAGTCGTCGGCTAGCGGGGTGCCCTTGGTGAACAGCCCCTTGGGGGTCTGTGGGTTCCTGAAACGCAAGAGGCCCGCCTCGGGCATCGGGTTGACGGCGACGATCACCCCACCGTGCTGCTTGGTCTTCTCCAAGCTGGTCAGCATTCGGGGGTGGTTGGTACCGGGATTCTGGCCGCAGATGACGATGAGATCGGTCTGCTCGACGTCCTGGAGGGTGACCGTGCCCTTCCCAATCCCGATCACTTCCTTGAGTGCGGTGCCGCTGGACTCGTGGCACATGTTGGAGCAGTCGGGCAGGTTGTTGGTGCCGTAGGCCCGGACGAAGAGCTGGTACAGAAAGGCGGCTTCGTTGCTGGTTCGCCCAGAGGTATAGAAGACCGCCTGATCGGGCGAGACAAGGGCGTTGAGTTGGTCGGCGACCACCCCCACGGCATCATTCCAGGAGATCGGCTCGTAGTGGTCGCTGCCGGCCCGCTTGATCATCGGCTCGGTCAACCGACCCTGCTCCTCAAGCCACCAGTCCGAACGATCCCGGAGCTCAGTGAGGGAGTGCTCCCGGAAGAAGTCCGCGGTCACTCTCCGCAGGGTGGCCTCGGCGGCCACGTGCTTGGCCCCGTTCTCGCAGAACTCAGCGGTTTTGCGGTGGTTGGGATCGGGCCAGGCGCACCCCGGACAGTCGATCCCTTCCTTCTTGTTGAGCTTGATCAGGGTCCGGGCGGTGCTTCGCACCCCCATCTCGTCGAACGACCGTTTGAAGGTGATTCCCACCGCCGGCCAACCGGCGGCATAGTCCTCCGGGTGGGTGATGCGCGCCTCTTCCACCGGATCGGTTCGCGGGGCCTTGGTAGTCATGCCTGCTCCAATTGCAGCCGGAACGCCTCCCTAAGTTTGGCAGCCGTCGCCTCCAAATGCTCGGGAACGACTTTGACATCGGCCAGAATCGGCATGAAATTGGTGTCGCCGTTCCACCGCGGCACGAGGTGGAAGTGAAGATGGGCATCGATTCCGGCACCCGCCGCCCGCCCCTGATTCCAGCCACCGTTGAGCCCCTCGCAGTTGAGCTCTTGCCGGAGGACATGGGTCGCGAGCTTCAGCTCTTCCATGACCGCCACCAGCTCGGGGGGCCCCAGCTCGACCAGGTCGCCGCCGTGACGGTGTGGGGCCACCATCAGATGGCCGGGGTTGTAGGGAAAGCGGTTGAGCATGCAGATCGCCAGGTCACCGCGGTGAATCAGCAGGTCCGGGCGGTCCCCGTCTAGCCTGGCCGCGTCGCAGAAAATGCAGCTCTCCACGCCCCCATCTGGCTGGTCGCGCTCGATGTAGGCCATCCGCCAGGGAGCCCAGAGAATCTCCATGCCACCTCCCGTAGATCACGCTCAGTTTGACGGTGAGAATTGCCTCCAAGTAGACTAGCCGGGTAATGGGCCGCGGGTGTTCGCGCACCTGGGCCCCGTCCAGTTGCCTCCGGGCTTTTTCGAGGTCTTCTTCTTCGTGGGATCGGTGATCAAGAAGCGGCGCAAGAAAATGCGCAAGCACAAGCACAAGAAGATGCTCAAAAAGACCAGATGGGCTCGCCGCGCCGCCTGACGCTGCGGTACTCCTGGACGCTTTCGACCCACCCAAGCCACGGATATACTGGGGCGCCCTCGGGGCGATAGCTCAGCTGGGAGAGCGCTGCCCTCGCACGGCAGAGGTCAGGGGTTCGAATCCCCTTCGCTCCACAAACTGGCCCTGACCCCGTTCGGTGGACCACGCTCAGGACAAGGCGGCCTAGCTGGGGCTGAGCGGGGCACCCCGACCGGGACTCCGGGCTCGGTTGCGGGATCAGTGAGCCAGCTAGTGGCCCAGGGCACCCGTTGGCGCCTAACTGCCGCTCTCAGTCAGACCGATCCACCCGCCGCGACAGGCGCTCAGCCCGTGCGAACGATCGGCTGTCCGTGCGGCGCGGTGACGTTGATCGCGTCTAGTCCGGGAACGTCACCGTTCACATGAACTCCATCGGAACCGGCGCCCTTGGCCGCGATGCCGCCCAGGACGACAAGCTTGCCAACGGCCCCTTCGATCTCGACGGCGATGACGTGCTCGCCGAAGGTCCTCACCACGCCGCCGACAAAGATCGACCCGACCTCCGCTCCCGGTTTGACGCCCAGTGCAATCCCCTTTAGGGCGATCTGCACACCCTTGACCAGACTTTGGCCTCACCTCCCTCAGTAGAGATGTCCCCGGCTACCTCCAGCGTTGGCAACGGCTTGCTCACCTGCACTCCGACCGAGCCGTCTCCGTGCGTGGTGATGTCGGTGAACGCAGCGCGTCGGAGCTTCCCTTCGTAGAGGTTGAAGCCACGGGCGCCGGTGCCGAACGTCTGGATCGCCGCGTGAACGTCGAGTCGGTCGATCGCCCCGAAGTTGACGAATCCGATCCCGCTCGGAGCGTTGGAGGTGATCGGTGCCCTCGCCGTCCAGGTATCCACCTCGCCCCAGTTGTCGAGCACCATGTCGTTCTGTCCGTAAGTCGTCACCGGTCCGGTGTTCAGGACCTGTTGGACCAAGGCGCCGGAGATGACGAACACACCACCACCGATCAGGTCCGGAGTGCCCGCCGGAATGCCACCATCGGTGTGGATCTCACCAGTGCGCAGAAGCGAAATTTTTGTCGTGCCACCGTCGCCGATGCCGTTCCAGTCGCCGTGCCCACCGACGAACACGCCGCTACCCCGGATTGGTGCCTGCAAACTGCCGACGGAGATGTCCAGTAGCTCGGCAGTGATCCGGACGGCGGCGTCGGGCTGCTGATTCCACAGCGTGAACGCCCCTTGCAACGCCTCCACCCCAAACCCGCGCGGACGATCGACCCGACCCCGCACGTCCGCGCTGTCGATCCGCAGCCCCTCGACCTGGAGATGCCCCGACCGCACCGCGTCCCGAGCCCGCAGCAACACCTGTCCGACCGTTCGGACATTGCGCAGGGTCAGCCTGCCTAGGTCGGCGACCGAGGTGTCGTTGAGGACCGGCACCTCATCATCAACCGTCAGCACGGCGACGCCATCCAGCACGTTGTCCCGCGTCAGTCGCCCACCTTTAGCGCCGAACTTGAGCGTGCCGCCACGCAGCCTGACCCCCGGGTCAAGAGTGATCATCGGCATTCCGCTGAGGGTGCACTGAATCTCGATGTCGTCGCTACCAGAATGCAAGGCGTCAACCAACTGCGTTGCGGTCGTCACTACCCTGGATCCGCCCATCAATTTCTCCGTCACGACGGCCTTCGCCGACGAGTGTAGGGTGCACCGCCCAGGCTGAGCTTCGGGTCGAAGTAGGCGCGGACGGCCCGTTGCTCCGACTCTAGAGATTGCTAGGAATCGACAGGTCTGAGGCGGCACCGAGTCGCGATCGGCGGAACCAGAAATAGTCAAATGCAGCAGCGATCAGAGCAACTACTCCAGTCCCTTCGCCAAGCACGGGACCGGATCGATCGCGACTACGAGCGCAAGCTACCGCTATCCCGGCTGGCCGCGGAAGCCGGCTACAGCACCGCCTAGTTCATTCGCGCCTTCAATCGCACGTACGGCGAAACTCCCGGTCGCTTCCGTCTCCGACACCGGATGGAGCGCGCATCGGAGCTGCTGAGGACTGCCAGTCTGACCGTCACTGAGATCTGCCTGCTGGTGGGATTTCAGAGTCTGGGCAGTTTCAGCGCCCAGTTCACTCGAGTCGTCGGCATGTCCCCCACCCAGTACCGACGGGAGGCTGACCGCCGTGGTGGCCCAGCCCCCATTCCCGGCTGCTACGTCCTGATGTGGCGGAGCGGGCTCCCCGCAGGCCCTTCACCGCGAGCTGGCGAGCCGACCGGCTAATCGCCGCAATTTCGGAGAAGCAGCACCTCACCCGCAGCGCCTATGTTGGCCATCTCAGCCGCGCCCTAGGTAAGGAGGAGCAGCCGTGATCACCGGAATTTCGATCGTCTCCGTATGGGTTCTTGACCAAGACGCCGCCAAAAAGTTCTACACCGAGCAGCTGGGCTGCGAGTTGACCAACGACATCCCGCTCGAGAATGGCATGCGCTGGCTCACCGTCCGCCCGCCGGGGAGCTCCGGGCAGGAGCTCCTGCTAATGGACCCATCCCACTCCATGCTCGACCAGGAAACAGCCCAGCAGCTGCGCGCGCTGATAGCTAAGGGAGCGCTCAGTCCGGGGGTCATGGCCACTACCGACTGCCGTGGGGACCATGCCGAGCTGGCCTCTCGCGGAGTCCAGTTCAACCAGCTGCCGGCCGACCGTCCTTACGGGGTGGAGGCGGTGCTCCGGGACGACTCAGGGAACTGGTACAGCTTCACTCAACGCCACGGCTGACGCCCTCGGGTGCCCAGCTGGGCGTTTTGGACTAGGGGGACCCGCTGGACAGTCAGGTCCCTCTACGCCATCCTCACCACCAGATGGAGTCCGAAGCGGTGAATCGAGGCCCGACCCCAAAACCCGAGCCGGCGATAACTGATTGGATCGCCTCCATCGACCGGGAGAGTCGGTCGCTGGCCCAAGCGGTGGCAGGAGCCGGTCTCGACGCTCCGGTGCCCACCTGCCCCGATTGGCGGGTCCGGGACCTGATGCGTCACCTGGGAGGAGTTCATCGCTGGGCAGCGACCCACGTCTCTGAAGCTCGGATGTCGGAAATGGGACAGGACGAGACGGAAGCAGTGATGGACTCTTTTCCGGAAGACGCGTCCCTTCCGGAATGGTTCGAGGAGGGTCACCAGACCCTGGGTCAGGTCCTGGTCGACGCTCCCTCCGATCTGAAATGTTGGTCCTTTCTACCAGCACCGTCCCCGCTCGCATTCTGGGCTCGGCGCCAGGCCCACGAAACGGAGATCCACCGGGCCGATGCGGAGTTCGCCGCGGGCTCCGATCGCTTGATCTTCCCAGCAGCGGTCGCCGCTGATGGCATCGAGGAGATTCTCTTCGGTTTCGGCTCCCGAGCCCGAAGACTCAGTCTCGATAGGGAGTATCGCCTCGCCGTGATCCCTCAGGATCGCCCCGAGGGATGGCTAGTCCACCTGGGACCGAACGGAATCCGAGCCCAGCGGCGAGCGGGCGACGCCGATTGCCACGTTCGAGGAACCGCTTCCGACCTCTACCTGTTGCTCTGGAACCGGCTCCCCGGAAGTGCCCTTACGGTCGAGGGAGACCAGACGGCGCTGGCGAGCTGGCAGAGCACCATGCAGGTGACCTGGAGCTGATCTGAGGCGGCCGACCGTGGTCCGAGCCGCGCTCTGTGACTGCAGCAGCCTGGCTCAGTTCTCCTCCGGATCGTCTTCCAGGTTGGCGAAGTAGGCGGAGACCGCGTGATCCAGCAGCTCCGGAGTCAGGCGGGGCTCGACACCGAAGTACGAGGCGGCGTGAACCAGATGGTCAAGGATGTCCCTGGGCTCACAGCCGTGCAGGGGCCGATCGGCCTTGCGGTAGTGCTCCTCGATCAGGTAGTTCACTGCCGCCGGGTCGTACTCAAGGCCAATCGAGTCGCAGACCCGGCGGAAGATGCGCCCGTACTCGATCACCGAGGGGTTGGGGACCTCCACCTTGTAGCGGATCCGGCGCAGGAACGCCTCGTCGACCAGCTCCTTGGGCCTGAGGTTGGTGGAGAGGATCAGCACCTCGGTGAAGGGCACCATGACGGTGGTCCCGGCCCGTCCGATGTTGAGATAGTCGAAGCCTGCTTCCAAGGGAACGATCAGCCGGTTGAGTAGGTCCTGGGGGCTCAGCTGCTGACGGCCGAAGTCGTCTACCAGAAAGAGCCCGCCGTTGGCCTTCAGCTGCAGGGATGCCTCGAAGAAGCCCATCCGATCGTCGTAGGCAAGCTCCAATTCCCGCCCGGTCAGCTCACCACCGGCCCTGACCACCGGTCGGGCACAAAGCGCCCAGCGGGTGTCATGAGAAGGCAGGTCGGTCGCGACCGGACGGTGGTGCATGGGATCGAAGACCCGAATCACCTCACCCTTCACATAGAGGGCGTGCGGTACGAAGATTGCGTCTCCGAGCAGGGAGGCGCACGCCTCCGCGATGCTGCTCTTGCCGTTCCCGGGGGGGCCGTACAAGAAGATCGACTGGCGGGCGCCCAGCGCCGGACCCAAGCGATTCAGGACACTGGGTGGCAGGACCAGATGGTCGAGCGCGGCTCGCAGCATCTGGTGGGTCACGGGATTGCTGCTCCGGCCCTGGTGCCTGGCGACCGCAATGTAGACGTCCAAGGGCACCGGGGCCGGTCCCGCGTACTGGTTGACCTCCACCAGCTCCTTGGCGCGCTCCCGGCCGCTCCGGTTGATGGCGTACTGAAGCCCATCGGCGAACTCGCCGCCGCCGACCGTGCCCCTAATCCCGGTGGTCGCGATGTACCCCTCGTCGGAGAGGAACTTGAGCGAGTCGCTGACGATGTTCCAGGGCAGGCACACGTGGAGGGCTACCTCGCGACCCAGCATGGCGCCGTTGTAGTAGATGACCTTCAGAACGAGATCATGGATGAACCCGGCCGGGATCCCGGCCTCTTTGGGACTCTGGGGGACGGGCGGGAATCCGATCTGGGCCCGCTGCGGAGCGGAGACGGCCATGGCGGCTGCAGACATCGGCTATGAACTCAATTCTCTGGCTCGGGAACCTGTCCCGGACTGGATCTTCCGCCCGAGTCTTACACCGCCCGGCCGTAACTCATCCCCGTGGTGCAGCGTATTTGCAAGGTCGTGAGAATCCCGCCACCAAGCTGTCACCGGGTCGGAGTCCAACTGCCTCCTGCGGTGACTCTCCGGGAGCCTGGCATAATCGGGCGGCGGGGGGCCTGCCACCTTCCGGCGTGAACTGAATGCAGGAAATTACCGTCACCCCGCGAGAGCGGGCTGCCCGTCGGTCCGGCCTTCGCCGGCGCAACGGGCTTCAGCGACCCTCGAAGCCCGGCTTCTGGACTCGCCACCTCTGGCTTCGCAACGTTGCCACCGCGGGACTGGTTGGGGTGTTGGTGGCCTGCGCCGGGATAGGCTCAGGAATGATCGTACTGGCCGCCTTCCAGGTGGGGCTGCCGAGCGTATCGGCCCTGCCCAACCTGGGACCACCCAACGACAGTGAAATGCTGGCCAGCGACGGAACGCTCCTGGCAATCCTCCATGAGCCAGGCGTACATCACGTGGGGATCAACCTGAAGGAGGTTAACCCTCTGCTGATCGAGGCCACCGTGGCCGTCGAAGACCGCCACTTCTACCAGGACACAGCCTCAGCGGACCTGCCTCGAATCGTCGAGTCCGGGATCAATGACCTGCTCCATCACAACGCCGTCCAGGGGGCCAGCACCATCACCGAGCAGCTAGCCAAGATCGCGTTCCTCACGCCCCAGAAGACGATCACCAGAAAGATCCGCGAACTACTGCTGGGCTATGAGATCTCCAAGGTCTTCAAACCGAACACCATCCTCCAGATGTACGTCAACCGGATCGACTACGGCAACCAGGCGATCGGCATCCAAGAGGCAGCCGAGCTCTACTTCCATATCCCCGCCAGCCAGCTCGATCTGGCCCAGGCCAGCACCCTGGCCGGCATCCCCGACGCCCCCACTGCCTACAACCCCGTCCTCTACGCGGGAGTCACCGGGCCTGCCAACCTGGCCAAGGATCGACAGCATGTGGTACTTGCGGCGATGGTTCGCAACGGTTACATCACCCAGAAAGAAGCCACCACCGCCTTCAAGGAAGTGCTGACCTTCTATCCCTGGCAGGACAGTGAGGTCGACACCCAACCTGACTTCGTCCAGTTCGCCGAAAGCCAGCTGCAGGCCCAATTCGGCGACGCCTACCTCAATCCGGGGGGATGGACCATCTACACCTCGCTGGACACAACCGACCAGGCGGACGGTATCGCCGATCTCCAAAATCCGACCAAGGACGCCGAGTTGCAGCGCGACTTCAACATTGGAGACGCCGACCTGGAATCGGTTGACCCTCGAACCGGTGAGATTTTGGCGATGGTAGGAACCACGGAGCCTACCGGCCAGTGGGGCCAAATCAACATGGTTGTCTCGCCACGACGTACCGGGTCGTCGTTCAAGATGTTCACCTATACCGCCGCGCTGGCGTCGGGAAAGTTCACCATGACGACGCCCATCCTGAATGAGCCAATTGACATCGACGGCTATGCCCCCACCAACTACTCGCACACGTTCACGGGAATCTGCCAGCTGAAGATATGCTTCGGCAACTCCATCAACGTTCCGGCTGTGAAGGTGGAAGACATCACCGGTCTCCAGGACGTAGTCGACGTCGCCGAACGGATGGGGATAACCGGGCTCCTGAATCCGCAGAACACCTACGGACTCGCCCTCACTCTGGGGGGCACTGCGGACGGCATCACCATGCTCAACATGTCAACCGGGGCCTCGGTTCTGGCCAGCGGCGGTGTCCTCCACCAGCCCACGACCATCCTGACCATCCTCCGTGGGAAGAAGACCATCTATCAATACAACGTCGCCGATAACTCGCAACAGGTGATCCCGGCCAACGTCGCCTACATCATGAACATGATCCTGCAAAGCAATCAGAATCGCCAACCCGAATTCGGGATCGACAATGGCCTGACCATCCCCAACCGCATCGTGGCGGTGAAGACGGGTACATCGGACTACGGTGTCGGTAACCTCGGCGGCATCGGCGACAACTGGGTCTTCGGCTGGACTCCCACCCTGCTGACTTCGACCTGGGTGGGCAACCCCAACTACGACACGCTGTCGCGAATCTCCTCCGGAATCACGGGTGCGGCCCCGCTCTGGCAGTCATACATGGAGGAGGTGCTGCCGGCGCAGCCGAACATCTGGTACACCAAGCCCTCTGACGTCGTCCAAGTTGGCAGCGGGCTGAACGCCAACTTCTATCTGCCCAACACGGTCGCCTACGAGAACAGCGAGGTCAACTGCCCGGGCGCCTACAAAACCAGGTGGGACGGTATCTGCTAGTTAGCGGGCGCCGACTCCTTCCCCGGCCGGGAGCTGACTCTTGATCCACTTCTCAATGGTGTCGTCGGACTCCCACGAGGTGATCAGCGAGTAGCGCGGATCCGGCCCGGGGTGATGGACCACGTGAGTAAGGCGTTCGGTGTCGATCACCAACTGCATACCGGGATGGAGCGTGATCCTGGACTCAGTCGAAGGATCGTCCTTAATGTCCCGGAGGATGAAGGTAGACTTGCCGGGGCTGTCAGCCAGCTCCAGCCAGGCGCGTACCACCCAGCCGGATCCGTCGGGGTTTAGGCGGTTGTTGTCGTCGAGATGGAGCTGCTTGATGGCCTGCTCCTCCTCACTGGGATTGAGCTTGATCACCCGCACCCGGCCGAAATTGCCGCCAATGGCGTCCACGTACTGCACCAGACTCGGCGCAATCTTGCGGTTGTCGGTCCAGACGCCGTCCTTGTCCGCTTTGCCGTGCTCCCAGAAGCCGTGACATTCCATGTCGCCGTTGGCGGAAGCGAGCGGGGCAAAGTTGGTATCGCCGCCGCTCTTCCAGTCCACGTAGTCCAGGCTCTCCCACTCGATCCGCGGGATGGCCGGACCGTCGTAGTCCCGGAGCACGACAAAGCCCCGCTCCGCCAGGATGTCCAGCTTCCGATGCATGCATTCTCTCCTTGCTCTAGTTGGGGATCCAGCCAGCTCCAAGCCGCCGGCCGGATGCCCCCAATGCTAGCCGCTCAGATCAGAGCGAGTCCAGCGTGAGCTCAGTTTCACGCCGATTGCGCGCGCTCAAGCCGGCCGGCGGTCGCGAGAGCTACCGCCCCGCCGCGAGAAGGCGCTGGGGCGGGGGAGGCGGCGGACCCAGCACGGCCGCCGCGAGCTGCTCCGGTCCGTCGGAGGTGATGGCATCTGGGAAGAAGCAGCAGATCTCCCGCGCACCCAGGTCTACGTATTCCTGAAGTTGCTGGGCACAGCTCTCAGGCGTTCCCACCAGCCGCCGGGCCCGGTAGCTGACGGGATCCTCCAGATGCCGGTTGAATCGCTCCACTAAAAGGTCTGCCGCCGCCTCGGTGTCGGCGACCAGGCAATCCACCACCACGGCCACCCTGACCGACTCCGGCCGGCGCCCGGCCGCCCGGCAATGCGAGGCGAGGACCTCGAGTTTGTGGGCGACCCGCGCTGGGGGCCCGAACAGGCTGCAGCCGTCCGCGTGGCGGGCCACCTGCCAGAGGGTCAGCTTTTCACCCCCACCGGCGATCCAGATGGGAGGGCCCGGACGCTGCACCGGCTTCGGGAAGATCTGGGCGTCCTCGACCAGGCTGTACCGACCCTCAAAACTGGTGTGCTGGTGGCTCCAGCTGGCCCGCAGCAGCTCAGCTGCCTCGCCGCAGGCGAAGATCCGGTCCCTCAGCCCGCCTACCGGAATCCCGAACGCTCGAGCCTCCTCAGGATCGGATCCAGCGCCGAGACCGACCTCTAGCCGGCCGGCGCTGGCGACGTCCAGACAGGCCAGCTGCTGGGCCAGCCGAGCTGGATGGTGAAGCGGTACGGCGAGGCACATCGTTCCGATCCGGATCTTCGGCGCCGCCCAGGCTACCGTCGACAGCAGCAGGAGCGGGTCGAATACAGGACTCGGCGGGTCGGACTCGATCGCCTGCAGGTGATCGTAGACCCAGACCGCGCCGTAACCGCTGCGCGCAGCCCGCCCGGCAACGCCGACGGCAGCCTCCCAGCGCTCGCTAGGCCCCATCGACGGAGGAAACTCTGCCCGCCAGCCCTGGGGGATGAAGCAGCCGAGACGAACGGCGTCGGTGGTCACGGACCAGCTGGAGCCGCGGCAACTCGCCGAGGTCGGACCCGATGGGCAGGTCCCCAAAGACCCTCCAGGTCGTAGTAGGCGCGCTCACCCGGCAGAAAGACGTGAGCCACCACCGAATCGAAGTCGAGGCACGCCCAGGACCCTTCCTCCAGCCCAGCGCGAGACAGCGGATGGGCTCCGGACCGGCCCGCCAGATCGGACATCTCCCCGGCAATAGCCCGCACCTGGCGATCGGTATCCCCCTCGCAGATCACGAAGTAATCCGCGATGGTGGTCCGCCCACGAAGGTCGATCCTGACCACGGAGCGGGCCCTGCGGGATAGCGCGGCATCAGCAAGCAGGCGGCTGAGCTGAAGCGGCGTCATGGGCCAGCAATTATCCCGCACGAGATGAATTGGTGGTCTCGGGCGGCTCACGGTAGAGACCACGCGCCCCGATGTAGCCCGAGACCGCTGGGGGCAGCAGGTCCGAGCAGTCCTCGCCACTTGCTAGCCGATCCCGAATCGCAGTCGCGTCCACACGCGGGGACGGGATCGAGACCAGTTCCGCCCCTTCGAGCGGGAGTCGGAGCCGTCGCAGCTCGCTCAGCACCGCCTCGCCAGCCTCGCCCGTACCGGGCCTTTCGAACACCAGCAGCCGGACCTGCTCCAGGAGCCGTCCGACCTCCTTCCACTCCGGCAGCGCGGCGGCGACGTCAGAACCCAAGGCCAGCACCACCGAACGCTCTGGGTTCTGAGATTTCAACCAGTGCACGGTGTCGACCGTGAAGCCGGGGTGGGACTCCTCCAATTCGTGCTCTGAAATGGTCACCAAAGGGTCGCCCAGCGGCTGAATCGCCAGCGCGAGCATCTCCGCACGCTGCTGACGACTGGCCCGGGGGGTGGGACGGTGGACCGGTCGACCGGTGGGCACTACCAGCACGGGGAGTCCGGTCTGCTGGCGCAGTCCCCGGATAACCGCCAGGTGGCCCAGGTGAGGTGGGTCAAAGGTGCCTCCGAAAAAGACAGTGGCCGTGGAAGCCGCAGGCACTCAGTTAGCTCAGCTGCTCGTCGTTGGTCTGACTGATGGCGGCTGGGGCGACCGGATCTGGATAGAAAGTGAACGCCTCGGCGCCGATTTGGATCTCGTCTCCTTCCTCGGCGCCGGCGTTCAGCAAGGCGGTCTCGACCCCGATTTTGACCAGCTGCCGCTGCAGCCGAAGCACCGAAGAGTCGTCATCTAGGTCCGTGACCGCAACCAGTCGCTCGAGGGATTCGCCGGCTACCCGGAAGACCTCGCCAACCCGCTCAACGGAGAACTCCCGACTCAGCCCCCGGGGGCCCTGGTAGAGCCTGAACCCGCCACCCGGTCTGTCGTCGGGCCCTGGTCCGTGCACCCCGAGGAGCAGAACTCCCACCTCGGCCAGGAGCTCCGGACACCCGTCACCGGTGGCAGCCGAGATCCCCAGCACCGTGACCCTCTCCCCGACTCGGTTTGCCAAGCGGCGGACTAGTCGTGCTCCCTCGCCGGGTTCAAGCAGGTCCAGCTTGTTGAGGGCCAGGACGGTCGGTTTGTCGCTGAGGTCTGGGCTATGCAGCTCCATCTCAGCGCTGACCTGTTGGTAGGCGAAGACGATGCCCTCCTCGCCCAGGGCAGCATCAACCAGGTGAACCAGCACCCGGGTTCGCGCGAGATGCTTGAGGAACGCCAATCCCAGTCCCGCCCCCTCGTGGGCACCCTCGATCAACCCCGGAACATCGGCCAGCGTGATGACCCTGCCTTTCCCCACGTCGGCAACTCCGAGGTTGGGGGTCAGAGTGGTGAAAGGGTAGGCGGCGATCTTCGGTCGGGCTCCGGTCAGTTGGGCTAGCAAAGTGGACTTTCCTGCGTTCGGTAGCCCCACCAAGCCGACGTCAGCGATCAGGCGCAGCTCCAGGCGGATCGCTAAAGCGAGCCCCGGTTCTCCGAGCTCGCGACGTCGGGGCGCCTGGTGAGTCGGACTGGCGAAGTGGACATTGCCCCGGCCACCCTTGCCTCCCCTAGCCAGCACCGCGGTGGCTCCGGGGCGGTCCAGGTCCGCCAGTAGTTGCCCGGTTGCCACCTCCCAGACCAGCGTCCCGGGCGGCACCTTTAGGAGACTCGAGCCGCCGTCTGCGCCGTGGCGACGGGACGGTCCACCCGCGCCGCCACTCTCGGCCTTGAAGGAACGAGAAACCTGATACTCCTGCAACGAGCTGAGACCAGCGTCAGCAACGGCCACTACGTCTCCACCTCGCCCTCCGTCACCACCGTCCGGTCCCCCTCGGGGCGCGAACTTCTCGCTGCGCATGCTGGCGGAGCCGGGGCCGCCCCGGCCGGCGCTAACGCTGAGCTCGACCTCGTCTAGGAACATGCAGGGCCACGGGCGGTCAGCCCAAGCGGCTCAGCCGGACTGGCTGCCAGGCGTGGAGATCGAGGCTCGGGTGCGATCGGTGCGGTACGGCTTGTAGTCCACGATGCCGGGGAGCAGTGCGAACAGGGTGTGGTCCCGCCCCACCCCGACTCCCGGCCCGGCTAGGATCCGGGTCCCCCGTTGACGGACCAAGACCGCACCAGCCCCCACCGTTTGGCCGCCGTAGACCTTGACCCCCAGTCTCTGTGATTGGCTGTCGCGCCCGTTGCGGCTGCTGCCGCCTCCCTTCTTATGAGCCATCGGTCTGCTCCTGCTTCTCTTTCGGCTTAGCGCGGGGGCGAGCCGTCTTCTTCTCCGCCGGGCCGGCCTCGGTGGTGGCCGCCGGCTTCCGGGCCGCGCGAGTCACTTTGGCTTTGGTGACCGCCTCGGCCGCTGCTGGACTTGCCTTGGCCTTGGTCCCAGCGGCCTTCGTGGTGGCCGTGGCCCGAACTGGAGTCGCCCGCTTCTTGGGCTCTGGGGTGGGAGTCGCTGTCGGCTCTGCCGCCTCGACGGGGGGCTTCGGTGCCTTGGCGGCAACACGCGGGGCCCGCGCTTCGGCTCGCTTCTTGGCCGGTTCGGGGGCGGGCTTGTCTTCGTAGGCGCCTCGGCGCACCTCCTCGATCCGTAGTTCCGTCAGCTCGGCTCGGAAACCCTGGTGGCGCCGATAGCGCTTCTTAGGCTTGTACTTGAAGACCAGGATCTTGGGGCCCCGAAAGTGAGAGATCGCCCGGGCCGCCACGGCGACATCCTCCACCCTGGGTCTGCCAATCTCGGTCTCGGTCCCGTCGCCATCTTCGGCAATCAGCATCCGAACGTCGGACAAGTGAACTCGGGAGCCGGGCTCGACGTCCAGCCGGTCGACCACCAACCGTTCCCCAGGCGCGGCTCGGTACTGACGTCCACCGACTTGGACAATGGCGTACATCAGGACTCCCTTGGAGTTGTGGAGGTGGCGGGCGAGAGGCTCATCTCGAGGGCCGGTCGCCGAGAGGCAGCCACGCGCCTCGGATCAGGGCAGCGAGTTTACCAGAGCCCACCCTGGCTGAGATCACAAGTCGGGCCTGAGCCGCTTACGGCGCCGTGACCTGAACGGCTGCCAGGGCGGTGTAGTTCTGCTGTATGTAGTTTTGGGTCTGCGAGCCGGTGCTACCCACCAGGGTCGCCGAGGACGTGTAGATTCCCCGCGGAACCAGCGGCAGGACTTCGACCGTGAAGCTGAGCGAGAGGGTGCCTGGACCCGATGACCCGGCTCCCGGCACTTCAATTCCGCTCCACACCGGGATCTCGGTGCCCGTGTTGGGGAAGGTGGCATTGCCCAAGCTGGCGTTGCCCGAGCTCCCGGCCGCCCCCACGTAGTCGAAGTCGTCAGGAAGGGTGACCCCGATCGAGGTGTCGGGAGCCTCTCCGCTACCAGTGTTGGTGACCACCACTTCATAGGTGAGTCGCCCGCCGGCTGGCACATCGGTAGGGGTGGCTCGGAGCTGCACGTTGAGTGACGGAGCGGGCGAGATGGTAAGCGCGAGCGGGGCTCCCGAGAGGGTGTTGACGAACCCGGTGGCGAAGACCTCGGGGGAGAACTGGACATTGGCAGGACTCCCGGTCGCTTTCAGTTGGGCGGTGATCAGTACCTGGGACTTGCTCGACGAGGCTCGCGGCCCCATCG
Source organism: Candidatus Dormiibacterota bacterium (assembly GCA_049591595.1). GTDB lineage: Bacteria > Chloroflexota > Dormibacteria > Aeolococcales > Bog-877 > Bog-877. The sequence goes on from JBAWFE010000017.1 coordinate 107,870, forward strand.
CCCAGGCACCCCAGGTCAGGGTCGAGTCCTTGCTCTTGGGAGCAATGTCCGCGGAGCGCTCGGAGTTGCCGTTGGTAGAAGTGGTCACGGTATCGAGGTAGGTGAACCCGGTAGGAACGGCCACCCGGACCGTGACGCCGCCAATGCTGTTCTGGCTGACGTTGCTGATCTTGATCTGGAGGTTCACCTCGGTCCCCTGGGGAACGGTAGGGGTGGTCGCGGTAGCCCCGGTGGAGACCACCTGGGTCGCCACCTCCAGACCTCCCAGCCGATTAGATCCGCAGCCAGTGACCAGTGATCCCAGCGCAAGACCGACCGAGACAACCCCCGCGGCTCCGCTGAGCGCCCGAAGCCTCAGCGGGATCCTCCCACCCGATTGGAGCTTGCCAGGGGCCGGCGGGTGGCCGCCGCCTTGCCCAGGGCGACATGGCGGTCGGGTGCGGTTGGAAGGGGAACCGGATAGCCGACCTCACTGAGCAACTGCATCGCCATCTGGCAGTCGAGGCCGATCACGGTGTCGGTGCGACCGGCGATCGCATCCACTAGCGATCCGCCGAGTCCCTGGATCGCGTACGAGCCGGATCGGTCCAGCGGCTCCCCACCGGCGATGTACTGCTCCAACTCGCTGTCGCTGAAGTCGCGCATCCGAACCGCGGAGCGGGAGACGCCGGTGGCCTCCTTCTTGGAGGTGGCACTGAGCGCGCAGATGCCGGTCAGGACCACGTGACGCTGACCCCGCAAGGAGAGAAGCATTTCTCGAGCCCTGGCCACGGTGTGGGGCTTGCCCAACGGCCCGTTTGGTCCCATCACGATGGTGTCCGCCGCCAGAAGGTAAGCGTCTCGCGTCGGCACCATCTCCAAACCGGCGTGGGCCTTGCTGCGAGCAATCAGCTGCACCGCCAGGTCGGCACACATCCCGGGCAATAGCTTCTCCTCGACCTCCGGCTGGACCACGACGAATCTCAGTCCCAGTCTCACCAGGAGTTCGCGGCGGCGCTCCGAGCCCGAGGCTAGGACTAGTTCGACCACGTCCTCACAGAGCCTCCAATTTCCGTGGCAGAGGCCGGTCCAAGGGGGATGGAGATCCCCGCGCCGGCAAGCGCTTCACGGAACATTGAGTGTAGCAGCGGACGCGGCGAGGCCCAGCCGGCCGGCAATTCTCACTCCCCAGTTGGCGCCAGCCGCCCAACCGAGACTAATGGCACCAAGGAGCGACCACCAGGCGGCGAGCGCCACCGGGAAAGGGACTGCCTGAAGCTGGGGTAGCGCCAGAAAGAGAGCCAGGCCCGCGGTCGCGGCCCACGCCGCACCCCTGACGGAAGTGCCACCGGGAGCTCCTCGCAGCACCCATGGTAAAACGCAGATTGCCACTCCCGCCAACCCCACCCGGCCCGCCTCTGCCCCGGCACCTCCGGCGCTGAGTACCCCCGACCAGCTGCCTGAATGCACTGCCGTGGCCAGGATTACCAGTCCTAGTGACCAGCCAGCCAGGATGGCCAGGACCGAACCTCGATGCGGCTGGTTCGAGCCCAAAAGCAACAGTGCCCAGAGTCCCCCCAGGGTGAGGGCGATACCTCCGACGGTGCTGCCGGATGCCCAGGAGATCCCCACGGGAGCCACCGGATTGTCCGGCCACGGCACAGGCGCCAGCACGGTGCCGGCCACTGCCAGTCCCAGCAGCGAGGACCAGGGCCGTTCCACCGCGCCGGTCAACCAGCCAGGTCGAGAGTTAGGCGGAAACCAGAGCTGTGCCCCTCCCCCAACCAGCGACGCCACCAGGACTGCCAGTCCACCCGGATAAATCGCCAGCGCCGCGCAGAGGGCGAATCCGAAGAGCAGGTGGTTCATAGGTGGACACCGAACGCCACCTGCAGAAAGGGCACCGCCACGACACCGAGCACCAAGGCGCCCAGGGCCGCGACGAGCCCCACCAGTTCGATGAGCCGCGGTCCCCTGACTGCCGCCCGGAGCACCGCCTCTCTGACTCCGGCGCCGCACGAAGCAAGCTGGAGTCCGAAAGCCAAGAGCAGCAGCGCCACCACGACCGGCCCCATAAACGTCGCCCCAACCACGGCCAGCAACCGGCCGGTGAACCCGCCGAACGGGGGCACCCCCGAGACTCCCAGCCAGGCCACGAGGTGCGAGCGCGCCCCCCTCGGCTCGCTGAGCGCGGCCCCAGCCAGCCAATGGACGACGATGAGCAGCAGCGCCGCCGCCAATCCCTGGACATCTCCGCTGCCAATGCCGACGCACATGAACCCGACGTCGGCCTGCAGCACCCGCCAATATCGAGTACTGGGGTCGGCGCGGACGCCGGCACAGCCCCAGAAGATGGCGGTAGCCAGCCCCAGTGCTACCAACAGCAGCTGCATCACCTGAGTCAGGGGAGTGGGCCCGGCCACCAGCACCCGCGCCAGGGCCACGATCGCCACCGGCACCAGCCAGATTCGCCAGGTGGCGGCCTCGGCGGGTGAGACCTTGGACACCGCGCCCACCCAACTTGAGAGCGGCAAGAGACCGGCCACCCCGCCAAGTCCGCCCACCAGCAGCATGCCCGCCAGGGCGGCCGGGGCGGCCCCGATCCGCTGCGAAGGCAGCACCGCTGCGCCGGCCAGCAGGGCGCAGAGCAGAACTGCCGACTGCCGCCCCAGGCTGCGGATCGGAAGCAGCGGTCCGGCGACCCGTTGCCAGCGCGCCCAGAGGAAGGCGCACATGAACGCCACCAGCAGGGCGAGGGGGACGACCCCGGTCACGAGCAGTGCCCAACAGGAGGCAACACCGGTCAAGATCCCGCCAGCGATCGTGCTCCCTGAGATCCGCGGACGGTGGGCCACTCCCAGCTCCAGCACCAGGGCACCCCACCCTCCAACCAGAACGCCCACCGCTAGCCGGGAGAGCTTCAGCGTTCCCAAACCACCCTGCACCAGGAGCGGGCTGGGACGGTGGGTTGCCAGGGATTCCCCCAGCGCGATCGAGATCCCCACGGCGGTCAGCAACAACACCAGGGGAGGGATCAGGCGCATCCGGTGGCTCAAGACCGTCGACACCAGGGCCGCCACCAGCCCCGACGCTAGGGCAGGTGCCAGCCACGGGCTCACGCCGAGGTCTCCCAAGGAGTAGCCCGGCCCAGGGCGACGAGCGCCAGGGCGGGGATGCCGCCGGCTAACGCGGCGACCACCAGTGAGGACTCCGGCGCACTCAGCAGGAGGAACGCCGCCGCGCCCATGCCAGCGCAAAGTCCACCGAGTCCCAGCTCCGCCGGTCCCCGACCGGTGCCTATCCGGATCAGCCCTACCTCAAGGACGAAAAGACAGGCAAACCCAGGGCCCTGGGTGGCTACCGTCCCGGCAGCCAAGTGACCTGAGAGAAGCCTGGCGGTGAACAAGCCGAAGGCTCCCAGAATGGCTCGGAGGCTCCGAATGCCGAATACGCGAGGACGATCCGACGCTGTCCCGGGGCCAAGGATCGCCCCGGAGGCGTCCATCCAGGTGTATCGGCCGCTGATGAAAACCAGGATGGCCGCTACCGCACCCATCCCCGCCAGGCAGCCGAAACCGGCCGGGCCGGTTGAGAGTGAGGCCACTCCTCCGAGTCCCAACCCGAGCCCAAGCGCGCTGATTGCCATCCCGGTGGGGCCAACCGAAAACAGCGCGATGGCGCCGGCTGCGAAGCCGCCACCCGCTAACACGGCAGCCCAGCTCACAGCTTGACCACCTCGGCCAGCAACCAGGCCGCCACGGCGGCCGCGGCCACCCAAAGCCATACCGGCCGTTCGGAGACCTCTCGGTCCGCCAGCCCAACCAAAGTCGCATACCAGCCACGCACCTCCCTGGTCCAGGAGGGAGCGGAACTGGTTCGGGCGACCAACGCCGCGAGCCGGGTGGGGAGTATCACCGGAGGTTGGGCCGGCGGAAGGGTGGGCTCTGCGACCGGAGTGCTCGCCCCCATCGCCAGACGCAAGGCGAAGGCTCCACCACCTACCAAAGCGGCGAGCAGTACCAAGTACCCTCCGGGCCAGAGCAAGCCCGGTTCCAGGATGACCAACGGATCGGGAGCCGTCAGAAGCGCCAGGCTGGCGGTGCCCGGAGCAGCGAGCGACGTCGCTGCCTGGGTCAGGGCCCATCCGGGCAGGATCGCAGCGGCGCCCAGGCCAAGGACCGGCAGCCAGAGCGCCCTGCTCCAACGGCCCGGCGCTGTGGCCGCCCGGCGTAGTCGCGGGACGGCGAGTACCAACCCCACGAGAGAAAGCAGGTAAGCCAGGGCCGGCGCGAACCCCAGGCCGAGCCCGCTGCGCAGTGCCAGTTCCAACCCCAAGAGTGCCACGGCAAACCCCAGGACACACGGCACCAGCACAATCGCCATGCCGGTCAGACGCGGGATCCCGCTTCGCTGCCCACCCGGCGCAGCGGCTCTGTGCCCCCGAGCGCTCCCGAGAAGGGCCCGCGGAAGAAACGCCGCAGACAGCTCCAAGAAAATTCCGGCGGTCAATCCCAACAGCGTGCCATCGGCCGTGTTCTGGCCAAATCCCACGAACACCAGCGCTCCCAGGAGCAGCAGCACCGCACGCAGCCCAGAGTGTGGGTTGCTCGAGACCACCAGGCCGGCCACAGCGATCGCGGCCATCAACAGCGCCAGCAGGTCGAGTCCTGTCCCGAACCAAGGTTCCGGCCATGTGCCTCCGGAGAGCGCCTGCACTCGGATCAGCAGCAGCAGCGCGGTCGGCACCGCCACCACCGTCAACCAGTCAGCGACATCTAGGGACCGCCCGATAGACCCCGGTCGGGCGGGGGCGGAGGCGCCGGCTATCAGGCCGCAACCGAGCAAGCGGACCGCCGCCGGGAGCAGGAGCACTCCTGCCAGGGCCGGACTGACGGTGCTGGTGGGGATCGCATTCAGCTGGAGGGTGGCGGTGTGGTGCAGCAGAGCCGCCATCGCCCCCAGCCAGACCAGTCCGATGGTCTGGTCCGCCACCACCGCCCAGATCACCCGAGAACTGGCCGCGCGGGGCTGGCGGGCGTAGCTCAGCCCGATGCCCCCCAACGCCGACAGCTGGAGTCCAATGTAGAGGCTCAGCAGATCGCCTGCGAAGGCAGCGCCGACCGCACCCAGCACCGCGAGTCCCAGTGCCGCTGAGGTCAAAGGACGTCGGTCTCGCGCGGCGAAGCTGACAACCAACGCCGCGGCGAGCACCATCATGGCGAGCACCGTTCCGGCGGTATCCACCGTCAAGGTGATGGGAAGACGCGGCTCGATCTGCCAGATGGTCGCCTGCAGAGTGCCGCCCGGCTGGAGCCAGTTGAATATCGCCACCACATCGGCAAGCGCAAGCACCAGCGCCCCGCGTACAACCCAGCGCGACCAGAAGCCGGGACGACGTGGCCAGGGCCGGCCGAGGGCTGAGCAGACCAGAGTGGCGCCAGCCGGGAGTAGGAGCGCAAGCAGCGGGAGGAAGGTGATCGACAGCACTCAGCCGGTCCGACTCAGCTCTCGATCAGTCGGCGCAAGAGCGCTATCCGTTGCGTCACCTCCTCGAGCCGGAGGCGCTCTCTTTGAACGACCTCGGCTGGCGCCTTGACCGTGAAGGGGCCGCTCAGCTTGCGATCCAGGGCAGTTCGATATGCCTCCGCCTTGCTCAGCTCACGGCCCGCCGCTTCCTTCCACCGCTCGGCCCCACCGGCATCCCTCTTCCCCAAGGAGAGGGTGGTGCGGCCAGCGACGAGCTGAGGGGGCGCCGCTCCCAACTCTCCGGACGGTTCTACCCAATCCACGGGGAGCAGGGCGCTGACGTATCCCAGGGCCTCCGGGAAGGCCAGCTCCGGTCCAGCTTCGGTGACCGAGAACGGTACTCGGCTGCTATGTCGGGCCACCTCGATTCCGAGTTCGGTTAGCCACTTCCTGAGGCTGGAGATGAGCCCCATGCAAGCGGTCATCTCTGACTCCGACTGAGGGTCGGTCCAGCTGCCTGGCGCATCGGGCCAGACGGCGGCGTCCAAATTCGCCGGAGTCCCGGCAAATTGTTCGGCTAGCGCGTCGGTCACGAATGGCATGATCGGATGTAGGAGGGTGATGGTCTGAAGCAGTACTCGCCGGGTCACCCAGCGAGCGGTGGGGTCGCCCGCTTCGAGCCGGGCTTTGGTCAGCTCCAGGTACCAGTCCGCCAGCTCATGCCAGGCGAAGTCGTAGATCGAGTCGATCACCCCGTCAAAGTCGAAGCGAGGAAACGCTTGGGTGGTCAGCTGGGTGAGAGCCGCCAAGCGCGAGAGAATCCAACGGTCGGCCAGCTGCAGCTTCTCCGAGGGCGCCTCCGGCACATCCGGGATCTGGCCCTCCTGGCCGTCCTCAGGGAAGTGAACGTGGTGCAGCAGCCGGGTCATGTTCCAGAGCTTGTTGGCGAAGTGAGCGAACCCCTCAATCCGTGTCTCGTCAAACCGAGCGTCCTGATTCCCCATCGCGACGCTGGCTCCCCAGGCCCGCAACGCATCGGCGCCGTACTTGTCCACCATTTCCAGCGGGTCGACCACGTTGCCCCTGCTCTTGGACATCCGGGCTCCGTCCGCTCCCAGGATCGTGGCGTGGAAGAGCACGTCCTGAAACGGGATCTCCCCGGTGAAGTGCAGCCCCGTCATCACCATTCGCACCACCCAGTGCTGCAGGATGTCCCGAGCGGTGCTGAGCACCGAGGTCGGATAGAACTTCTCCAGCGCCGGGTTGGGCTCAGGCCACCCCAGTATCGCGAAGGGCCACAGCGCACTGGAGAACCACGTGTCGAGGACGTCAGGGTCAGCGGTGAGCTCCGGGCTCGCGCACTCCGGGCACAGCTTCGGCTCCTCTACCCAGGCGAACGTGTGGCCGTTGCCGCAGGTGCTGACCGGGATTCGGTGGCCCAGCCACAGTTGGCGGCTGATGCACCAGTCCCTCAGCCCGGCTAGCCAGTCCAGGTACTGGGCTCGGAACTGCTCAGGATGGATCTTGATCCGCCCCGAGGCTACGGCATCCACCGCCGGATCGGCGAGTGGACGGACCCGCACCCACCATTGCGGCGTCACCAGTGGCTCAATGATGGTGCCGCAACGGTCACAGTGGCCGACCTGGTGCAGGAGTGGCTCCTCCCGGAGCATGGCTCCCGAACTGCGCAGCAGCTGCCCGGCCCGCTCCCGAGCCTCAGTGACCTCTTGGCCGTCCAGAGTGGGAAAGTCGGGCGCGATCATCTTCCCGTCCAGCGAGATCACGGTCAGGATCGGCAGGTGGTGGCGCTCTCCTATTTCGTAGTCCTCAGCTGAGTGCCCCGGCGTGATCTTGAGCACCCCGGTGCCCAGTCGAGGATCCACCGCCTGGTCGGCGATGACCGGGATCTCACGATTTCCGAGAGGTTCTCGGACCGTCATACCGACCATTTCGGTGAAGCGCTGGTCTCCTGGCGAAACCGCCACCGCCACGTCCGCGAGGATGGTCTCTGGCCTGGTGGTCGCCACCTCCAGAGCCCCCGGGGCGCCCACCAGCGGATAGCTCACGTAATAGAAGGTGTCCTGCTGCTCTTGGTAGTCGACTTCCTCGTCGGAGATGGCCGATCGGCAGCGTGGGCACCAATTGACGATTCGGGGCCCCCGGTAAATCAGTCCCTCGCGGTACAACCCGGAAAAGACGGTCCGGATCACCCGGACGTATCCATCGTCCATGGTGAATCGACCACGGGCCCAGTCGCAGGTGGCGCCGAGCCGGCGGAGCTGCTCCAGGATGCGGCCCTGGTACTCCTGGTACCAAGCCTCGACCAGCACACCGAACGCCTCGCGCCCGAGCTCCTCCTTGGTCCTTCCCTCGTCAGCCAGCTGACGTTCGATGACGTTCTGGGTGGCGATGGCGGCATGATCGGTGCCGGGCACCCAGCACACCTCGAATCCCCGCATCCGGTGAAAGCGGCAAAGGGCGTCCTGAACCAGGGCGTTGAGGGCATGGCCCATGTGCAAGGAGCCCGTGATGTTGGGTGGCGGGAGAGCGATTGAGAACGCCGGCTTCGGGCTCGCTGGGTCGGCGGCCCCTAACTCGAGCTCAACCCAGCGCTGCCGCCAGCGCCGCTCGGTAGCCTCCGGCTGGTAGGCGGTTTCCACCGGTCCTCCCCGGTGCCCGGCTAGGAGCTGGCCGGAGAGACCGCGGCGAGCTCGGCCGCAACCTGCCGCGCCGCCTCAACCAGGTTGCGCAGGGACGGCTCGACCTCCGCCCACCCCCTAGTCTTCAGGCCGCAATCGGGATTGGCCCAGAGCCGGTCAGCGGGAATCACAGTGACCGCCTTGCGCAGCCGCACCGCCATCTCCTCGACTGACGGCACCAACGGCGAGTGGATGTCGTAGACGCCGGGGCCAACCTCATTCGTGTAGCCGTGGTCGGCGAAGGCCTGCAGGAGCGACATCGCGGACCGAGCCGCCTCGATGAAGAGGACATCCGCGTCCAGTTCAGCGATCGCGTCCATGATGTCCTCGAACTCCGAGTAGCACATGTGAGTGTGGACCTGGGTCTGGGCCCCGGCCCCGCCGGCGGTCAGGCGGAAGCAGTCCACCGACCAGCGCAGATAGGCAGGTTGCTCTGTGCGATGCAGGGGCAAGCCCTCCCGCAGGGCCGGCTCATCAATCTGGATTACGTTGATCCCAGCCGCCTCCAGGTCGACCACTTCGTCCCGCAAGGCCAGGGCAATCTGGGCACAGGTCTGACTGCGCTCCAGGTCGTCGCGGACGAAGGACCACTGGAGAATGGTGACTGGCCCGGTGAGCATTCCCTTCACCGGCCGATCGGTGAGGCTCTGGGCAAAAACCGTCCAGCGCACGGTCATCGGCCGGGGCCGGGAGATGTCGCCGAATGCGATTGGAGGCTTGGCGCAACGCGAGCCATAGGACTGAACCCAGCCCTGCCGGGTGGTCGCGTAGCCCTCCAGCTGCTCTGCAAAGTATTCGACCATGTCATTGCGCTCGGGCTCCCCGTGTACTAGCACGTCGAGGCCGATCTCTTCTTGGAATCGGACCACCCTGCTGATCTCAGCCTCCATCAGCTTGTCGTAGGCGGCCAGGTCTAGTTCTCCGCGGCGCAACCGGGCCCGAGCCTGGCGCAGTTCCGGTACCTGCGGGAACGATCCAATCGTGGTGGTCGGCAAAGGCGGTAGGGAGACGCCCTTTCGCCAGATCATGCGGCGCGCCGGCCCGTCACCTGGTCGACTGAGCTGATCAGGAGTGACCCTGGCCATCCGAGATCTCACCGCCGGATTGGTCACCCGGGGTGACTCCCGGCGCCCGGTACACGCCTCCCGGCTGGCGGCCAGCTGGGCTTCCACTTCGGCTGATCCCTGGTCCGCCCGAGCCAGGCAGCTGACCTCGGTCAGTTTCTCCTCGGCAAAGGCCAGCCACGATCGCAGCTCTGGATCCAGTTCGGACTCCGGTTCAAGGCTTACCGGCACATGCAGCAAAGAGCAGGAGGGCGCCACCAGCACCCGGCCCTCCCCCAACTTCGCCACCGCCTTTCGGATCTGGCCCAGCGCCCGATCGGGGTCGGTCCGCCAGACGTTGTGCCCATCAACCACTCCCAACGAGAGGGCCATGTCCTCTGGCATCAACTCCAGAGCCGAATCGAGGTCGGCCGCCCCATGGACCAGGTCCAAGTGGACAGCGTCCACCGGGAGTGCCAGAGCGGTTGCGAGGTTGCCACCCATCCCGGCGAAGTAGGAGGCCAGCAACAGCCTGAGGCCGGGGGCCGCCTGGCTCAGCTTTTGATAAGTGTGCTCGAGCGCCTCCAGCACCTCCACCGGGAGGTCCTGGCTTAGGCACGGCTCGTCGATCTGGACCCAGCTGGCGCCAGCCTGGCGGAGTTCGGCAAGGAGCTGGCTGTAGACCGGCAGCAATCGATCAAGGAACTCCAAGGTGGACCCACCCGCCACGGAGCCCTTGCTGAGGCGAAGAAACGTGACCGGACCGAGCAGTACCGGGCGAGTCAGGATGCCCAGCGCCTGCGCCTCGAGGAATTCGTCGAGAGGCTTCCTTGAGGTGAGCTGGAAACTCTGCTCCGCAGCCAGCTCGGGGACCAGGTAGTGGTAGTTGGTGTCAAACCACTTGGTCATGTCCAGTGGCACCACCTCGACATCCCCTCGGGTGCCCCGGGCCATCGTGAACATCAGGTCCAGATCGGGAGTCTCGCCCGACCAACCGAACCGGGTCGGCACGGCTCCCACGATGAGGGCCGTGTCGAGGACGTGGTCGTACAGGGAGAAATCGTTGCTCGGAATGTGCTCGATTCCGGCCGCTTGCTGGCGTCGCCACCTATCAGCCTTGAGGCTAGCTGTTTCAGACAGGAGCTGCTCGGCCGTTAACCTCCCCGACCAGTAGCCCTCCAGGGCCCGTTTCAATTCGCGGGAGCGCCCGATGCGCGGGTAGCCCAGGATGCTAGCGGTCGGCATTGATCAGGTCCTTAAAAATCGGCGCGGGGCGCGCCTGTGCGCACCTCAGCTGGAATGGCTCCCCAGTCTAACCGGAGTATCCAAGGCGCGGACTTCGCGGGGTCAGGCCGAGGCGGCCTGTGGCTCCTCCTCTCGGAAGAGCTCAGGCTCGGTGGCCTCCATGATGGAGCGCTCGGTGATAACACAGCGTTTGATCTCCGGCTGTGACGGCACGTCAAACATGCTATTCAGCAACACCGACTCCAGGATGCTCTTCAGCCCTCGGGCGCCGGTGCCTAATTCCATCGCCTTGCGGGCGATGGCGCGCAGCGCTCCTTCCTCGAAGACCAGCTCTACGTCGTCGAGCGAGAAGAATTTTTGATACTGCTTGACGAAGGCGTTCTTGGGCTCGGTCAGCACCCTGGTGATGTCGTCCTCGTCGAGACAATCCAGCGTCACGGTGATTGGTAGTCGGCCCACAAACTCGGGGATCAGTCCGTAACGCAACAGGTCTTGCGCTGAGAGCTCGTGGAGGATCTTGGAGTTCTCCTTGTTGCGGGCGCCGGACTGGGCGCTGCCAAAGCCAATGGTGCGCTGACCAACGCGCTGATCGATGATGCGCTCTAGTCCATCGAACGCGCCGCCACACAAGAACAGAATGTTGGCGGTGTTGATCTGAATGAAGTCCTGGTGGGGATGCTTGCGTCCCCCCTGCGGCGGGACGTTGGCAACAGTCCCCTCGAGGATTTTCAGCAGGGCCTGCTGGACTCCCTCGCCGGAGACGTCGCGAGTTATAGATGGGTTGTCGGACTTCCGGGAAATCTTGTCGATCTCGTCGATGTAGATGATCCCCCGCTCCGCCCGGGCGATGTCGAAATCCGCAGCCTGGATCAAGCGCAGCAAGATGTTCTCAACGTCCTCACCGACATAACCCGCCTCGGTGAGGGAGGTGGCGTCCGCAATCGAGAACGGCACGTCGAGTATCCGGGCTAAGGTCTGGGCCAGCAGCGTTTTGCCGCACCCGGTTGGACCAACCAGCAGAACGTTGGATTTCTGCAACTCCACGTCACCGGTGTCCCGAGCGCTGTTGATCCGCTTGTAGTGGTTGTAGACCGCCACTGAAAGAACGCGCTTGGCTTGGTCCTGTCCCACCACATACTGATTTAGGGATGTCCAGATGGCCTGGGGGTTCGGCACCACGCTGCTGCGCGGGCGCCTGACTGGGGTGACCCGGGAGTCCTCCTCCAACACCTCTTGACAGAGCTCGATGCACTGGTCGCAGATGTAAACACCGGGGCCCGCGATCAGCTTGCGCACCTGCTCTTGGCCTTTGTTGCAGAACGAACAGCGGGTGTGGCGGCGGCGATCCTCGCGCTCAGTCATGCTGCATCCCCTCCCCCTGGTTGGAAAACTTGCTGGGCCGCGTTCTCCACGCAACGGGAGCAGATCACGGTCCCGGTCGGCTGGGTGCCAGCGGCGACGACCACGGTGGTTGTCAGGGTGCCGCAGAAGTCACAGCGCTGCCCGCGACTCCGCACCACCAAAGCCCGCCCCTGGCGGTCCTTCGTGGAGGTGGAACTCCGGGTCTCTCGCACTGTCAATTGATCCTCTGGGTGCCCGTCCGACTAGCGGGCGGGTGAACTCTTCTCCGTGGCTGAAACTGCGGTTGCCTCGGCCCGCTCCGGCTCGGGAGTCGGTGCCTCTGCCTCCTCGGCCGCGATCACCTGATCCAGACCGCGGTGACCGGTGATGATGTGGTCCACCAGCCCGTACTCCTTCGCCTCGTCGGGCGACATATAGAAGTCACGATCGGAGTCTCGGGTGATCTGGTCCACCGGTTTGCCCGTGTGGTGCGCCAGGATCTGGTCGAGTATCCGGCGCAGCCGGAGGATCTCCTGGGCTTGGATCTGGATGTCCGACGCTTGTCCCTGGAAGCCGCCCGACGGCTGGTGCATCATGATCCTGGTGTTGGGCAGACTGAAGCGGAGCCCCTTGTCGCCCCCCGCCAGCAGCAGGCAGGCGAAGGAGGCCGCCAAACCCATGCAGAAGGTGCTCACCCGCGGCTTGACGTACTGCATGGTGTCGTAGATGGCCAGCCCGGCGGAGACCGATCCTCCGGGGCTGTTGATATAGAGGTTTATGTCCCGCTCGGGGTCCTCACTCTCCAGATACAGCATTTGGGCCATCACCAAGTTGGCGATCTGATCGTCAATCGGGGTGCCCACGAAGATGATCCGGTCCTTCAGCAGCCGCGAGTAGATGTCGAAGGCGCGCTCGCCCCGGCTGGTTGTCTCGATGACCATCGGAACGAGGGCCATGGTCTCCTCCTGGTGGCGCGGGATGACGCGAACGGCGCTCGCTGGCCGGCATCGCGAGTATACCCAGGGGTTCGGAAACTATCCCTCGGCTGGTTCGGGTCCCGACTCGCCCCGGGCGCGCGCCGCCACCAGCCGCCGCGCCTCACCCAGCAGAAGCTCTCGGCGCAAGGGCTCTCGGGCCCGGCGCCGGCTCTCCTTGGAGGCTCCCCGGGAGAAGATGCGACCGAGGTTCTCGTCGAGCTCCTTGTCTAAGACCTGGAGCCCCTCGACCCGCGCCACCTGCTCCAGGATCAGCTCCAACTGGACTCGCTCCACAGCCGGCTGGCGCCGCTCTCCGCGCAGCTGCTCCACCTGTTTGTCGTCGGTGGCTAAGAGCTGTTCCAGGGAGATCCCGGAAGCTGAGAGTCTCAGTTCAAGGTCCTTGATCTGGCGATCGATCTCGGCCTGGATCATCACCTCGGGAACCTCGACCTTAGAGATTGCCACCAGCGCCTCCAGTGCCTTGTTCTCCTGAGCCTGTTCGCTCTCGAGACGAGCCTCCTCGGCCAGCTGATCGCGGACATACTGCCGCAGTTCCGACAGGTTCTCGCCGTGCCCGGCGATGGCAGCCAGGTTGTCGTCGAGGGCGGGCAGCTCCTTGGCCTGGATCTGCTTGATCTCAACCGTGATCACGACCATCTCCCCTCTCAGTTCAGGTCGCCCGTACTCTTCGGGCAGGGTCAGGGTCAGATCCACCGGATCGCCGACCCGGGCGCCCAGAAGCTGGTCCGCCATCCCCGGTAGCAGGTCGCCCCGCTCGAGGTCGAGGGTCTGGGGTTGGGCAGGACTGCCGACCACCTCGCCGTTGTGACGCATGGTCAACTCCGCGGTCAGCACGTCGGAAAGGCGCACCTCCCTATCGCTGGCGTCTTCCAGCTGAGCGTAGCGCTGGCGGAGTGCGTCCAGGGTGCCGTCCACGTCCTCCTCGGACACCACCGGGGCGGTCACTGGCACCTTGATCTTGCGGATGTCCCCCAGATCAACTTCGGGTCGGAGCACCACCGTGGCCGTGAACCGAAACGGCTCTCCCCGTTCCAGCACCACCTCGCTCACCTCTGGATTGGAGACCGGCTCCACTTCAGCCTGGGCGACCGCCCGGGCCCAGACCTCTGGCAGAAGGTCTTCGATCGCGTGCTGGCGGAGCGCCTCCCACCCGAGCGCTCGCTCGACCACAGCGGCCGGAGCCTTGCCGGGTCTGAAGCCAGGTAGGCGGTACTGTCGGCCGAGATGGCTGAGCGCCAATACCAGAGCTCGGTCCACATCCGAGGGCGGAGCTTCGATGGTCAGCTTGGCCTGGGATCCGGCTAGGCGTTCAACGCCCACTTCCAGCTCCGCGACGTCAGTTTTACTCGGGCTCATTTTGCTCTGGTAAGCGTAGCGGTGCGCGGACCGAGGATCGAACTCGGACGGGTTACCCCACGGGGTTCTAAGCCCCGCGCGTCTACCATTTCGCCATCCGCGCCAGCCGGTTGCGGGGCAGCCGCAGCGCGGCGCCGAGTATAGCCAATCGCCAGCCCAAAGACCGCCTTGATGTCGGCGGATCGGCCCGAACTAGCCGGGTCTGAAACGGTCGGCTTGGGCGGGCGTTGTTATGGGTGAGGGTAGGCACCCGCTGTCGACCGGCACCGGCCTGCCTGATCAGGGAGGAGCTGCCGTGAGCATGGAAGTGCAGGCACCACCGGAGCGTCAACCGAGTCCCGCGGCCGCACCCGCGGTGGGGTCGCCGCCCGCGGTGGCGAGGACCGAAGCCGGACGCCCGAGCCGAGCGGCGAAGGCGAGCTCCCGGCGAGGCTACCGGCTGGGCGAGCTGATCCTGCTGAGCGTGGCCATCGTGGACGCCTTCTTGGCCCTCGACTTCGTCTTCCGAGCGACCGCGGTCAGCCAGGATGGTTTCGTGTCGGTCGTGGACCGCGTGGGTGGCGCTCTCGCGAGTCCCTTTGCGGGGCTCTTTCGTCCCGGGGTGCCCCAGGTGGGCCACACCACCTACTGGTCGGCCCTCCTAGCAGTGGCCGTCTACACCGTGGCTGCCCTGGTTCTGCTGCGACTACTACACCTACTGAGCAGCCCCGTCCGACGCCGGGTCGGGGGTGCCTGAGGCGGGCCCCCGGCCTCCCGGGGCCGGGCGGCCCGCGACGACCGCCGCAGCTGTCCCGACTGACCTCGACACCGAACGCCGGCCGCGATAGCATGACCAGCAGGGTCGCCGCCAGCAGCAGCGACGCTTCCCCGGGGCCAGATGACCCCTCCATGGAGGGCGGCATGGTGGAATTGGTGGGAACGCCGTCGGGTCTCGGGCTAGACGCCCGACAGACGGTGGCCAAGATCGAGCAGAAGGCTCTTCAGCTGTCCGCGTTACTGCGGGAATTGGACAACCATCCGGTCACGTTCGAGCCCGGACTCCGTGATGAACTTGACGCGGTGCTGGACCAGCTGGGGTGCCGGATTGCGGCAACTCGAGCCTTGGAGCAACGACAGGCCAGTCTGCTGGCCGATTGAGCGTCTCCGCCGAGGCTCTAGAATCCAAGGCGCGCTTGCGCCCATAGCTCAGCCCGGATAGAGCACCAGACTACGGATCTGGGAGCGGGGGTTCAAATCCCTCTGGGCGCGCCACTGCGCAGGAACACGGGGTACCTCCCCACCGAGCATAGGGTTGCTGTCGGGCTAGGGGGTGCTCAGGACACTCGGCGGGGCAAACGCGGCCACCAGCCTGGCACCCGCTTACGGTAAGCCTCGTACTCCGCTCCGTAGCGCTTCGCCATCGTGGGCTCTTCCCAAAAGCGGACGAACGCGACCAAGCAGATCAACAGCACCACCGTGTAGATGAGCAACACCGGCCGACCGAGCAGAAGCGCTTGCCCAACGATTGCCAGGACGAAGGCCACGTATAGCGGGTTGCGCACGTAACTAAACGGTCCGCCGACCATTACTTTCCGTGAACTCGGCGGGTCGGTGGGCCACGGTGTGCCCCGGCCCTCGGTAAAAAAGCGCCCAAATGTCGCGACTGTCAAAAGCCCACCGATGGCAATCAGGACGACCCCAGCTACCCTCACGGCGGCTGGGTACGGGGTGCCCGCCTGCCAGTGGGTGATCATCCAGGGGATCAGCACCGGTATCAAGCCCGGCCCAAACGGGAAGGCCAACACCGTGCCAATAGCGGAGTTCAGCGTCGATAGTGGCTGGCGTCGGGCCGAGCCCTGACCGTCCACTCATAACCCCCGTAACCTAGCCTGGGTCACCATCCATCTTACTTCGTCACGCCATTGTCAGCGTCGCAATTTTTTTCGATCGATCTCTCTGGGGCTCCGCTGTTCTAGAGCGACCCATTTCACCACCTAGGCAGCAGTCCCATAGCTGAACCCTACCCTTGAGAGAGCCAATATCTACTACGCCGTCGGTCCACCGTGCTGTGAACGCCCACGCCTCTGGCAGCGCCGGCCACTTCCGCTTCGGAGCGAATCGGCGGGCGGAAGGTTATGCCTTCCGGTTCGGTGTGGGTCGCTCCCGGTTGTTCCAGCGGTAGACGCCGTAAACGAAGGCCAGCGCCAGGAGCACCACCGCGATGTATCCGAGCGGCTGGAGGACCGTCGAGATGTCAGAAAGATGCCGACCCAGTTCCATTCCGGCGACCGCCAGCGCGCTGTCCCAGACCAGAGCCCCGACCAGGGTGGCGGGTATGAAACGGGTCAGCGGCATGTGGCCGAACCCAGCGGGAAAACTGGTGTAACTGCGGATGATCGGCACGCACCGCCCCACCGCCACGGCCAGCACTCCTCGTCGCTCAATCCAGCGTTCAGCCGCTTCCAGATGGCTCTCCCGAAAGTGGAACCGACGGCCAGCCGCGAGCACCGCCGGTCGACCCACCCAGGCGCCGATGGCGTAGGCGATCAGCGCTCCCACCAGCTCCCCCACCAGGGTGACCAGGATTACCAGGGGCAGGGAGAGAGTCCCGTTGGCCACCAGCAGACCGGCGAAGGGGATCACCACCTCGCTGGAGACAGGAATCCCCGTGCACTGCGCCACCGTGAGAAGGAAGAGGGCCAGGTAGCCGAAGGACGTCAGAAACTGCTCGAGCGAGTGGACCAAGCGCCATCCTCCGGGTTCATGACGGGAGCGAATCGGTGCGGGGGTGCGGCACCACGTCGGGCTATGGCCAGCCAGGATAGCTTGGCAAAGGTAGGCTGGACTCTAAATGGGATTGCGGGAAGTTCCCCCGGAGACAGAGCTGGGTACGACGAACCTCGACCGCTGGCTCGCCGACGCACCGGTCCTCAAGCTGGAGCGGATGCCGTGGGGCAGCAATGCGGTCTTCCTGGTTCGCCTGGACGGTCCGGAGGGCGAGCTCCCGGCGGTCTACAAGCCGGCCCGGGGAGAGCGACCACTCTGGGATTTCCCGGCCGGGACCCTGCACCGCCGCGAGGTGGCCACCAGCGTGGTTGACCGGGCGCTCGGATGGCGTTTCACCCCGACCACCGTCATCCGCGAGGTGGGTCCCTACGGCGAAGGTTCTATCCAGGAATACATCCCCGACCCTCCGCCGGATCTAGAGCTGGACTCCGATCAGGTGGAAAGCAGCCTGCGGGGGCTGGCCGCTCTAGACGTGCTGATCAACAACGCGGACCGCAAGCAGGCCCATCTTCTGGTGGACCCCCGAGGAGAACTGCGGGGCATCGACCACGGGGTAACCTTCCACACCGAATTCAAGCTCCGCACGGCGCTGATCGAGCTGGGGGGCACCGCGGTTCCCCTGACCTGGCTCCAGGACATCTCAAAATTGCTCAGTGACCGAGCGCGGATGTCCACCCTGCGGATCGCCCTGGCGCCACTACTTGAGTCAGCCGAGGTGAAGGCATTTGAACAGCGAGCCCGGGCGCTTGTTGCTCAGGGGACCTACCCCGAACTGCATCAGTGGCACGGCCGACCGTTCGAGTGGTGAGCTGACCTAGCGCTCCCGCAACGGCCAGCTGGCCCGGAGGGGATAGCGGTTCGGCCCGCCAGGCACCGCGACCGATTCCAGCAGAGCCAGGTGCCGGACCTCCATGCGCAGCGGGGGATCCCCTCGACCTTGGTCGCACAGTTCGGCCAGAGCGGCCCGCGAGCCGGCTGCGAGCGGTGCAGGCATCCGGGCGAGGGAGCAGTGGGCGTGGAACGGACGCCGCTCGGGGGGCCAGCCCTCCTCCGAAAGGCCGGATCCGAGTTGCAGCGCCAGCCGAGCCAGCTCCCCCTCTCCCGCCCCAAGGCCCATCCAGAGCACCTGAGGCTGGTTCGCGGTGGCAAACGATCCGAGACCTTGGAGCTCGATTGAAAACGCCACCGTCTCGGCAGCGACTCCGGCAGCGACCCGCCGCACGGCGACTTCCCGCTCGGGCGCGACCTCTCCAAGAAAACGAAGGGTCAGGTGCAAACCATCGGCCCGTACCGGTGTCACGCCGAGATCGAGGGCAGCCAGCTGGTTGAGCCGGGGGAGCAGATCCTGGCGCAGGGCCGGGGGCACCTCAGCGCCCAGGAAGAGTCTCGGTGAGTCAGTCACCGGCTCAGGTTGCCGGGTCGGGGGTGGGGTCGTCGCCGGCCAGAAAGCTCTCCAGAACGTCAAGCTGACGCCGGATCAACTCCGCGTCCCAGCCGTGTCCCGCTGACTCGATGACGGAGATCTCGGTCTGCGGCCGATGGGCGCAGTACTCCTCCACCTGGTCGAGCTCTAGGAGGCGGTCATCGGCGGCTGCCAGGACCGCCAGCGGTCCGTGCCAGCCATCCAACAGCGGCCGGAAGTCCGCTGCCATTCCGTCTCGCAGCCATTCTCGAGCAGCCTTGGGATTGGCTCTCATCTGATTGGCGAAATTGAGGTCGGCGGACCGGCGGTCGATCTCGGCCGCACCCTCCACCGCGACTCGCCGGTAAAAGTCGGCCAGCACCCGTTGGCGACCGAGAAAGGAGATCAGACTGAAGACACCGGGAGCGGTGCCCAGACGAACCTGAAGCTGGAAGCTGCGGGAGACGCAGGTCGGTGCGAGCAGTGGGGTGTGCAGGATCAGGCGCATCGGACGCCCGGGGGCCATTGCCAGCAGCTCGAGCGCCACAGCCGCCCCCAGGCAGAGCCCTCCCAGCTCGTATCGAGGAAGGGAGAGGTGATCCAGGAGGACCAGCAGCTCCGCCGCCAGAGCCCGGCTGGTGTGCACGCTCGAGAGCGGCGCCGAACCGCCGAACCCGGGGAGGTCGGGGATCACCAGCATCCGATGCCGGGCCAGCCTTGGCACCCAGCTCTCGAAATTCTCCGCCGAGCCGATGAAGCCGTGGCAGAGCACCAGGGGGATCCCCTCGCCCGCCGTCGCATAGCGCAACCGACCCTGCGGTCGATCGATCCAGCCCGCCTGCCAGCCTGCCGCCAAGGAGTCCGGCAGTGGCGCTATCGACTCCCCGCCGGTCAGGGTTCGGGCCTCTCGCTCGGCGCCGGGGAATCGCCTTCGTCAGGCCAAGCTGGCAGGGGGTGGGCCAGTGGTCGGTCCTGCCGATAGCCGAGGGCGTACTCGGCGGCCAGCTGGGTGTGGACCTCCCTGGTTCCCTCGTAGATCAAGGTAGCCCGGCTGTTCCGGAGGTAGCGCGCCGCCGGGCACTCCTCGCTGAACCCGGTAGCCCCATGGACTTGGAGCGCATCGTCGGCTGCGTGGTTGGCCCGCTCGGAGTTCACCCACTTCGCCAAGGCCGATTCCCGAGAGCTGCGCTCACCTCGGTTCTTGAGCCACCCAGCCCGCATCCAGAGGAGCCGGCCGATGTCGTAGTCCCGTTGCATGCCCCCGATCATCTGCTGGACCAACTGGAGCCGGCCGATCTCCTGTCCCTGCACGGTCCGCGATCGGGCATAGCTGACGCTCAGGTCGAGGCAGGCGCGGATAGTCCCGGCCGCCCCGCTGGCGACGCAGTAACGACCGCTGTCCAAGCAACTCATGGCTACCTTGAAACCGTCGCCTTCTTCCCCGATCCGGTTGGCTGCCGGGACTACCGCGTCGTCCAGGTAGACCACCGCCGTGTCGCTCGCCCGCAGCCCGTATTTGTCGTGGATCGGTTTGGTCACCAACCCCTCCCCTGCCAGCTCCCGGTCGACGGCGAAGGCGGTGATCCCGGCCGGACCTAGGTCGGGATCGACTGTGGCGAAGACCAGCAAGATGTCGGCGAAGTCACCCATCGAGATCCAGACCTTCTGGCCCCGGAGCCGGTAGAGATCGCCCTCCCTCTTGGCGCTCGTCCGAAGCGCGCGGACGTCGCTGCCGGCGTCCGGTTCGGTGAGCGCGAAGCAGCCCTGACGCCGTCCCTCGGCCAGCGGGCGGAGCAGCAGCTGGCGTTGCTCCTCTGTGCCCCACTGGTAGATCCCGGTCATGCAGAGCCCGGCATGCACCGAGAGCGCGGTGCGGCAGGAGGCGTCCACGTACTCCAGCTCTTCGCAGGCGAGCCCCAGGGCGATCCAGTCCAGCCCCGCTCCCCCGTACCGCCTCGGGGTAACAACCCCGGGGATCCCCACGCTGGCTAGCTTATTGAAAAGCTCGGGATCTGGGTCGGCATCCCGGTCGCGGCGCGGCACCTCGGGAGCCAGCTCACGACCGGCGAACTCCCGGATCACCTCCTGGAACTGGAGCAGCTCTTCGCCGAGACTGAGGTCGAGCACGGTTCCGCTCAGCCGGCGTCGGTGTCGATCTGCGCTCGCTGCAGACGGCCCGAGTAGTCGATGTAGACGGTCTTCCACTCGGTGAATTCGTCGAGCGCGGTGGTGCCCGCCGCCCGGTGACCGTTGCCCGTCGCCTTGACCCCGCCGAACGGAAGCTGGATCTCGGCTCCGATCGTGGGAGCGTTGACGTAGACGATTCCCGCCTCGAGACGGTCCACCGCCTGCAGGGCCTGGTCGATGTCCTTGGTGTAGATCGCCACCGAGAGACCGTAGGCCGTGCCGTTGGCGATCTTGATCGCCTCCTCCAGGCCCGCGGCGGGGATGACCACCGCGGTGGGGCCGAAGATCTCCTCCTGGGCGATCCGCATCCGGTCAGTGACGTCGCCAAAGACCGTCGGCTCGTAGAAGTTGCCCTTCGCGAGGGCACCTTTGGTGGCGACCTTGCCTCCAATCAGCAGTCGTGCAGACTCCTGCTGGCCGACCTCGGTGTACCCGTGGATCCGCCGCAGCTGCGCCTCGTTGATCACCGGTCCCACGTCGGTCTCAGGATCGAGCCCGTCCCCCAGCCGGAGCTGTCCGACCCGACTGACCAGCCTCTCGGTGAAGTCCTGCCGAACCGCATCCTGCACGATCAGTCTGGAGGTCGCGGTGCAGCGCTGGCCGGTGGTGCCGAAGGCGCCCCAGATGGCGCCCTCAAGGGCGAGCTCCAGGTCGGCGTCGGCACAGACCAGCATGGCGTTCTTGCCCCCCAGCTCGAGGGAGACCCGCTTGCCCAGGCGACCGCAGGTGGCGGCGGTCTCCTGACCGACGCGGACCGAGCCGGTGAAGGAGATGGCCCTGACGCCCGGGTGCTCGACCAGAGCAACCCCCGCCTCCTCGCCAAAACCGGTCACCACTCCGAGCACCCCCTTGGGTAGCCCCGCCTCGATGAGCACCTCGGCCAGCTTGATCGCCACCAGGGGCGTGTCCTCGGCCGGCTTGAATACCACGGCGTTGCCGGCCAGGAGGGCCGGCATCAACTTCCAGCAGGGAATCGCCATCGGGAAGTTCCAAGGGGTGATGCAGCCGACCACCCCGATGGGAACGCGCTCCGCAAAGGCGCGCTTCTGGCGAAGTTCGCTCGGGACCACCTCTCCGATCGGATTACGGCCCTGACCGGCCATGTATTTGGCCATGTCGATGCCCTCCTGGACATCGCCGCGGGCCTCGGTGAGCACTTTGCCCATCTCGCGGGTCATCAGCTGCGCCAGCTCCTCCTTCCGCTCCTCAAGAAGCCGGCCAGCGCGAGCTAGGATCTCGGCCCTGGCTGGTACCGGAGTGCGTGCCCAATCTGGCTGGGCCTCGACCGCCGCCTTGACCGCCAGTTCAACGTCGTGCCCGGTACCGCGGGCGAAGTGCCCGATCACCTCCGATCGGCGGGCCGGGTTGACCGAGTCGAAGGTCTGATCTCCCTGAGCATCGCGCCACTCCCCGGCGATCAGGTTGCCGTAGGTGCGAACTTTGATTGCCTCAGCTGAGCTCACCCTGCCTTCCCCGTTTCCTTGACCGCCGACTCCAGGACGTCCAGCCCTTGGGCGAGTTCGGAGTCGCTCACGGTCAGGGGCGGCAGCAGCCGGACCACGTTGTCATCGATGCCGCAGGAGAGAAGGACCAAACCCGCCTCCAGAGCGAGGTGCTTGATGTTGGTCACCCGGTCGTGGTCCGGTAAACCGTCGGGGCTCATGAATTCCAGTCCGATCAGCGCCCCTTTGCCCCGTAGGTCGGAGGGGCCGTACCCGGCCCTCTGCCACCCCTCGACCCTGGTCCGAATGGTCTCGCCCAGGTCAGTGGCTCGGTCCATGAGATGGTCGCGCTCGATCACTTTCAAGGTGGCGATGACCGCCGCCCCGGACACCGGGTTGCCCCCGAACGTGCTCCCGTGGCTGCCCGACTCCCAGCGGTCCATCAGCTCGTGGCTGGCGACAATCGCCCCCACCGGCAGGCCGCTCCCGAGAGCCTTGGCCAAAGTGACGATGTCCGGCACGACCTGCTCGTGGTCTACTGCCAGCCAGCGTCCTGTTCTGGCGACCCCAGACTGGATCTCATCGCAGATCAGCAGGATGCCGTGCTCGTCGCAAATCCGCCGCAGGGTAGCGAGGAAGCCGGCCGGCGGCACCACGTACCCGCCCTCCCCCTGGATTGGCTCGACCAAAATGGCGGCCACCTCGTTGGCCGGCACCACCTGGTGGAATAGCCGCTCCAGCTCCTCCCCAGCTGCAATGGGGCATGGCTCGCCCAGGCCGTGCTCACAGACCCTGAAGCAGTACGGGTAGGGGGTGACGTGGACGCCCGGCAGCAGCGGCCCGTACCTGGCGCGGTACATGGCTTTGCTGGTGGTCACGCTGAGCGCCCCGAAGGTGCGCCCGTGAAAGGCGCCCCTGAACGAGATGATTCCCTGGCGGCCGGTCGACCGCCGGGCCAACTTGAGCGCACCTTCCACCACCTCCGCTCCGGAGTTGGCGAAGAAGACCACATCTAGGGGGTCGGGGCAGATCGCGGCGACCCGCTCGGCCGCCTCGGTCATGACCACGCTCTGAGTCACGATGCTGGTGTGCCAGTAGCGATCGAGCTGCTGGTGGACCGCCTCGGCCACGTCGGGATGACGGTGACCCAGGCTGGTCACGGCGATGCCGCAGGCGAAGTCCAGGTAGCGCCGACCCTCAACGTCGATCAGGTACGACCCTTCAGCTGAGCTGACCACCAATTCGGTGTAGCGCGACCAGACGGCGGCCACCGAACGACGGTCACGCTCGCGCCACTCCTCTGAGGTGCCGCCCTCCTGGGCGCCGGCGATCAGGTCAGACTGGGAGACGGTAGTGGCCATGGGAAGCCTCCTCGGGCTCGAAACGCGGATTTTGGATTCTGGGGTTCGCTAAGGGGACGCGAGTCCGGCCCGAGCGAGCCGACCCGCTAGTTGCGCCGGTCGCCTGTCGGCGGCGGCAACCCATCCGCATCCCACCACCGCCCCAAGGAATCTGTTCCCATAGGCGCCCCACGGTACATCCTTTGCGGCCCGATTGGCCCCCGTCAGAGAGGGTGGCCCACCGCCAACATCACCGCCGCCAGGACCACGAACACCGCGAAGGCGCCGGTGGAGCGCCCGTTGGGCTGGCTCACCACTCCAGTCAGCCCATACCAGCCCAGCAGCAGGGCCACCGGCAGCAAGGGAGTTGGCACCCTGAGCAGCACCGATAGCCCCGCCGCCACCCCCAGCAGAGCCGTCACAACCAGTGCCCGCTTCCAAGCCTGTGACCAACTGCGCCGGCTCAGGCTGATCAGCCGCCAGGTGGGCACCAGGGCCACTGCCGCCACGGTCGCCGCCCGCACCGGGGCGGCGACTGACGGGCTCATCGCCAAGATGAATATCGGCAGCGGCACCGCCAGGGTGAGCAGCGCCAGCAGCGTCGGCCCCCAGCGGGCGGATGACCGCCGCTCCTCGGCCACCTCGAGCCAGGGCCCCAGGGTCAGCAGCAGGAGCACCCCGAGGGGAAGCACCACCTCGCCCGGCAGCCCCGGCTGCTCCGCCAGCGCCACCGAGGCGGAGACGAAGCCCGCCAAAGGCAGAATTGCCGGCTGCATTCCACTTAGGAACCCGAGGCTGGGCCAGGGAAGTTCCGGCCAGCGGGGCAGCGCTGCGCGCAGGGCCACCAGGTAGCAGGCCGCCGCGCCGACATCTAGCAGCACGGCGGCAGGCGCGGGCAGGATCCCGAGCCCAGCCAGGGCACACACTGCCGCCGCCGTCAGGGAGAACGGCACGATTCGAGGTGGCGAGAGATGCAGTTCAGCGGAATGGTCGACCGGCGCCACTCCCAGACCAGACTCGGCAGCCTGCCGTAGTGCCGCCGCCCCGCCGGGACGCCAGCTCACAGCCCCGCCTGCGCTTTGATGTTTTCCACGTTCACCTGTGGATAGTGGGGGAAACCTCGATCTCGGGTCGGGAGTCCACTCCCGCTCACTGACCTTGGTCGGAGGCCCCTTAGGAGGCGCTGTGAATCAGCGGCCAGGCGGGTTGGCCCGGCCATATCGATCCTCCAACCGGACCACGTCATCCAGGTCGGGGGTGGACACCTCACAGACCTCGGTGTCCTCCAGCGCCCGCATCCGGTGCCGGCGACCCATCTGGATTCGCTGGCACTGTCCGGGAAGGAGCTGACGGGTCTGGAGATCGCCATTATCATCATCGAGCTCCAGCTCCATGGCTCCGGAGAGGAGGTAGATGGACTCGTCCTTGCGCTCGTGATACTGCAGGCTCAGTTCGTGACCGGCGGCAATATGGATGATCTTCCCGGCGTAGCGGTCGGTGACCGCGAACCAGATCTCGTAGCCCCAGGGCTTCTCGACCCGACGCACGGGCAGGTTGGCGGCCTCCGGGTCAGCCACCATGCCCGCCGTCATCTCCGATCACGCCCAGCTCGCTCTCGAAGTCGTTGAGCAGCTGCTGGACCCGCTCGGGGGAGTTGGACTCGCAGTAAACCCTCATCAAGGGCTCGGTCCCCGACATCCGCACCAGGACCCAGGAGTCCTCGCCCATCCAGTACTTGTAGCCGTCGTCCTTGCGGGTGGCGGTGACCTGCTCAGCTCCGACCACCTGGGGCGGACTCACCTGCATCCTGTGCACCAGCTTCTCCCGGGCGCCGGGGTAGCCTTCCCTGGAAAACCGGTGATCCCGGCGGGCATAGGCGTGCGGCCCGACCAGCTCGGCCACCTGTTGGCGGATCTCGCTGAGGGGTCGGCCGGTCATAACGATCATCTCCGCGAAGAAGAGCCCACTCAAGATCCCATCCCGCTCGGGAATGTGGCCCCGGAAGCCGAAACCACCCGACTCCTCCGCGGCGAAGAGGGCGTCCAGCTCCCGCATCCTGGTCCCCAGGTACTTGAATCCGACCGGCAACTCTTCAACCGGGCAGGAGTACCGCTGGCCCAAGATGTCGAGGCGACGGGTCATGGTCAGCGAGCGCACCACCGGACCCTGCAGCTTGCGGTTCTCGCAGAGGTGCCAGAGCAGCAGGGTGGCCACCTCAAGCTGGTCCACGAAGTTCCCCTTCTCGTCGAATATCCCGACCCGGTCCGCATCACCATCGTTGACGATCCCGAGATCGAAGCAGCCACCCCGCAGTACCAGGGCGGCCTCGTCGGTGTTAGGCGGGATCGGTTCCGGATGCAACCCGCCGAATCCAGGGTTGCGGTCGGAGTGAAGCTCGGTGACCCGGGTCGTGCCCCCAGATACCAGGTCACTGACATAGCCTGCTCCGGAGCCGTACATGGGGTCGTGCAGGATGTGAAGGCCGGCCCGTTTGATCTCGTCCAGCCTCACCAACCGAGCGATTTGGGTTCGGTACGAGGGCCTCGGATCCACCAGCTCGACCAGACCTTGGGAGATCGCCTCCTCGATCGACATGGTGCGGACTGAGTCTTCTTCGAGCACCTGGGCCAGCGCCTCCTCCAGCCGGGAGATGACCTCGGGAGACGCGGAGCCGCCGTAGTCAGGCTTGTACTTGAGGCCGTTGAACTCCGGCGGATTGTGGCTGGCAGTCACCACGACCGCCCCCAGGGCTCCGCGGTCGACGACCAACCAGGCTGACACCTGGGTCGGGCTGGGGCGGTCAGTGAGCAACACCGGTCGGGAATTGGCGGCCAGCACCCGCGACACCTCGCGCGCGAAGAGCTCCGCCGAGAATCTGGTGTCGTGGCCGACCACCACCTTCCCCTCGGCGGGAGCCCCGGCCAGATACTGTGCCACCGCCTGGGTTACTGCGCGGACGTTGGCGTAGGTGAAGTCGTCGGCCACCACCGCCCGCCAACCGTCGGTACCGAAACTGATCTTGGGCTGTGTCAGCCTTGACCTCCCTGGAACGTTGGGAAACGCGGAGCACGGTAATTGTATGGGTAACTGCTTGAGCTCCCGGACCGGCCCCGGAGCTCACTCAGATCGTCTACAGGAGCTCGGTTCTCCCCCGCTGACGGAGCTCCGCGACCACCCGGGTCACCTCCTGGACCCGAGACAAGGGACACACCAGCAGGGCGTCCTCCGTGTCGATCACGGCTAGTTGCTCTGCTCCCAACACCACCACCAAACGCTTCCCGGCGGAGTCCACGTAGCTGCCGTCGCTCGCCAGAACCAGGGCATCTCCCCGAACCACGTTCCCCAGAGTGTCGCCCTCACCGGCATCGAGCGCCGCCTGATAGAGGTCGACGAACGAACCAAGGTCGCTCCAGGTCAGTTCCACCGGCATGATCGCGACCTTCGAGCTGAGCTCCAGCACCAACCTGTCGACTACCCCGGTGGGGACCTTTCCCCAGGCGGAGATGAACGCCTCGCTTCCTTGCGGCTGGGTCAGGACGGCCTCGCGAACCGCGCCGACAACCTGCGGGGCGTGAGCGCCCATCTCGTCGAGAAATAGCTGGGCCTGCCAGGCGAAGAGGCCGGTGTTCCAGACATAGCCTCCGTTCGCCACCATCGCCTGAGCCCGAGCAGGGTCCGGCTTCTCCACGAAACCCCGGCTCTGGAAGAGCGGCAGCGCCCAGCCCAGCTCTGCCGGCCGGACCAGCTCTGAGCCGACCTCGACGTAGCCGAAGCCGGGGGCTCCCCAGGACGGTTTGAGGCCGATGGTGATCAGCAGCTCCGAACGACTGGCCCAGGCGGCCGCGGAGAGCAGCGCCCGCGTGGTGGCGGTCACATCCGGCATGTAGTGGTCGGCGTGGACCGACACCAGCAGTGCCCTTGGGTGAAGCTCGAGGGCGGTCAGGGCCGCCCAGGCCAGGGCCGGCCCTGTCCCCTTTGGCTCAGGCTCGAGCAGCAGTCGGTCCGGTTCCAGCTCGGGGAGCTCGGCCAACACCTGGGCTGCCTGCTGGACCGCCGTGACCACCAGCACTGCCCCGCCGAGCTGAGCCGCCCGGTCGTAGGCATGGCGCAGCAAGCTGCGGCCGTCCGGCGCCAGCGGGATCAGGTGCTTCGGCTCCCGGGAGCGGGAGCGGGGCCAGAGCCTGGTGCCGGAGCCGCCCGCGAGCACAACTGAGACCAATTCCGGGGGAGCCTCCGGGACCCCCTCCTCGGGAACGACCCCCTGGGTCAGCTGGCCGCCCCGGAACCGATGGTCACCTGAGGCGTCAGGCCGGCGTCTCGGGCCAGGTTGTCGCGGTAGGGAGTGCGCTCCCAGGGGAGGTCCAGATCGGAGCGCCCGAAGTGTCCGTAGGCCGCCACCTGTTGATAGATGGGGCGACGCAGCGAGAGTTCCTTGATGATCCCCGATGGCGAGAGGTCGAAGTACTCGTCAATCAACTCTTCAATCTGGCTCAGGGGCACGGCTTCGGTCCCGAAGGTGTCGACCCCCACCGAGACCGGCTTGGCGACGCCGATGGCGTAGGCCAGCTGCACTTCCGCCCGCCGGGCGAGCCCGGCCGCCACCAGGTGTTTGGCGACATACCTGGCTCCGTAGGCGGCGGAGCGGTCGACCTTGGTGGGGTCCTTCCCCGAGAAGGCTCCACCTCCATGGCGGCCCAGCCCGCCGTACGAGTCAACGATGATCTTGCGCCCGGTCAGCCCCGCATCGCCCTGCGGTCCCCCGATGACGAAGCGTCCGGTGGGGTTCACCAAAACCCTGGTCTGCTCGTCGAATAGATGGGCCGGGAGTGCCGGGCGGATCACGTGCTCCCTGATGCCCGCCTCGATCTCCTCGTGCGTCGCCTCTTCGGAGTGCTGGGCGCTGACCACCACCGTGTCGATATGAAAGGGCACGCCGGTCTCGTCGTACTCGACGGTCACCTGGCTCTTGCCATCGGGCCGAGCCCACTTGAGGGTGCCGTTCTTGCGCATCTCTGCCAGCCGGCGACTGATCCCGTGGGCGTACTGGATGGGGGCCGGCATCAGCTCGGGCGTCTCGTCGCAGGCGAAGCCGAACATCATCCCCTGGTCTCCGGCGCCACCTCCATCCACCCCTTGGGCAATGTCCGGTGACTGGCCTTCGATGCAAACCAAGACCCCGCAGGTCTCGTAGTCGAAGCCGTACTTGGCACGCACATAGCCGACGTCCCTGATGGTCTTTCGAACCACCTTGGGCATGTCGATATAGCAATTAGTGGAGATCTCGCCCAGCAGGATGGCGGTGCCGGTGGTGAGGGCCGTCTCGCAGGCCACCCGGGCCAGGGGGTCCTGGGCCAGGATGGCGTCCAGGATGGCGTCCGAGATCTGGTCGGCCAGCTTGTCGGGATGACCCTCGGTCACCGACTCCGAGGTGAACAGTCGGCGGTTGCGTCGATGTGTCACGCGGCTCTCCTCTCACCCTCACCGGAAGCCATCCGTTGGTTGGAACGGACCTTCTCCTGTCCGAGGGTCAAGTTCATCTTAGTCAGCCGGGAGACCCCTTCCCGAACTGCGTCAGTCGGTGCCCTGCTCCCAGGACGTGAGGTAGGCCTGCTGCTGGCCGGTCAAGACATCGATCTCCACTCCCAGAGCGGCCAGCTTGAGCTTGGCGACCTCCTGATCGATCTCCAAGGGGACGTCATGGACGCTCGGGCTGAGCTCGCCGGCGTGGGCGGCCAGGTAGGCAGCGGCAAGCGCCTGGTTGGCGAAGGACATGTCCATCACCGAAGCCGGGTGGCCCTCAGCGGCGGAGAGGTTCAGCAGCCGGCCTTCGGCCAGGAGATAGACTCGCCGCCCGGTGGTCAAGGAGTGTTGGGCCACCAAGGGACGGGCCTCGGTGACCTCGGTGGTCAGCTCGTCCAGCGCAGCCAGGTTGATCTCCGAGTTGAAGTGACCGCTGTTGGCGACGATGCACCCGTCCTTCAGTGCCTGGAAGTGCTGGCGGTCCACTACGTTGCAGTCGCCGGTGACCGTGATCACCACGTCCGCCCGCGGGGCCGCTTCCAGCAGTGTCATGACCTGGAAGCCTTCCATGACCGCCTCCAGGGCCCGGGTGGGGTCGACCTCGGTGACGATCACTTGGGCCCCCATGCCCCGCGCCCTCGCTGCCAAGCCGCGACCGCACCATCCGTAGCCGCAGACGACGAAGGTGCGCCCGGCCAGCAGGATGTTGGTGGCACGGACCAGACCGTCGATCGTCGACTGGCCAGTCCCATAGCGATTGTCGAAGAGGTGCTTAGTGAGGGCCTCATTGACCGCGATCACCGGGAAGCGCAGCACCCCGGCACTGGCCATGGCCCGCAGCCGGATCACCCCGGTGGTGGTTTCCTCGGTGCTTCCGATCACGTTCGCGGATTCCGCTGGCTCTCTTTGGTGCAATAGCCCGACCAGATCGGCGCCGTCGTCCATCGTGATCTCGGGTTTGGTCGCCAAGACTGCTTCGAGGTGCCCGTAGTAGACGTCGCGGTCCTCCCCTCGCCGGGCGAAAACCGAGATCCCCTGGGCCACCAAGCTCGCCGCCACCGGGTCCTGGGTGGAGAGTGGGTTGCTGGCGCAGAGCGCTACCCGCGCCCCCCCGGCGGCCAGAGCAAGGGCCAGATTCGCGGTCTCCGCGGTGATGTGCAGGCAACCGCCGATCCGCAGGCCCCGAAATGGCTGGTCAGCCTCAAAGCGAGCTTTGATCTGGGCCAGCACCGGCATGTCCCGGGCCGCCCAGGCGACTCGCTGGGCTCCCGCCTCGGCCAGCTTGATGTCGGCGACGTCGTAGTCGGCGGCGAGCGCCGTCCCGGTTTCAGCCACCGCTCTCTCCTCTCACAGCGCCAACAGCGCCTCCACGCGGTTCTCCCCCAGCCGCTCCCGGCCCTGAAGCGCCAGCAACTCGACCACGAAGGCGAATCCCACGGCCACGCCGCCGAGCCGATTGATCAGGTCCAAAGTTGCCAGCGCGGTACCGCCAGTTGCCAGCAGATCGTCCACCACTAGGACCCTGGTGCCCTGGGCGATGGCGTCCTGGTGCATCTCCAACACTGCCTCGCCGTATTCCAGCTCGTAGCTGGAGCTGATGCGCGCCGCCGGCAGCCGCCCCGCCTTGCGGACCGGAACCACCCCGACACCGAGTTCGAACGCGATCACAGCGCCAAAGGTGAACCCGCGTGACTCGATGCTAGCCACCGCCCCCACGTCAGCTGTGCGGAACAGCTCGGTCATCCTCAGGCAGGCGGAGCGGAATGCTGCTCCGTCGCCCAAGAGTGGGGTGATGTCGCGAAAAAGGATCCCCGGCTTGGGGTAGTCGGGGACATCCCGGATGAACGACCGCAGATCGACCTCAGGAACGGGGACGGCCTCCGGCACCGGGGAATCCTACTACAGGAAGTCACGCCGTTCGGTGTCGGCAACAGGTCCCCGCCAGGACGGTCCTTTGCCTCAGAGTGACTGTCGGTTGACGTACCCCTCGTCGCGCTGGTGCCAGTACTCGACAGCTGGCTCACCGAGCCGCCAGCAGAGGAACACCGGCCGGCCCTCGCGCTCTGCCGGAAAGTCGACCAGCCCGGACGAGGCGTCCCGCAGCAGGATCCCGTGCTGCTGCAGGAACTCCATCTCACGTTTCACCCGGTCGCCAGCCTGCAGCATCGCCGAGGCGGCCGCTCCGCCTCCGTTATGCCCCTCGGCGCTCCGCACCCGGCCCAGCGCCTCCTGGTCAGTCGCGGCACCTAGCTGAATCACCAGTGAACGCAGCACCGGAATCAGGCTAGGGAGCAACAGGTTGGCCTGGGCCACGGTGTAGACCGGCTCTCGGGCTGATTCCCGCCGGCCGGGTTCGTCAGGACGGCGTGCCATCAGCTCAGCTGAAGGCCGGCAGCACTTCGCTGGCCAAGAGTTCCAGGTGTTCCAAGTCGTCCAGGTCCAGCAGCTGAAGGTAGATCCGCTGACATCCGAGCCGGGCGTAGGCCTCAATCCGCTCCCCGACCTGAGCCGGGCTGCCCACGGCGCCGATCACCTCCAGCCGCTCGGGGTCCTGGCCAATGTTGCGGGAGCGCCGGTTGGCCTCTCCCCGATCGCTCCCACAGGCGACGGTGAGGGCTGCGGACAGGCGAAGCTGGCCCGGATCTCTACCCAGCGCGCGGCAAGCCCGGCCAACCACTTCGAACTGCGTTCCGGCATCGGCAACCGAGACGAAGGCGACGTTGAACTCATCGGCGAACTTTGCCGCCAGCTCAGGTGTGCGCCGCTTCCCCATGCCGCCGATCATGATCGGCGGCCCCGGATGCTGCCAAGGCTTGGGCAGCGCCGGGGAATCCTTCATCTGATAGTGGCGGCCGGCAAATGAGTACGTCGACCCCTCGGGCGTCGCCCAGAGCGCTGTGAGGATCTCCAGCTGCTCCGCCAGCCGGTCGAACCGCTCAGCTGGGCTGGGGAAGGGAACGCCATACGCCAGGTGCTCGGCGGCGTACCAGCCGGCTCCGATGCCTAAGTCCACCCGGCCCCGGCTCATCTGGTCGACCTGAGCGACGGCGATTGCCAGGGGGCCAGGCAGTCGGAAGGTGGCGCAGGTCATCAGGGTTCCGAGACGGATTCGCTTGGTCTCGAGCGCCAGCCCGGCCAGGGTGACCCAGGAGTCGGTAGGCCCGGGCAGTCCACCCCGACGGTGAATCGTCAGGTAGTGGTCGGAGCGGAAAAACCCGGCGAATCCGCACTCCTCGCTCGCCCGGGCGAAGCGGGCGAGCTGCTCATATGAGGCGCCATTCTGTGGTTCGGTGAAGACATGCAGCTCGGGCACGACCCACGAAGGCTACAAGAGAAAGCGCCGCTGTGGGGTCATTGCCGACTCCGGGACATCCGGCGCCAAGGCGACGGTTCGGCCCAGCGGGCTACCGACTCCGGTTCAACCGTTCGTCGCTCCATGATCATCCGCCGCTCGCGGCGGGATTGTGGCAGCCGCCGGAGGGCATCGACCGCCCCTTGAACCGCTGTGGGGTGACGCAGCGCCGCCCGACCGACGCGTAGGGCGAAGAGAGTGCCGGCGCTGGCCAGGTGTCCGTCTCTGGTCCAATGAGGAGGGGCGTTGCGAACCCAGACCGAGATCCGGTTGGCCACCACGTGGCGCTCGATCCCGGCGGTCGAGTGCAGCCCGGTGCCGCCCCGCCGGTGGCTGGCGGTGGCGCTCGGCTCATACCAAGATCGCCAGCCTCGCCAGTGCGCCCGCCAGTCCAGATCGACATCCTCGAGATAGGCGAAGAAGTCCTCGCAGAGGACCTCTCCGTCGATTGCGACATCATCGAGCATCTCACGCCGGTACAAAGCCGCCGCCGCCGAGACCCCAAAGACCTCGTCCGCTTCCGACCGACGGCCGTCGTCGGGCGCCCCCTGATCCCGATTGGCGACCCAGCCGTTGCGATACAGGACATGCCCCGTGGAGTCAAGTCGCGCCAGGCCATCCCGAGCGCTCCTCAGTCGCCCCCCGACACTGCCGATGTCGGCGGCTGTGTCAGCTCGGGCAACCGCGGCGGCGAGAAAGCCGGGATCCAGCTCGACGTCCAGATTGCAGAGCAGCACCAAGGCGGCGCTGGTCGCCCGCAACCCCTGGTTGACCGCCGCAGCGAATCCGCGGTTGCTGGAGTTGACCAGGACCTGGACCTCAGGCTGGGCCTGAAACCACTCTCGAGATCCGTCCTTGGAGTCGTTGTCCACCACCACCATCTCCGACGGCGCCAACGACTGAGACCGAAGGGACGAGAGCATCGCCACACAGTCCTGGCGGCCGTTCCAGTTCACCGCCACCACCGCCACCCCACTACTCCCGCTCGCCACACTTGAGCTCAACGACTCACCGTCGGATGCCGCCGCCACGAGTTGATCAAGAGCAGCCAGCTGAGGCGAAGCAGGATCCCCAAGGCCACGATGGGCGCCCACAGGACGTTCCAGCCGCGCAGGTAGTGGAGTCGGTAGAAGCGCCACATCGAGCCGTGGAAGGCGACCAGCATCGGGATGGCGACCTGACGGGAGCTGCTTCCCTTGCGATGGACCACCCTCGCTGAGGGCTCATACCACACGGTGAACCCGAGCTTCTGCAGGCGCCAGCAGAGATCGAGATCCTCTCCATACATATAGAAGCGACGGTCGAAACCGGCCAACTGGTCCCAGATCTCCCGGCGAATCAGCAGGCATGCACCACTGCCGCTGTCGATCTCGGATCCCTGGTCGACGGCCAGATGACTGAGGTTGTAGGCGCCGAACCGCGAACTACCTGGGCGGAGCCGGCTCAGGCCGCCGAACCGCCAGAGCGCGGTCACCGGAGTGGGAAAGCTCCGTCGGCAGGCGGCATCGAGCCTGCCGTCGGGGCGGTCTATCCGAGGAGAGATCGCACCTCGACCGGGATTGACCGCCAGCGCCTGCAGCATCACCTCCAGAGCATCACCGACCAAGACGGCGTCCGGGTTCAAGAGCAATAGCGCTCGGCCCGGGAGGCCCCCGGCAGCCAGGTTGTTGGCGGCCGCGAACCCCAGGTTCTGGTCAAGTCGGAGGAGCCGCACCTGAGGAAAGCGGGCCGCCACCAGATCAGCGGTCCCGTCCTCCGAGGCGTTGTCCACCACGGTTATCTGCGTCTCGCTAAGGCCGGACTCAAGACAGGAATCGACCGCCGCCTCCACCTCACCACGGGACAGGTAGGTGCAGATCACCACCTCAACCTCAGAGAACTCGATTGCCGGGCTCACCCAGAGCCCCGCTGAGTGACGTACCCGGCCAGCGCCCCATCCCGCTCCGAGCCGACATAGCCGCGCAGACCCTGTTCCCAGGCGGGCAGCGCCGCCATGCCCAGTTGCAGCCAGTGCCCGTTGTCCAGCACTGAGTAGCGCGGACGCGGCGCCGCTGCCCCCCACTCGGCGGTGGTGGTGGGTTGCACATCCGCCCCCATGCCGACCTCGCGGAGTACCGCCTGGGCAAAGTGGAACCAGGTGGTGGCCCCGGACCCGGTCAGGTGATAGATCCCGTACTGGTCACCCTCCAGCAGCAGCCCCAGCGCGGGGGCCAGGTTCCCGGTCCAGGTCGGGGCACCCAACTGGTCAGCTACGACCCGTAACTGGCCCCCAGCCTGCGCCGCCCGGCAGATCGCCAGCGGGAAATTCGGACCGGCCATGCCATAGAGCCACGACGTGCGGACGAGATAGAGGGGGCCGCCCGAGCCGAGGCACTCCAACTCCCCCGCCCGCTTGCTCGCGGCGTATACCCCCCGCGGCTCGGGAATCGCCTCCTCGGCCCACGGCTGGGCGGGCTCGGTCGGCTCCTGAGTGAAGACGAAATCAGTGCTCATGTGGCAGAGTGGTATCTCTGACCGAGCGCAGGCGAGTCCCACGTTCTTGGCCCCGTCACAGTTGATGGCGAAGGCCAACTCCGGCTCTGCCTCCGCCTGGTCGACTCTGGTGTAGGCGGCGCAGTTGACCACCCTCTCGTACCGCCCCCGGGCAATCTCCTCGGCGACCGCCTGTTGGTCGGTGATGTCGAGGGAGCGGCGGTCCAGGGCGGTGACCTGGTGGCCAGCTCGGCCCAAGGAACCTGTCAGCTCCCGGCCCAGTTGGCCGCCGGCGCCCAAGACCAGAATCCTCAAGCTGGTCGCTGCCTTAGGGGCGGGACGCGGAACCGGCCAGCGGATGGTAGTTGCGACGGTAGAAGTCCTGGAACTCCCCCGATTTGATGGGCCCCCACCAGCCGCGATGCTCCTGGTACCACCTCACGGTCCGGGTCATTCCGTCCTCAAAGTCAACCGCCGGATGCCACCCCAGTCGCTGCGCCTTGCCGCTGTTAAGGGCGTAGCGACGATCGTGACCCGGTCTGTCAAGCACCGGCTGGATCAAGGTGTCGGCTTCTCCGGTCAGCCGAAGCACGGTCTCGGCGACCACCAGTCCGCTGATCGGATCTTCGCCGCGGCCCAGGTTGTAGGCCTCCCCCACCTCGCCCCGGGCCAGCACGGCGGCGATACCACGAGCATGGTCGTCCACGTGCAGATAGTCGCGGACCGCGGTGCCGTCGCCGTAGATGGGCAAGGGCAGATGATCCAGGGCTTGAGTGATGAAAAGTGGCACGATTTTCTCGGGATATTGATATGGACCGTAGGTGTTCGAACCTCGGGTCACCAACACCGGCAAACCATAGGTCGCGTGGTAGGCGAAACACAGCAGATCGCCGCTGGCCTTGCTCGCGGAGTATGGCGAACGGGGGCGGATGGGGTCTGTCTCGGAGGACCGTTGCGGCGCCTCCACGTCCCCGTACACCTCGTCGGTGGAAACCTGGAGGAACTTGAAGTGGCCGGATTGGCGCGCAGCCTCGAGCAGCTGGTGGGTCCCCAGGACATCGGTTCGAATAAATCCGCTGGGATCCAAAATTGAGCGATCCACGTGCGTTTCCGCGGCAAAATTGACAATGCAGTCCACCTCGGACGCCAGCTTGCCCACCAGCTCCGCGTCGCAGATGTCTCCTTCCACAAAGCGCAATCCCGGCTCCGCTTCGACCGGCTCCAAGTTGGCCAGGTTCCCTGCATAGGTGAGCTTGTCCAGGACAGTGACCGAGAAACCCTCGCCCTCAAGCAGGAGCTGCCGCACCAAGGCAGAGCCGATGAAGCCGGCCCCGCCGGACACCAGCAATCGGGGCGGAATCCCCGAGCCGACCGACGGCAGCAGGGCGGGCGCAGTCACTCAGATATTCTCGATCGACCAGTCGAACGCGATTCGGGGGTCGTTCCAGGGAATCCTTCCCTCGTCCGGATCCGCCTGGTCGTAAGGCTCAGTGACGTAGTAGCAGAGCAGCACGTCCTGCAGGTTGAGCACCTGGTAGCCGTGGGCCACCAAGGGCGGAATCGCAATCATCTTGGGAGAGTTCTCCCCGGCGATGATCACTTGGGTCATCCCCTTGGTCGGGGATTCTGAGCGCAGGTCCACCAAGACCACCCGGGCATTTCCCTGGACGATGTCCCAGTAATCCCACTGCCGCTTGTGCCAGTGGAACGCCTTGATCAGCTCCGGGGGGTTACCGCCTCTCGCGTAGGCAACCGAGCGCGACATCTGAGCGAAGTTCTGCTCGGGCAGGAAGGGCCGGCCCTGATCGTCCCGATCCCCTCGCTTCAACTGCTCTAAAAAGAAGCCCCGCGAATCCGTGTGCAGCTGGAATGACTTGACCATCACCCCCTCAATCGGTCCTCGCCGCTCTAGGGGCGGCGCCCCGCTCAGGCCATCAAGAACCGAGTCCATTTCCGGGGTGGTCGCTTGCCAGGCCATCAGCTGTGGGGCCAGGGCCAGCTCATGCGAGGCTGACCCGCGAGTGGTCGCCCAGCATGAACTTGTGGGCTCGGGGCCGCGTCTCACTCATTTCGATCACGACATCGCGCCCAATCAACGAATCCTCGATCTTGCTCACGCCCTTGATGGTGGTGTTCTCCAACACTATCGAATGCTCGATCTCGCTGCCCTCGAGCAGCACGTGGTGATAGAGCGCGGTGAAAGGCCCGACGAAGGAGTCGATCACCTGGGTGTGAGCGCCGACGATGGCAGGTCCCCTGATGGTGCTGCCGGTCACCTGACTCCCCTCCTCCAGAATCACCTTGCCTAGCAGTTTTGAATCTTCGCTGACTCGCCCTTGCCGAACTTCTGGGAGCATCTCCAGAACCACCCGATTGCACTCCAGCAGGTCATCCATCTTGCCGGTGTCGATCCAGCGCCCCGTCACCACGTGTGGGGTGACCCGGCGTCCGTGATCGATCTCCCACTGGATGGCGTCGGTGATCTCCAGTTCACCTCGCGATGACGGTTGGATGGCGTCCACCGCCTCCAGGATGCCGGTCTGGAAGAGGTAGACGCCCACCAGCACCAGGTCTGAGCGGGGGATCTTGGGCTTCTCGGTGAGCCGCACCACCTTGTCCCCGTCTAGCTCGGCGACCCCGAACCGCTCCGGATGCGGCATCTGCTTGAGCAGAATCAGGGCGTCGGGACGCTCGCGCCGGAACTGCTCCACCACCCCGGTGATGCCCCCGGGGATGAAGTTGTCCCCCAGGTACATCACGAAGTCAGAACCGGCCAGAAACTCCCGGGCGATCTGGACCGCATGAGCCAGACCCAAGGGCTGGAGCTGAGTGAGGTACTCGACCGTCGCCCCGAATCTGGAACCATCCCCGACCGCCTCCCGGATCTCCGCCGCGGTGTCCCCAACCACGATGCCGATCTCGGTGACTCCGGCCTCAACCAGCGCCTCAAGTCCGTAGAACAGAACTGGCTTGTTGGCGATCGGCACCAACTGCTTGGCTCCGGTGTGGGTGATGGGTCGCAGCCGCGTCCCCTTGCCGCCGCTCAGCACCAGCCCCTTCACGGCGCTCAAGGCTAGCAGCCTCCCCAGCGGATCCCGGTCCTTCGAGCTCGGTCAGTACGCGTGGTGGTGAAACAGAAGCCGCCAGGGAGTCAGCAGGATGATCTTGAGGTCGAAGCTCAAAGACCAGTTCTCCACGTAGTAGATGTCGTAGAAGAGGCGCTCCTCCATGCTGCTGGACTGACGCAGGTCGTTGACCTGGGCCCAACCCGTGCAGCCCGGCTTGACCTGGAGCCGCTCGCGGAATCGAGGCACCGACTCCTCGAACTTCTCAACGAAGAACCGACGCTCCGGTCGGGGGCCCACCAGACTCATCTCTCCGATCAAAACGTTCCACAGTTGGGGCAGCTCATCGAGGCTGTAGCGACGGACGAACCGACCGACTGGGGTCCGGCGCCTGTCGTCGACCGCGGTCATCACCGGTCCCAGCCCGCGCTCCGCATCCTTGACCATGGAGCGGAGCTTCCAGACCTGGAAGGGTCGCCCGTCGCGGCCCAACCGCTCCTGTTGATAGAAAGGTGAGCCCGGGGATCCGATGGCGATCGCCACCGCACAGACAGCGACGATGGGAACGGCTACGATCGCTAGGATCACCGTGGCGACCAGGTCGAAGGCCCGCTTGACCACGAGGTTGCTGCCCACCAGGCGGTTGGGCCGGAGCCCCACCAACGGCAGCCCGGCCACCTCCTCAGTGCTGGCGGCGCTGGTCATGATCTCCAACACGTCGGGTAGCACCTTGACCTCGGCCCCGGCCGCCAGGCATTCCCGCGCCAGCTCCAGAACCCGGTCGTGGCCCACTCCACTCAAGGCCAGCAGAACGGTATCCGCCCGCTCGCGAATCACGATCCGAGATAGGCCCGAGCCCAGATTGAATCGGGGTACCTCGCTGCCGTTCGCAGCGGGATCTGGTTCCGGGTCGGTCCCGACCTTTCCCACCACCTGGTACCCGTACTCCGGGAACATCCGGAGCCGGCGCAGCAGGAGTTCGGCCACCGGCCCGCTGCCGACCACTAAGACCCGGATGCCACCCAATCCCGAGCGCAACAGCGCCGCCTGGGCCAGACGGATCACCGCCCGCTCGGCGATAAAGAGAAGCACCGCCGCGACCGCGGCGTCGGCCAGCACCAGGCGGGAATACGGGAAGCCCCGGTAGAGGCCCTCCAGCGCCAGCGCCACCACTACGAAGAGCGCGACCGACCCTGTCGAGCCGAGAATCTCGTCCACGAAGGACTGGCCCAGGTGGACTCGATACCGACCCGTGAAGGCGAAGGTGAGCACCCATAGGGCGGCCACCACCGGCACCGCCAGGAGGTAGGCGTCGAAGCGCGGAACCTGGCTGCCGGGGATCGGAACCCCGGACAGATAGAAGCGGAACTGGTAGCCGACCAACGCGCCGACGGCCACCGCCAGGGCGTCGCCGATCACCCGCATGGCGATCACCGGCAGCATCCGACGCCAACGATGCCGCGACGCCCCGCTCAGCTCCAGGGATCGGAGCAGAGGCTCGGCTTCAGCCACCACCATCGTCCCCCACCGCCGGACCGATTCGCCGCCCCAGGCTGGCCCGGATGGTCCGCAGCTCGGCCTGGGTGACCCCTCCGGTCAGGTAGAGCGCACCTAGGTAGATGAGGCCGGCCAGGATCGACACGAAGAAGATGTTCAGCTGGGAGAGGAGCCCCATCACCCCCACCATCAAGGCGCCGGAAACCAGAATTGGTAACAGCGGCCGCCCCCAGGGCAGTCGGTACTCCAATCGCCGCCGCACCATCCAGTATCCCGCCACTAGCAGGAATACCTCCGTGATCGCGGTGGCCCAACTGCTGCCAAGATAGCCGGTCGCTCGCGGAAAGATGGGAATCAGGATGACATTGAGAATGACGTTCACAAAGATGCTCATGGCCGAAAGGATCACGCTGTCCATCTGCCGGTCCATCGCCCCCAGGCCAAACACGAAGGTGCTGTTGACGAACATGAAGACAATCGCCAGGGCCAGGATCTGCAAGGCGGGATCTGACTGGTGGTAGACCTTGAGGAAGCTCAGCACCGGAGCCGCCCCGAAGCCCAGCACCACCGTGAACGGCATCGCCAGGGCGGCCAGCAAGCGGATGGTGGCGGTGTAGGCCTGGCGCATCGCCCCGATCGCTTCCAGATGAACCACGGATAGGGTCGGAAAGACCGCGTTCATGATGGTCTGAGGAACGAACGAGAGGCCGTCCAGGAATTTGTAGGCGGCCGTGTAGTAGCCGACCTCAGTCAGTGGCCGGTAGACGCTCAGGATCACCACGTCGATGCGGAAGTAGACGGTGTTTAGGAAGAAGACCAGCGCAAAGGGCAAGGCCATCTTGAGCAGCCGCCGGGCCAACACCGGATCGAAGTGGACCGAGGGCGCGAAGTAGCGCCGGGCGATGATCAGGTAGGCGTAGACGCAGGTCACGGCATAGCTCAGCGCGTAGACCCACAGATAGTCCGCCACGCCCAGATGGGCGCGGGCTACGAAGAAGGTTCCCACCAGCAGGATCACCGCCTCCGAGATGGTGGCGACCGCCTCGTAGCGCATCTCGCCGGTGGCGTAGAAGGTGCTGCGCAGGACGTTGGCCACGCTGGTGGCCACCTGGAGAGCGAAGGCGGGGATGACCAAAGCTAGGAAGCCGGGGCCCTTCCCGGCCACGGCGGCCATCAGGACCAAGCTCCCCAGGCTCAGCAAGAAGAGCGGAATCTTGGCCGCCAGCACCGCCGCCAGATAGGTCTTCATCCGGGCGTTGTCCCGGCTCCCCTCGCGCAGGTACACGATCTGCAATCCCAGGTCGCCGACGATGCTGGAGAGGGTGCTGAGCACCACGATCAGGCTGAACTCGCCGTACAGCCGGGCGCCCAGAGCGTGCTGCTGGAGCAAGAAGGCGCCCAGGACAAAGAGCTTGGAGCCGGTCCTGGCGACGAAGAGGATGGTGGTGCTGCGGACCGCCCGCTGAGCGGTGCTCACTGGGACCGCCCTAGGGCGCCACCGGCTTGCGCCGGGGCAACTGCAGGTGCCGCGTGGCCGGCACCACAGCAACGGTTACCAGCGCGGCCAGCACCCACCACTCCGCCGCCAGGTCGTTCTTCCAATACGGGCTGTCGAGCAGGCCATGAACGATTAACGCTGCCCAAGCGAGGGTTAGCGCCACAGCCCACGGATGATCACGGGGCCCGGCGCGCACCGCCGGGGCCAGGTACCGGACCAGTTCCGCGAAGAAGGCCAGCAGGCCCACGAAGCCGAGCACTCCGAGCTCCACCCAGAAGTCGAGCTCCAGCTGATCGGGGTATACGTGGCTCTGAGTCGACGGATCGTGGAGTTGAGCTCGATAAGGCGCCACCGCCGATTGGAACCCCGCCAAGCCGGCACCGGCGAAGGGATGAGCTTCGATTAGGTCCACCGTGGCGTGCCAGAGGTGGGCTCTTGCCACCAGGGAGTTGGCGGGATTGTTGGGGTTTAGTTCGTTGGTGATCCGGTGCCGGACCGGGGGCAAGACGACCGCCACCACCAGGGCCGCTAGGCAGGCGGCCAGCAATACCTTGCGACGGGGGTGCAGAGCCGAGGCCAGGACAGCTAGCACCACCAGGGCCAGCCAGGATCCGCGGCTCAGGGTCAGGACGTCCCCCAATGTCAGAACCACCAGCGCCGCCCAGTGGACATTGCGATACCGCACGCCACCGAACAGGGCGAGCCCCAGGGCCAACCCCACCAGTGGGTCGAGAAAGATTCCCCCGAAGTTGTTGTTGGTCCAGAGCCAGGTCGGGCTCGGGGGTGAGAAGTTCAAGTTGAGCGTGTGCGCCGCCAAGGCCTGGCCCAGAGCCACCATCTGTGACACCGCGACCACCAGGCCACTCACATACAGCCCGTAGACCACCCGCTCCCAGTCCCAGCTCGAGCGCAGCACGTTGACCGCCACGAAGAAGAGAACCATGGGCTCGAGGATGTAGGCCTTGGCGATCCCGAGGGCGGCTCGGTGGTCCGGGCTGACGACGATCCCGACGACGGTCGCCAGCACCAGGACGGCCATGATGACGCTGAACGGGGTGTCGAGGCGGGGCATCCGTCGCTGCTGGACGCTCTCGACGATGAACGCCAGTATGGTCAGCCCCAGCACGACTTCCAAGCCAGTGAATGGCAGCCGCCCGAACAGGTGGCCACGCAGCACGTAGGCGGGAAGCGCCGCGGCGGTGAGGAAGACGCCCATACGACTCCACCGCATCGGCGGGATTATAGGCCCGGCCTCCCACACTACCCGCCTCCCCCCCACCGTCAGCCACTTCCAGATGACTTCGAGCGCTCACCACTCTCCCAGGAAGCCACCGCTGCGGGGCACCGTCCGGCCCGGAGTTCAGTCACCTCTTCAAATGACTCGGTCCTGGCGCCCCCGGGAGTGCCACCAACACCAGGCCACCCCTCTGGCCCAGGAGCCGTGCCCCGGAGACGTCTGATCGCAGCGCTGCCAGCTGACCGGTCTCGGTGATCAACCAGCTGCCCCGAGCCTTAGCTGCCGCGGCCACTGTGGTGTAGGTGGCGACCTGGGAACGGTCCGAGTAGAAAATTAGGGTGGGCGTTGAGTTGACCAGCAGTGCCAGAGGAACTGCGGGGTCACGGGCCGCCAATTTGGCGATGGCAGCCTCGGAGGCCGCCGCCGGCTCGGGCTGCAGGTTCTCCGCGAATCCTGGGGCCCCCGGACCGAGCGGGAAAATCAAGGCCCTACCCAGGGCCACCAGCATCAGTCCGGCCAAGGCACATGCCACGAGGCGACCGGTACCCGCAGATGGGTTCACCCTGAAACCGGGTCTCGCTCTGGCGATCTCCACCGCAATGGCAGCGGCTCCGACTGCGGCGCAGACCAGGAGTGCCCAGGCCGGCCGGGGCACTGGCCAGACGCCGAGCCCAATCCCCGCCAGGGCGGCGACTCCCAGCATTGCCGCGGAGCCCCGACCGGCGGCTTCTTGGCCCCTGGCGACGGTGAAACCAAGCTCGCCGGGCAGCCGGCGCAGGTAGGCAACCACCAGAATCGCCAGGCCCGGATATACCGGGCCCATGTACCAGGGCAGCTTGGTCGTGGAGAGCGAGAAGCCCACTACCCCGACCACGACCCAGATGGCTGCCAGCCGCTCCAGAGAGTCGGCGCTGTGCCGGATCCGGTTCCAAGACCGCACGACCGCCAGGGCGGCAAGCGGAGCCCACGCGCCCATCCCCGCCGCCACCAGCGGGGGATAGTCGTAGATCGGGCGTCCCCCTGTCTCAACGTTGGAGGTGACCCGGGCTACCACGTTCTGAAATAAGTACTGGGCCCAGAAGTTGCCGCCGAATCGGAATGACATCAAAAGCGGCCACCACAGGCCGAGAGCCAAGGCCAGGGCCAAAACCACCGTTCCCTGCCGCCAGGTCCAGGCCGGACGACGTCCGCGCAGCGCTGCGTCCAGTGCGACCACGGCGAGGGGCAGAACTACCATCGCGCTGTAGTCCAGGATCAGCAGCCCCAAGGCGGAACTGGTGACCAGAGGCGCCCACCAGCCACCCCGGCCCCGGGTCCACTGCCGGCCCGCCAGGATGGCGGCAGTGGCCAGAGCGGCAGCCAAGGCGGCGAGCATCGCCTGGCGGCTCAGCAGTAGGAAATACGGCATGGTAAGCAGGCAGATCCCCGCCAGGCCAGCGAACGCTGCTGTCCACTGAAGCTGCCTCCGCAGGAAGATGACCAGCCCGGTCGCCAGGAAGACCCCGGCTAGCGCGGACGGCAATCGATAAGCCCAGGCCGAATGCTGATGGCTGAGCACGACCACCAGTCCGGACAGCCAGAAGTAAAGAGGTGGCCGGCGAAGGCGGGTGGAGGCATCGAAGACTGGCACCAGCCAGTTGCCGGTTCGCACCATGTGATCAACGATGACCGCGTTGAGTGCCTCGTCGAAGTCGACGAGGGGGCGCAGGTTCAGCTGGTGCAATGCCAAGACCAGCCCCAGTACGCACACCGTCGCGGCAACCAGCCAGATGGGAGGGTTAGCCACCCTGCGCCACCAACTGGGGGTCGGAGTCGAGGCGGCCGTTCTGCCCTCTATCGACCCGGCGTCAGGGCGCATCTTTCGAGTGTGCCTCCAGCTGAGCTTGACACGCGTTTACTCCAAGCGTCGCGGGAGTCGCCGCCTGCGGCGGGGAGCGGAGAGAGTCGGTCACGCACCCGCCAGCGAAGGCAACGAATACCCTGGACTTGACCCTTTCTCGGGACCACGCCGGAGAACCAGGACGGGTTGCGTCGCCACCAAATTGAAGTGCGAGTACACGTACGACGTCAGTGTCCGAGCCCAGGGGATCCGCACCGAGCTGGCGGGCGTGAGCAGCAGGTATTGGGCCGAGCGAAAGTAGCCGAGCCAGGTGTCTACGGCCTCCCGGTTCTGGGCGGCCCCTCCGTCGGCGACCAGGCCGCCTGAACGGGCGATGGTTGTCCCGTAGGGGTCG
Source organism: Candidatus Dormiibacterota bacterium (assembly GCA_049591595.1). GTDB lineage: Bacteria > Chloroflexota > Dormibacteria > Aeolococcales > Bog-877 > Bog-877. Next base: position 152,009 of record JBAWFE010000017.1, read on the forward strand.
ACCACAGGCGGACATCGCGGTCCTCCCTGGTAGCGATCGGAGTTGATCAAGTAGGCGGGATCGTCAGTAATGACGCACGCTCCTGCCGGGATCAAGCGATCGAGTGCTGCCCCCGGATTAGAGGCTAGGCCCACGCCCCGAGCCACCAGCACCGCGTGCAGCAGGGCGACCAGTAGAACGAGCGCGGCAGCACCGAAGGCAATCTCGGGCAGCACCGGCTCAACCCGGCCCGCTGCCAGCCCCAGGGCCAGCACCAAAAAGGGTCCGAGGAAGGTGGCGTAGTGGAAGTAGAAGTCGTCGGGGATCATCAGCGCCAGCGCGGTCAGTACCAGCGCTCCGAGCGCGTACCGTTCCAGTTCGGTGGTGCGCCGAGTTCGGCGCCGCCCGGTGGCATCCGAGACGCCCGTCCCCGGCGGGCGCGGGAAAAAGATGAAGGCGGTCGCCAAGAACACTGCTAACGCGGCCGCGACCCCTAGGCCCAGCCATCGCTGGAGTGGGGTCACGGCTGTCACGTTGGTGATCACCACCCCGGTCATCATCACCAGGCGAACCTCCAGGGGGACTCGGGTCACATCCACCCGCTCAGCCTGGGAGACGATCACCTGATGGATAAACGGACCGGCCGAGACAATCAGGAAGGGCGAGCAAACGACCAAGAACGCGACCGCCGAGCCGGCGACAAGGACCAGGATCCGCCCTGGGGAACGCCAGAGCAGCAACGCCAGGATCAGCAGCGGAAAGATCGCCCACAGCTTCACCGCGCCAGCTAGCCCGAAGACGACCCCTGCCCACCAGAGCTGACGTCTAGAGAAAGTGATGGTGTCGGCCCGGAAGAGAAGTGCCGCCCCGAGGAGACAAAACAGGTTCAGGAACGGCTCTTGGTACACGGTCTGCGCACTGAGGAGGTCGTCGGGGTAGGCGGCCAGGGCGAAACAGGCGACCCCCACCACCAGCGGAGAGCGGTGCCGCAGTAGCCAGCCCAGGAGCAGCACGTCGATCCCGGCAACCAGCGGCACGAGAACTCGAGCCGCGGCCAGTGCCCCTCGGGCGCCGACCCAGTGCGACAGAGCAGCGACGGGGGCGAGGAGTAAGGGGAGGCCTGGGGGCTGGATCAGGATGAAGTCCCGGTACGGAAGAGCGCCGGCCAATAACCGCAGAGACGCACCTAAGTACACCGCGTCGTCGTACTGGTCTACTCCCAGCAGATGTCCGGGCCGGAGGAGCTCCACCACCCGGAGCCCGATCCCGACCAGCGCGGCGATGATCACCACCGCCATCACCAGTCGGCGTCGTGGAATGTCCAGTCCCGCCCAGGAGATTACGTCAGGAGATTCCGAAGGTCCTGCAGGCGAGCTCACCACCTACCCATGGGCCGCCAGGCCATGACGGATCGGATCTGTCACGTCTCCCCCAACGGTTGTCGAGACGAGAGCAGACCGACCCGCTCACGAACCTCGGCCATCGTCGCTCCGGCAATCTCCCGGGCGCGGCTGGCCCCGTTCGCCAAGATGTCGTCGAGATGGACCGGGTCACCCATCAGCTCCTGGTAGCGCATCTGAATCGGGGTGAGGGTGTCCACCACGACGTCGGCCACCTTCCTCTTCAAGTCTCCGTATCCAGCTCCAGCAAACTCGGAAACCAGCTGCTCAGTGGTACAGGAGGTGAGACCTCGATAGATGTCGAGCAGGTTGGCCACCCCAGGGCCGGCGTTGGCCACATCGACCTCCTTTCCGCTGTCGGTCTTGGCCCGCATCAACTTCGACCGAATCATCTTCGGTGAGTCCAGTAGGGCGATCAGTCCGACGTCCCCATCGGCGCTCTTGCTCATCTTGACCTCCGGATCATCCAGCGCCATCACGCGCCCGCCCGCCCCCATCCGCCCGATCCTGGACTCGGGAAGAACGAAGGTCTCGCCGAAGAGCCGGTTGAAGCGGCCAGCCAGGTCCCTGGTCAGCTCCAGATGCTGGCGTTGGTCTTCACCGACCGGAACGAAGTTGGCTCGGTAGAGCAAGATGTCGGCCGCCATCAGGACCGGATAGGTGAAGAGTCCCGTGCTCAGCCGCTCGGAATCTTTTCGGCGGGACCGGTCCTTGAACTGGGTCATCCGCTCGAGCCAGCCAGTCGGGGTGAGGCATCCCAGGATCCAGGCCAGCTCGCTGTGCTCCGGCACGTGGGACTGCACCAGCACAGTTGAGACCTCGGGGTCGATCCCCGAGGCAATATAGAGCGCGGCAACCTGGCGGGTCTTGTGGGCCAGTTCCTGAGGGTCGTGGGCCTCAGTCAGAGCATGCAGATCGACCACGCAGAAGAAGTTGCGGAACTGGTCCTGTTCCAGGACCCAGGGGCGGAGCGCGCCCAGCAGGTTCCCCAGATGCAGGACTCCGGTGGGCTTCATCCCGCTGAACACGACCGGGCGGTCCACCATCTCCCGGATTGTACTGGCGGTTCTGGGCCTAACTCTTCTCGGTGACCCGGTACTCCAGGTGGGATCCGAAGAGCAAGCGGGTCTGAGCCTCGAGGGCCGGAATCACACTGAGGAGCATGAACACCACCGGATAGGTGAGTGTCTGCATGTCCACCAGGCGGCGTCGCCACCAAGGCCACCCCGGGGGCCTTGGCTGCAGCCGGTTGTCGAGCACGGCCACGGCCACGATGTTGAGCAGGGTGGTGGTCAGGATGATGCTGGCAGTGGTCTCCAAAATTGCCCCCATGTTGGAGATGGCGTAGTCGTAGTTGAAGAGCGACGGCAGGGTCCCGGAGATCAGGATCAGCATCGGAACCGTGGCCCAGCTGAGGTGATTGAAGACCAGCATCCGGAAGCGCTCCAGCCGGAGCCGGAGCGGAATCTCCGGGTGAGACGTCATCCGGGAGGCTACGTAGGGAACGTCGGTGACCCCCCAGGCCCAGCGCTTGATCTGGTTGTACTGGCTGACGATGGTGGTGCCGTAGTCGGAGGCCCGGGGGGCGTCGCCGTACATCGGCAGGTAGGCCGGACGTACGTGCAGCTGGGCGCCGTATCTGAAGAACGCCTTCCAGAAAAACCGGGAGTCCTCGGGGATTACGTCGTCGTCCCAGTAGCCCACCTCGGTGAGCATCTTCAGCGACATCGAGTAGGCGGAGAACATGACCAGCCGCTTGGGGTGCTGGTGCAGGTACAGCTGCCACTGGGTCCCCAAAGTCGCCATCGAGCGGACAGCAGAGGGGACATTCCAGAGGTTGTTCAGGAACATCGGTACCGGCTGCCAGATGGAGGTCAGCCGATCCTCCTCCGTGCAGAAGTGGTATGTCGTGTAGGCGAGGTACTGAGGATGGACACGGTAGTCGGAGTCCAAGTCGGTGACGATTACCCGGGCCGGGTCCAATCCCACGCTGTCGCAGGCCCTTCTCAACACCGGACCCCCGTAGGCCATTGCCGCCGACTTGCCGACCACGATCCCCGGCAGCAAGGGGTCCTTGATATGCCAGAAGGCCCGAAAGCTACCCCCGAACTTCTCCTGCAGCCGCTCCACGTTGAGGCAGCCTTGGAGATCGCTCTCCCTCGTGATGATGGCGCAGATCTTGTTCTCACTGGGATAGTCGGCGGCGGCCAACGCCGAGACCGTGGCGTGCAGCGTCTCGTAGCGCTCGGTGTAGGTAGGGATCAGGAAGGCATGCACAACCTCGCTGGGATCTGGCTGTCCCCGAGCGAGCACCAGGGTCCTGGTCCGCTCCGCCCAGTCGATCGCTTGTCCCTCCTCTAAGAGCCGGATGCCCCGCAGGACGTACCGGAAGGTGTGGACGAGCTTGATCAGCCAGTAGGAGTCGAGCAGCACGGCAAACAGGCCGAGCAGCCAGAGGTATTCGAAGTTGGTGAAGGTGATGATGAATCCGATCGCCAGGGGTGTCACCAAGATGGTCCACACCGTGAGGCCGGGTGCCATCTCCCAGAGCCGCTGCTCAACGCGCTCGCGACGGGGCGGTCGAGCCAGCCCATCTCGGCGGTTATGGGGGACGAAGGTGGGCAAGGGGCCGACCCGCGGGGTCACCTGCGGCGCTGCATCAACTGGGGACAGAGAGGTCAACTGAACGGAATCCTAAGCCGTGGGCGACAGGGTTGAGACAAAGTGTTCGCGGAAGAGGTGGCCGGGCGCCGCGTCCTGTATCGTGCCGGCTCGTGGGTAAGCGCAAGGCCCTCACGATCTTCTCCCTTATCCGCCGCGCCGTCTCACGGCCCTGGGTGAGGGTGGCAGTCACCGTGCTGGCGTTCGGGATCTTCATTCACTCGGTGAACCTGGGATCAGCGCTACGGGCCTTCTCCCACCTCCAATGGCAGTGGGCGCTTCTCGCCATGGCGCTGGCCGGCCTCTCGGTCCTCGCCAGCATCCTGGAATGGGGCGCGCTGATCAGGGGCGCCGGCAAGATGCTGGGCTGGCGCTATCTCGGCGGCTGGTACATGAAGGGTCTCTTCATTAATCAGGTACTCCCCGCCGGGGTGGGCAGCGACGCCGTCCGGGCGGTGCAGGTGGGCAAGGTGGCCGGGCACGGCCCGGTGATCGCCTCGCTGGTGGGCAGCCGCATGGCCGGGACCCTGGGCATGGCCCTCTGGGGGCTGCTCGGCGCAGTCGTGATGCACAACGTCTTCCGCGTTCCGGGGCTCATCGGTTTCGCCTGCTTCAGCGGGGTGATGCTGATCTGTTGGGGACTGGCCCTGGGGGCCGAGCGGCTCTTCGCCAGAGTGTTGGGGAAGGAGCCTGCGGAACTCGGGTGGCGGGTAAACGTGCAGCGGATCGGCCCCTTTTTGCGCTCGCTGGCCAACTACAAAGGCACCCCCCTGGCACTCATCTACTCGATCGCCGCCGGGGGGCTGGGCTGGGGCCTGAACCTCCTTTCCATGGAGGCGTTCAGCCGTGCGCTCGGCTACACCATCTCCTGGGAGGTCTTCGCCATAGCTTTGCCGGTGGCCCTGCTGGTGACCTTCATGCCCATTTCGGCCAACGGCATCGGCATCCGAGAAGGAGTTTTGGTCTTCCTCTTGGTCCAGTTCCATGTTCCGGTGGGAATCGCAGCCGCGATGGCTATCTTCGTCGACTTCCAACTTCTACCGTTCGCCGCGGTGGGGGCGGGGTTGCATGGTGCCGAGGTGGCCCTGCGCCACACCCACACTCAGTTGGTCCGGGTGGGCAGCTTAGGTCGAGGCTTCCGAGTAGCCCACACCACCTTGTGCTGGGTGGTCGCCCCCGAGGTGGTAGGCCAGATCCGCTCCCGCTGAGTCGAACCTACTCGGCCCTACCGATCGCCCGCCGCTTCTGCCTCCAACAGGCGCCGCTTGCGATCTGTGCCCCACCGATACCCTCCCTCCCCACCTGTCGCCGGCACCACGCGGTGACAGGGGATTAGCAGCGCCACCTGGTTGGTGGCGCACGCCCGAGCCACAGCCCGGGAGGCCCTGGGCCGGCCCAACTCGCTTGCCAGTTGGCCGTAGGTCTTGGTTCTTCCGCGGGGGATCCGCTGGATCTGCCGCCAGACCTGCCACTGGAACATCGTGCCGTGGACGTCGAGCGGCAGATCGTCACGGTCGGGCCTACCCGCCGCCAGGCTCTGCGCGGTGTCACGAACTTCCGTCAGCCCGGCGTCGTCGCGGGTGCGTCGCGCCGCCGGGAACTCGTCCTGCAGCTGACCCTCTAACCCTCGTGCCTCGTCGCCGATCTTGACCGAGCACACCCCCCGCTCGGTGACCCCGACCAGGATCAGGCCAAGGAACGACTCGAAGACCGTGTATCGAATCTCCACTCCTGCTCCCCCACTGCGGAACTGGGTGGGAGTCATCCCAAGCGCCGCTGGGACGACCTCGTAAAAAGCCCGGCTGGAACCGAACCCGGCGTCGTAGAGCGCTTCCGTAACCGGGCTTCCCTTCGCCAGCGCCATCCGCGCGCGCTTGGTCAGGATCGCCCGGGCGTACTCGGCCGGAGAAATGCCGAACACTCTCCTGAACCGGCGCTGCAGCTGACCCGGGCTGAGCCCAACCTTGGCCGCCAGAGCTTGGCTGGCCCAGCCCGAAGGTGCTCGCTCTAACAGCTCACGGGCCCTGGCCACGGCGTCACCAGGAGGGCTCGATCCGTCCGAATTGAGTTGGCCGGTGGGCATGACCTGCACCTTACCCGGAGGTCAGGCGTCCCGCCATCCGATTTTGGCGCTTGGGCTAGAGCCAAGTCGGATGGGAGCTGCTAGGCCCGGGGGTCGACGTTCCTCCCAGACTGCCGTGCGCCGGACGGGAAGGTGCGACGCCACAGTGTCACGAAGTGGCCCATGGTGGTCACCGCCAGTACCGCCCCCAGAGCGATGTCGGTCTGCCAGGAAGGTCCGCCCGCCAGGACCAGCAGTGACGAAACCACGATGGTCACCGCACTGGCCACCGTGTTGACCTTTCCGAACCTCGTGGCGACCAGTGCCGGGCGGCGTCTGAGCCAGGGATAAAGCAAGAGGAATCCCACCCCCGGCAGCCCGTACCGGGCCAGGATCAGAACCATCAACCACAGCGGGATGAATCCCACCAGCAGGCTTGCCACCGCGCAGAGCGAAAAGAAGACCGTGTCCATGATCGGGTCGATGGCGCGTCCCAAGACGGTCAGCGGTCCAGCCCGGCGGGCGATGTAACCGTCCAACGAGTCCAGCGCCGCGATCGGTGCGGCGACCCCCAAAAACAACACTCTGGCCAGGCCCACCGGCGGCAGGGCGGCGTAGAGGACCACCGGCAAGGAGAGATAAGCCCGGATCGCGGTTATCCCGTTGGGTACCCCGAAACGGTCCACCTTGGATTGGTCCGGGTAGCGCAGCAGAAGAGACATTCCGGCGAACAGGCAGGCCGTGGTCGCAGCCCACCAGGCGGCGCCGCAGATGAGTCCCAGCGCGAGCCGTCCCCCGAGCGCCCCGGCACTCGCCCCCGCTCCCAGGGAGAGAGCCAACCCCAGTCCGCTCCAAAGCGTCATGGACAAACGCAGCGAGCGCGACCCTCCCCACCGGTCGGCGGCACCGGTGAACAGCCGACCCATCGCAGCCACCGGGCCGACAGCCTCGGTATCTGGAAGAGTCGTCGATGGCCCTACATCCGAATCGGCGGAGGGTTCTGGCTGGTCGACCACCCTTCAGAGACTAGGGCCAGCCGGGTGGCCGTGGATGGCGCACTCTGGTGACGGTAGTCTTGACGGTCGGTGCCGATTCTTTCGGTCCGGTGCCTCAGCCCTCGTAGCTCAGGGGATAGAGCAGCGGTTTCCTAAACCGCGTGTCGGAGGTTCGAGTCCTTCCGGGGGCACCATTATGATCTCAGATGGGGACGGTTCGGACCACGTCAGACCGTTTCAGTTGGGGTCAGTATTGGGGTCAACCCGAAACCGCTGGGAGGCGCTGAATCACAGTGACGAGGTCACTCCAGGACTCTCTTATCAATGCTGGATCAGAGCTTCAGGTGCTCCCGGACGCGATGACGGCACACCACGCCGTTTGCCCGTGGAGGGCGCTCATTCCTGACCGTTGCAGCAACGGCTCTGATTCAGAGTTCGGGGAAGCGAGTGCCCATCACCCCATGTTTCAGGTCGATGTCGTCGCCAGCTCGCCGCGAGGGCCATCGTGACCGTCCCCGCCATCTCGGCAAGTCACCTGGCACGCTCCTTCGGCTCCACCCGAGCTCTAGTGGATGTCACCCTCGCCGTTCCCTCGGGGAGCGTGTGCGCGCTCTTGGGCCGCAATGGCGCCGGCAAGACGACAGCGGTGCGCATCCTCACGACCCTGCTCCCCGCTGACGGCGGCAGCGCCCAGGTCGAGGGTTTCGACGTGACCACCCAGGCGGACCAGGTGCGGACCCGGATTGGGGTGACCGGCCAGACCGCCACCATGGACGAACTGCTGACCGGAACCGAGAACCTCGAAATCATCGGGCGCTTCTGCCACCTGGGAGCCGCTGTCTCACGCCGTCGCGCCCAGGAGCTGCTCCACCAGTTCGATCTCGTCGACGCGGGCGAGCAGTTGGTCAAGCGCTATTCGGGAGGAATGAGGAGGCGCCTCGATCTGGCCGCCAGCCTGATAGCCAATCCCGGGGTGCTCTTTCTCGACGAGCCGACCACGGGATTGGACCCCGTCAGCCGCACCGAGATGTGGACTTACATACGCGACCTGGTTTCTGGTGGCACCACGGTGCTCTTGACGACACAGTACCTGGACGAGGCCGACCGGCTCGCCGACACCATCGTGGTCATCGACCACGGGTTGGTGGTGGCGCAAGGCACTCCGGAACAACTCAAGGCGTCGATCGGGCGGCCGTTTGTGCGGGTGATCCTGCCCGACGCCGACGCCGCCACCGTGGGCCAGGTCCGACGAATCCTGGGAGAAGAGGCGGAGGTGCAGGGACGTTCGGTGAGCGCGCCGGCGGCCAACGGTCTGGCCACCCTCGGCGAGGTGGTGGCCCAACTCCGCCAGACGGGAGTCTTGGCCCAGGAGGTGGGGCTGGAGCTGCCCAGCCTCGACGAGGTCTTCAGCACCGTGACCGACAGCTCCGGGGACGGGGACCGGTCGACCACGGACAAGCCGAGCGCCGCATGACCCAGCTGTCCGCCCAGACACCGGGACGGCTCAGCGGGGGCTTGATTGACGCCTACACGGCGACTCTGCGGTTCCTCATCCGGGGAAAGCGCCAGCCCGACGTGATCTTTGGCAGCATTCTGATTCCCGTCATTTTCGTGGTGCTCTTCGGCTACGTCTTCGGTAGCTCGATCAGCATTCCAGGCGAGAACTACCGCTCCTACCTAATGCCCGGTCTTTTCGCATTGGCCATCCTCTTCAACTCAAACAACCTCGCTGTCGCGGTCGCCACCGACATGAGCGAGGGCGTCGTGGACCGCTTCCGTACGCTCCCGATCGCCCGCTCCGCGATCGTCATCGGGCGCTCCTTCTCGGGCATGTTGCTCGGGGTTCCCGCACTTCTGGTCATGATCCTCTGCGGCCTCGCTGTCGGCTGGCGACCGGTGGACGGCGTGGGCAACGCGGTGCTCGCCTTCCTCCTCTACGAGCTCTTCGGCTTTGCCGTCGGCTGGCTGGGGATCCTGGTGGGGTTGCTGGCGGGCTCGGCCCAAGCCGCGGACGTCATCATCAGCATCCCCACCTTCCTTCTCGGGTTCATCTCCAGCGTATTCGTCGACCCCACCAAGATGCCCAGCTGGCTGCGGGTGATCGCCGACTGGAACCCGATGTCCGCGGTCGCCACCGCGGGCCGCCACCTCTTCGGCAACACCATCGGACCGCCGCCCGCGGGCGTCTGGTCGTTGGACCACTCGGTCGTCACCACCGTCGGGTTGGCGCTCGTCATCGTCGCCATCGTCGCTCCCATCTGCGTGCGCCTCTACAGCCACAGCACGCGCTGACAAGCCAGAGCGGCCTCCTTCGCTTCGCGTCGCGGGAATCTAGTGGGAATCAAACGCCCCTAACTGCTTCCCACAGGCGGCTACTAGACGGTCGGGGTCGCCTACTCTGACCTACCAAACAGAACTAATCAGCACCCGACAGACGGTCGCACGCGGATTCGTAAAACGGCTGGTCGGAGGTTCGAGTCCTTCCGCGGGCACCACAATCCGATTTCAGCGGGCACCGCTGAGGCGCCGGGCCGTTCAGTCCAGTTGCAGCGCGCCAAAGGTGGTTGCAGCACGGTCGCGCGTGCGCTCGCCCCGCTTGGCCGGTACGCATGGGGCCGAGCGCTGGAGTGCTCTCCCCGAGGCTAGAGACACGATCCTAGCGGCCGCTGGCCGAGCCAACGGCTGGCGGCGAAGGAAACCCTTGCACGAATGAGCGCTCATACTGCCCGTGGGGCGACAACCGGATAGGGGGTATCGAGCATGCCGCAGATGGTCCGAAAGAGTCTTGATTCGCCGGAGGAGACGCGCCCGTTCGAGGGGGGAACAGGCAAACTTGAAGTCGTGAACGTCAACCGTGGGGCCGTAGGACGAGCCACCTTCCAGCCCGGATGGCAGTGGTCGAAGCACGTCAAGCCGATGGCCGGAACTGACAGCTGCCAGGCAGCCCACATAGGCTATTTCATTTCTGGCCGCATGAAGATCGTGATGAACGACGGTGAGGAGATGGAGTTCGGCCCCGGCGACTACATGGAGTGCCCACCCGGGCATGATGCCTGGATCGTCGGCGACGAGCCTTGTGTGTTCATCGACTGGCAGGGCTTCGCCGACTACGCGAAGCGCTAACGGGCGACCTGGGGGACGACTCCCTCCGCCTAGGTCACTGGCCTCGTTCCAGCATGGTTGCAGCACCTTCACTCCGCTTCAGGCCGACCCTAACAGCAAGCGGATTCCTAAACCGCGGGTCGGAGGCTCGAGTCCTTCCGGATGCACCAAAAAATGAGATCAGAATTGGTCCCATAGTCAGCCCTTGGAGCTGTCACGCCGACCGCGTCAACACCAAGAGCTGGTCCAGTTATCTCTCGGCCGGCCCTAGCGCTCGCGCCCGTTCGAGATGGTCAAACGCATCACCCAGCGCCACTTGGCGATGCGGCGGTCACGGACGAAGCCGAACTCCTCGAACAGGGTCTCCGGACCGGTGTGCAGGAAGGCGCCTTGCTGCGGGCCACGCCCGTCCAGCTGCTCGGGATAGGCCTCTACCACGCCTCCTCCCGCCTGCCTGATCGCGCTCAGGGCCGCCGCGAGTCCGGCACGCGCCACCCCGTGTCGCCGGCTGCCACTTCCAGTGAACACGCAGCCGATCCGCCAGTCAGGTAGGTCGACGGGGTCCTTCTGATACACCTTGGCGTTCTTGATCGTGGCCACCTCTGCCGGCGGGCCGTACTGACACCAGCCCACGCACGCGTCGCCGCGGTAGACGAGGACTTGATGCACGGAACCGTTCTCGACGTGTGCAAGTTTGGCCTCGCGGTTGCCCGCCGCCGTGCTCTCCTTGCTAATGCCCTCGCGGTGGAACCCGATGCACCAGCAACCACCCCATACGCCGTTGTTCGCCTCAACCAGTGCCGCGAAGTCAGCCCAGGTATCGGGTGCGAGCCGCTTAGTCTTGTACTGGCCTGACGGTGTGGTCACAGCCCAATTCTGCCTCAGCCCACGCTCCCGCCATCTGGGTCGTTCTCGCAATCCGTCGCAGAGAAGCGGACCGCCGCATTATTCGTGATCGCCCACAACGCTCGGGAATCCAAGTGGGAGTCCAACGCCTACAGCTGGTTCTCACAGGAGGCTGCTAGTCAGACTGAGCCGCCTAAGAACGATCGCCAACTGCTTGCCGCCTCGGCCCAGGCCCCGGTGGAGGCTGATGTCAGTCGGCTGCTCGCTGAAGTTGCCACGCAGCCACCAGTGCATCCTCGATGGCACCGGCGTCGCCCGCGTCGAGATGCGCGACAACCATCATGTGTTTGACGTACCGGGTCGGGACACTGAAGGTCTTGGGAAACTGCCGCAGCAGAGAGTCGCGGTAGTCGAAATCGGCGCGGATCACCAAATGTGCGTCGTCAAGTTTCCGCGCTACCAACCTGCCGTGGTAGCGCCACTCAGCGAGCCCGGCTCGGGCGGTGAGGCGGATATCGGCCAAGTCCTCCGCCACGCTAGCTACGTCACTCATCTCCACGGGCGGGGCCCTCCTGCTGCTCTGTGATCATGCACTGGGATCCGCGTCTCCATACACGGCCAGCCTTCAACTGGTGAGGTCGGCCGACCATGGAGCGTAACTCTCCCGTCGCGTCGGCTATCAGGTCCCGCGCGGCCTCCTGGTGTTCCGCATGGCGGGCATAGTTCTGCAGCACGTAAGCGAGAACAACGCCTCGTCGGCAGAGGACCGAGACTGTTATGGCTGGCCCCATTCCGGGGCGCTGGTATCTGTCGTCGCGGCTGCGAAGGCACGAGCCCTCATTTACCCGCGGACCGAGTGAGGTGCCGTGATGATGCTGGCAGGAGTGTCGCTCGACCGGCCTAGTCTTCGTCTCAGGGTGAGTCTGGGAGTTACTCGGCGCGGAGTCCCGGGCCGAGTTGCCGCCGCTCACGTGGGCCAGGTGGCAAAGCAGAGCCAGCGGAGTGCCGCCGGAAGGCAGGGGTCTCGCCGGCAGCTCCACATACGTCAGGCCCCCGGTTTTGCCGAAGATGACCGACCAGTATCACTCCAGTAATCCCAACAGCAGGTGTACCCGTTCGTGAAGCTCGCCGCCCCGCGCTCCGCCGCGATGGTGCTCATACCAGTTAACTTGGGGTCAACCGCGGTGCTGATTCAGCGGAACCGGTCAGTCCCTTCGCCGTCCTCACGATCCCAGCCGTAGGCCGCCAGGTAGCCCCAACAGTCCGGCTTGCTGCCGTCGGTATCGGCGACTCCGTAGGCGTCGGAAAGCTGGCGAGCGCTGACGATCGTGCCAGCCCAACGGCCAGCATCGCCCGCTGCGGCCAGCGCGGCTATACCCCGGGCGACGTAAGCCGGCGACTCGGAGATCGCGAAACCCGGAGTATTCGCGCAGGCATCGCGCCAGTTGGCCTCAGTAACGCCGAAGTCCTCCAGCATCTTCTCCGAGCGCAGCCAGCCCGGGGTCACGCCGACTGCCGTAACCGGCAGGTTCTCAAGCTCGGCAGTCAGTCCCTTCACGATCCGCTCGACATTGGCCTTCACCAGGTCGTAGTAGAAACCGACATTGCGACGGAACTCGGCGTTGGCCTGAGCGGTCCCGTCGGTCATCTCAACGACCAAGCCGCGCGTGCCACGCGAAGCGGCCGTACGCAGCATTACCGGGATGGACGCCCGGCAGGTGATCAAGTGGGTATGCACGCCCATCTGCAGCATCCGCAGCCCGCCCTGCAGGTCGTGCTCCCACAACGGCTTGTCCCACTCCATATACCGATCGCCCCCGAAGATGTCGTTAACCAGAACGTCGAGGCGGCCGTGCCGCTCATCGATGGCCGCTACCAGGGCTGCCACCTGGCCGGGGTCCTCGTGGTCAACCACTCGCGCCGTGCCAGCCCCGCCCGCAGCGCGGATCAGATCACCCGTCTCCTCGATCGTCTCCGGACTTCCGATCTCGGAGGGGCCCGTCGCCCGGCTGCTGCGGCCGGTCGCATAGACGAAGTACCCCGCCCGAGCCAACTCGACGGCAATCGCCCGGCCTGCGCCCCGGGTAGCACCGGCCACCAAGGCGACCTTGGTCGGCTCGTCCCCATCAGCCACCACATCAGTAGACACCCCAGCGGCCAGCAAAATCTATTCCAGCCCCCGGTGAATTAGCTTGCTGGGTCAGGCCGGTGGCACAGGCAGCGCGGACAGAGCCCATTGGGGTGATCACGCCCGTCCCAACACCACCGGGCTCAATCGCGAGAGGCCGTGCCGTATCGCTATAGCTTGACTGCCGTGCAGTCCAGTGATATGTTTATCTAGGTAACTAGCTAAATGGAGGCAGGATGATTGAATTTCACCTGGACACCCGCTCGGGCGTCTCTCCCTACCTACAGATCGTCCACCAGGTACGACAAGCCCTGCGGCTGGGCCTCCTCCGCGAAGGAGACCAGCTCCCCACGGTCATGGAAGTGGTGGCGCGGCTGGCGATCAATCCCAACACCGTCCTCAAGGCCTATCGGGAGCTCGAACACGGGCAGTTGGTCAGAGCTCGGCCAGGTATCGGGACGTTCGTGACCAAGACCCTGAGCGATGCCCCTCTGACAGAGCTTGGTCCCCTGCGCCATGACCTGCGGCGCTGGCTCGCCAAGGCGCGGTTGGCGGGATTCGACGACGAGAGCATCGAGGCTCTCTTCCTCGACACCTTTCGTTCCGCCACCGAGGACGGGGTAGCGTGACCCCAGCCGTAGAGACGGAGGGATTGGGAAAGCGGTACGGAAGGCGCTGGGCTCTGTCCGACTGCACTCTCTCAATACCCACCGGGCGGGTGGTCGGACTGGTCGGACCAAACGGGGCCGGGAAGACGACCCTGCTCTCTTTGGCAGTTGGTCTGCTGTCTCCGACCTCGGGCTCAATCACCGTCCTCGGTGCTCAGCCTGCCGTCACCGCCCGACAGATGAGCCGGATCGGATTTGTCGCCCAAGGCACAACCCTCTACTCGGGCTTGAGCGTTGCCGACCATCTCCGTCTTGGGGCGCACATGAACCCCAGCTGGGACAACGACCTCGCGCAAGTGCGGCTCGAACAGCTCGACTTCGATCTCGGCCAACCGGCTGGATCACTCTCCGGCGGCCAGAAGGCTCAGGTGGCTCTGACGCTGGCCATTGCCAAGCGCCCTGAGCTGCTGATCCTCGACGAGCCGGTGGCGAGCTTGGACCCTCTCGCTCGGCGGGAGTTCCTCCAGGTGCTCATGGAGACTGTCGCCGAGAAGCAGGTCAGCGTGGTGCTCTCCTCCCATCTCGTCGCTGATCTCGAACGGGTCTGCGATTACCTGATCGTGCTGGTCTCCTCGCGAGTGCAAGTGGACGGAGAGATTGAGGGTTTGCTGGCGTCCCACCGTCGCTTGATCGGCCCCCGTCGCGACCTCAGCACCCTGCCGAGGAACCAGCAAGTCATTGAAGCCAGTCACACCGAGCGCCAGACCACGTTGCTGGTGCGCACTGATGAGCCCATCCTGGACCCGACCTGGACGGTCGAGCAGGTCGGCTTGGAAGACCTGGTGCTGGCATACATGCGCCGGGCGCCGGCGGCGAAGCGAGCTCGCCTGGCCGCCTTGAGCGTTCAGCCATGATGTGGCTGACCTGGCGCCAGAACCGTACTCAGCTCCTGGTCGCCTTGGGAGTTCTGGCAGCACTCGCCGTGATCCTGCTGGTGACGGGTCTAAACCTAGCCCATCTCTACGACACGACCGTGGCCACCTGCAAGGCGCACAGCGACTGCGCCACCGCGAAAGCAGCGTTTCTTCAGAACGACACGGACCTTCAAACTGCGCTGGGGGTCCTGATGGTCGTTGTACCCGGTTTTGTCGGGGTCTTCTGGGGCGCGCCTCTGATCGCCCGCGAGCTGGAGAGTGGCACCTACCGGCTGGCGTGGACTCAAAGTGTCACTCACACCCGGTGGTTGGCCGTCAAAGTCGGCGTCATCGGCCTGGCCAGCATGGCCATCGCCGGACTCCTCAGCCTGAT
Source organism: Candidatus Dormiibacterota bacterium (assembly GCA_049591595.1). Lineage (GTDB taxonomy): Bacteria > Chloroflexota > Dormibacteria > Aeolococcales > Bog-877 > Bog-877. Next base: position 167,098 of record JBAWFE010000017.1, read on the forward strand.
GGTCACCTGGTGGTCTGCCCCGTTCGACCGCATCAACATGAACCCGTTCGGGTCGTTCGACGAGCGCGACATCGTCCCGGTCGCCTACGCCGCGTTCGCCTTCGCTCTTGGAGCCACCATGGGGATGTTGACCCGGCGCACCGTGCCGGCCATGGCAAGCACGGCGGTCGCCTTCCTCGGCACCCAGCTGGCTATGGCCTTATTGGTACGGCCCAACCTAAGTGCGCCCCTCCATCTCACCGTGCCCGACTCCAACTTTTCCGGCAACCCAGGCGCGGTGACACCTAATCCCAACGACTGGATTACCGCGATTCAGACCATCAACTCTGCTGGGCGAGTAATCGGCGAAGATGGATTTGTAAATGGTGGACTGTTCGTTCGCTTCGGGAAAACCCATGGAGTCACCCTCAGCGGGATCGGGTCATGCCCTCACGTCGCGATCCCGCCGCTCCCTGGTAACCTGCGTGGCCCCGGCCCCAAAGGAATCTTCCTCGCGCAAAAATGCGCCGACCAACTTGGGGTCCGCGATTTACTCACATACCAACCAGCTGGGCGATACTGGTCGTTCCAGTGGTACGAGCTGGCGATCTTTATAGCTCTCGCCTTGCTCTTAATGGGGTTCTGCTTCTGGTGGGTTCGCCGCCGCCTAGCCTGAACTACATACTGGGACGGCCGGCTGCGCGACGATGCCACCTGTACCAGCGAAATCTATCCCAGTCGAGCAGGTACTGGCTGTCCTGGCAGCAAAACCGCAGCGCATCCAAGGGTTCGCCCGCGGACAGACTTCCGCTCAATTGGCAAAGGCCCGAGTCCGGGCGAGTGGTCCGCGAATGAAGTGCTGGCGCACCTTCGTTCCTACTCTGACGCTTGGGGCGACTGCATCACGAAGACCGTTGCCGAGGTCGAGCCGGTCCTGAGAGCCATAAATCCCCGCACTTGGATCGAGAGTACGGTCTACCGCGAGTTGGAGTTCGCTCCCTCGTTGCAGTCCTCTGCCGCACTTCGAGCCGATCCGCTGACGGTATTCGAGGCACTGCTGACGGGCTGCTAATTCTCCTTTCTAACCAGTCGGACCGACCCACTAGCGACGTGTGACGACCGCCGACTTGGCTGCACGCCAACGTTGCCCAATGCGGTCGGCATTGCCATCGACAAACTCCATCCGAAGTCTGGGTGTCTACGTGACGTGGACGGTGGCCGCTTTCGCGGCCGGGGCGCCGAATGAATTGGAGGGGTCCACTTCCCAGGTGAGATCTGCAGTTGAGTGAGCCGTGCCCAGCGGTACGCCGAGGGCCATGGCGAAGCTGATACTTTTCCCCGGCTCCAAGGTACCCCCACCGGCGCAGTTGAGCTCGTACTGCTTGACTACCTTGAGGTTCACTGTGGAGCCAGGTTTCCCTGACAGAGCCTCGCCGTATCCGGCGCAACCCTTGGCAAAGTCGACCGCCACCTTGGAGGTGTCGGTTAGCACGACGCGGTACCGCAGCACATGTCCGGCCATCACCGTGTCCGGGGCCACGAGCCGAGCTCTGAGCTGGGGCACATTCGCCGAGGGGTTGGGGATCGTCGCTTGGAAGGGGCTCACCCATACGGCTCCGTCGCAAGGAGCAATGGCAGCCAGTCGAGACCCACTCGTTGGCAGGTCCACTGAGACCTGACCCGCACCGACGGGCAAGGTGAAGGTCACGGAACTGGCCGTGGCAGCCGGGGGAGAGCAGTCCGTATCCCCGGCGGCGAGGTCCAGCTCGGGCCACACCATTGCCAGCGAGGCTACGCCTGGCGGCGCCTCGTCCGGCGAGACGGCCGTTAGCCCGGGGAGCAGCAGGACTGGACCCGCGGGCGAAGGCCCGAGCGGATTTGGACCCGGTTGAAGAGCGATCGCCTGCCCTGCCCCGGTAAAGAGTTGGACCTTCGGGGTGCCGCCCAGCTGGCAGCTTTTGGCAGAGCGGTCCACGAACTCGAAGCCACTGGAGATCTGGCCGCCGGTAAAGGCGCCGTTGGCCAGGTATCGGACTTCGAGCTGCCTGGCGGTGCACGGCTCTGTTGCCCGAGGGACTGGCAAGGGTGTGGGCGCCACAGCTGCCAGCACAGGCAGGGCTGCCCACGGCACGCTTCGGGGTACTGGTGGGGCGCCGGGAGTGGGGGTTGCCGCAGTCGCACAGCCAGCGAGGACGACTGCGGGCAGCACTGCGCTCACCGCCAGCCACCGTCTTGCGCTCATCCTCGGCACAGCTCGTTGACAGGAGCTCTGACCAGCTCCTCACGACGCGACGAGCTATCTCCTCGAAGGTAAAACAGGTCGGTCGAGTTGGCCGTCACCAGAAGCGCAGAGTCCGGCAATCGCGATGGTGCCAGAAATCGACCAGTGGCTTGCTTTCCACAGTAGTTGAAGTCTCTACCGCCCCCCGGCTCCTGGATATAGAGGACGCCGGCGAAGACCTGCGCCGAAATACCGTTGGTGGCATCTCGTGGCGGATACGGCAGGTTCAGGGGCGTGGGGTCGAGGGTAGTGGCGTCGAGCCGTTCGACGTAGCCTGCCATGCCGGTTGCGCCCGAGAGCCACACAGCTCCATCGACCAACTGGCTGACGCGCGGGGCGAAGACGCCAAGGCTGCTGGTAGTGGTCGATCTGACCAAGGCTCCATCGGTCGCACTCCGGAGCTCGATCGATCCCCAGCCGTTCTCAGCCTCAGTAACCAGCAACTCCCGATCTCGGCGAGCGGAGACGAACGAGGAATTGGTCGCGCCACCCAGCTTGACACTCCCGGACACGCGCCCCGTCTTCGGTGAGACCCGGTACAGCCTTCCGCCGCCGCCGACCCAGATCCAGCCGCTTGCCAGCGCCGTGGTCGGGGAGAACCCGAGCTCAGGGAGAGAGGTCCGAGACCGGACCGTGAGTGTCCGAGGCTGAATCCGCAGCAACCAACCGCCCGGGCCCCCGCCGGTGGTGCGGTCAACGGCCGCCCGCAGCCAGCCGCCAGCCAGCGCGAGGGGGGTGCCTGGGCCCGTACCGGGCGTCAGCCGTCCGAGCTGGCGGATGGCGAGGATGCGTCCGCTCCCGGGACTGACCCGCATCAGCGCGGTGTGGTCGGGAGGCCCGCTGGCGCCGGTCTGCTGCCACACGTACAGCCTGCCACCGAGGATGGCGGCGTCTGGGCTCTCGAGATCTCGCAGGAGTACCTGTCCGGCTCCTGACGGCAGAGCCACCACCGGCAAAGTGCTGGATCTCAGGGGTCGGCCGCTCGGGATGCTCAAGGCGGTCAGCGTGAGGGAGACCGCCATGCCGGCAATCAGTCGTCGCACCACTATCTCCTGGGCAGTCGGACCCGTCCGAAGTCGGAGCTGTGCCGCAGAACGCGGGCCGAGGAACGTTGGTTATGGACGAGCGCATAGGCCGCGGTCGGTGGAGCCGCGGGCCGAGCTCGATGCCCCCGCGAGCCCTGGAGCATGAGCCACGTCGAAGGCCAACCTGGTTGGCTGCCTCTCCGTCCTAGGCACCGACCGCCCTCTTACTGTTGCTCCCAGACCGCCGGATCCTGCCGGACGGTCGGAGCCGTGGGGTGGGCCCAACCAGACTCCCGAGCCAAAAGGGCGACCCTGGCGGTACGAACCCAGGGCTGGCTCCTGAGTTGCGAGCGAAGCAAGCCCCTGGTCTGGCCCGAGTGACACCGCATCGGAGAGCGGTATCTCGAGCCCAGGGCAGGGCACATCCGCACTGGCCTTCGTGAACTTGTTGTTTCGGTGTCGTCCCGGCCCCGTCACTCGAGGTCTGAGAAGTCGAGCCTAAGCTCATCTCGTGTTCAACACGCTCCCTTTGGTGCGTCGAACTGCCGATGCGTCCAGCAGGAGGCGATCGCCCAGGCTGATCTGGATCGTCTACGGGGTGATGGCCGCCCTCTTGCTGGCCTACCTCGTGACCATCGTCCATCGCAAATTGGGTGCCTACAGCACCCCACTCGACGGGTGGGGCGTAGATGGCTTCGAGTTCATCCTTTCCTGCCTGTGTCTGAGCCTGGCCTTCGGGAAGCGCCGTAACCGGCTGATTCCGCTTCTCCTGGGTGCAGGTCTGCTCAGCTGGACCATGGGTGATGTTGTGATCACCGTCCAGAGCTTCAATGGCGCAAACGCACCGGTGCCCTCGGTGGCCGACGTCTTCTATCTGCTCTTCTACCCGCTGGCCTACGTTGGATTGGTCCAGGTAATGCGCCGCGAGATCAAGCAGATGGTCCCGGCGACCTGGCTCGACGGCCTGGTGGCGGGCTTGGGCGCAGCGGCGGTCTGTTCGTGCTTTTTCTTCGAACCGGCCTTCCTGCACACGCTGGGCAATCTCAGCCACAATCCGGTCGGCCTAGGGGTCAATCTGGCCCTCCCGGTGGGAGACCTGCTGCTCCTTGCCCTGGTGATAGGAGGCACGGCCACCTTCCCTGGACGACCCAAGCCCCAATGGATCGTGCTGGCAGTCGCCTGTGTGGCGATTGTCGTGGGTGACAGCTTCAATCTGATCCAAACGATTGGAACTAACAACGGGATCGCGTCGATCAGCAACGGCATCGCCTGGCCCACCACCATTCTGTTGGTCTCAGCGGCGATGTGGCTGCGAAGCGGTCCGACCAATCTGCTGCTGATCCAGAGAACGCCGGGGTTCTTGCTCCCCGGCCTGGCCGCCATCGCCGCCTTGGCCATCCTGGTGCTGGGGACTCTGACGCACGTACCACAGGTTGCGGTTGGGCTCGCCATCGCCACCTTGATGATCGCTGGAATCAGGGCCGGACTCTCGGCGGGAAGGCTTCGGCGACTTACCGACGAGCGCCACCGCCAGTCGGTCACCGACCACCTCACCGACTTGGGCAACCGACGCCGCATGTTCTCCCTGCTAGACGCCTACTTCGCCGACCGCGCCGACCCGAGCACCCCGGATCGCACACTAGCCTTCCTATTCATCGATCTCGACCACTTCAAGGAGATCAACGACTCCTTCGGCCACTCCGCTGGCGACGCCCTGCTGCGCCAGCTGGGCCCGCGCCTCGCCGGGGCGCTTCGCAGTTCAGACGCCCTGGTCCGGGTCGGCGGCGACGAGCTCGGGGTGATCATCACTGGGAGCGAGCCCGGCTACGCCACGGCTGTCGCTGAACGGCTTCTAGCCAAGCTCACCGAACCGTTCCATCTCGATTCGGTGAGCGTCCGCATCAGTGCCAGCATCGGCATCGCGATCGCCCCGACCGATGCTGCCGACAGCGCCAGCCTCCTGCGCTGCGCCGATCTGGCGATGTACCGCGCCAAGGTCAGCGGAGCGCCGTTCGAGGCCTACAACCAGGAGATCGATGACGAGGGCAGCCGACTTCGACTGGTCGATGAATTGCGGGTGGCGGTTGAGAATCGCCAGTTCGAACTCCACTACCAACCCCAGCTTGATCTCCGTACGGGTCAGATCACCACTGTTGAGGCCTTGCTGCGATGGCCTCACCCGCGGCTGGGCATGGTCGCCCCTCTGGACTTCCTGCCCCTCGCCGAAGAGGTCGGCCTGATGCGGCCCCTGACGGCGCTGGTGCTGGACACCGCACTCACTCAATGTGCAGCCTGGCGCGCGGAGGGGCGAGAACTCACCATGTCGGTCAACATCTCGATCAGCAACCTCCTCGATCCGACCTTCCTCGACCAGGTCCGCGAGCGACTGGCGCACCATCAACTGCCCGCCTCGTGCCTGGTTTTGGAGATCACTGAGACCACGATCATCAAGGACTTTGAGGGCTGCAAATCGGTCATCGAGCAGATGCGGGCTGAAGGAGTGGGAGTCTCCGTCGATGACTTCGGCGCCGGCTTCACCTCCCTCGCCTACTTGGGCAACCTGGCGGTCAGTGAGCTCAAGCTGGACCGGACCTTCATCGTGGGCTTGCAAGTGGGCGGGGAGTCGGACCAGGCGCTGGTCCGGGCCACCATCGAGCTGGGTCACGCCCTAGGCCTCAGGGTGGTCGCGGAGGGGATCGAGGACGATCCCACGCTCAACCTGCTGACCGGGATGGGTTGCGACCTGGCCCAGGGCTACTTCATCGGCAGGCCAGCACCAGCTAGCGAGTTCAGCGGCCGGGCTGGATTCGGCACACCACTCCCAGAGCTGGCCGGGCTGCGCGCCTCCTGATCGAGCGCTGCTTGCTTCTCTCGCAGCCCTGACCACGCCCTCAGGATCCGCGGGTCAGCGCTGAGCCCTTGACTCCGGCCTGGCTAAAAATCATACTGTGGTCGATATATCGTGCAGCGAAGTGATGACGACTGACCTCTCCGGACTTGGGCGCTTCGCGGACTCCGCGTTGCTGGTGCTCGCGAGCCTTGCCGACGGACCGAAGCACGGCTATGCGGTGATGCGGGATGTGCAGGCCAAGGCCAACGTGCGGATGGGTCCAGGAACCCTCTACGGCACCCTCTCGCGTCTGGAGGGGAAAGGATGGATCCGACCGCTCCCGGCGCCGGAGCGACGACATCCCTACGAGATCACCGGGAGCGGGCTGAAGGTGCTCCGGGTCGAGTGCACTCAGTTGCAGGCGTTCGCTGAGTCGGTCCTGGTCGGCCGACCCGCCTGATGAACGGAAGGTGGGCTCGGCTCTACCCTGCGAGGTGGCGGGCCAGGTACCAGGACGAGATGGCCGAGGCCTTGGCGGAGCTGCCCTGGAGTCCGCGGGCGACCTTCGACCTGCTCAGAGGAGCCGCGGACGCCTGGGCGACCGAAGGAGAACGGGAAAGGTTTCCAGGTTGAGCTCCATGGCTCGCAAGCTGGGCAGCTGCGCTCAGTCTTGTGGCCCTGGCCGTCCAGGTGTACCGGACGATCACCGTTCCGGTGCTGCTTCCGGTGGGCATGTTCGGCTGGTGGTGGATTCCGGTCCTGGCCAAGTCAGCTCTCGCCGCGCTATTGCTGCTGATCGGAGTGTGGCTGGCGTGGCGTGAACGGTGGGGAGCGGCCACGTTCGTACTCACCCTGGGAACGGGAGTCAGCGTCGTGGCGCTGATCTGGAGCAGTGGTCCGTTCGGGCCGCCCTTACCCGTGAGCCTGGTCGGAACGAAGTACTTGCTGTCACCCGCTTGGACGTGGCCGGCCTTCGACTTCGCTCTCCAAGCCCTGGTCACAGGTCTGGCCATCGGCATCTGCGTAATGGCCGGCTTGCGGACCCGCACCAATGGCGCCGGGCCGGTAGCCGCCCCGAGCCTGAATCGTTGAGGGTAAACCCGTGACCGTGGTGGCCGCGGGACCGCCTGCACTACTCGTCGTACTGGGAATAGTTCTGGTCGTGGGAGTCGGGGCCATCCTCCTGCGGCGGCTCCGCCGCTGACCTCCGGCGGCCAGCCGGTCGCGGTCCCCGAATCCTGCAGGGGCCGGCTCGGGCGACTTCTCAGATTTGGTGACAGTTTGCCAATGCGCCATGATTCCCCAGACGATTTTGAGATGCATCTGACAGACTCTGCCCATGAAGAGTCACATGCCGCCCTCACCGAACACTCGCGACGAGGGTCTGCTGCTCCTGCGCCGCTGGACTAGGCGCGCCGTCATCGGCGCAGCGGGAGCGATGTTCGTGGTGGCGGCACTGGTCAGCCAGGCGCTTCCAGGCCGAAGCGCGACCACCCACACGGCAGGAGCCACTCCGACGCCTTCTGTCACCCCGTCGACCACCACGCCCACCCCGAGTAGCACGCCGAGTGGCAGCGCAACCGCCACTCCGACCCCGACGTCGACCGCGGTACCGACGGCGGAACCGACCTTGACGCCCGTCGTCCGCTCCGGAGGTTCGTGAGCGGTGCGGGGAGCTGGCTCCAACTGGCCGCCTCCCCGGGAATGGCGCTCACCAGTCGAGACGCTCTGGGTACCACCGTCTCTCTGGTGGTTCATCCACCCACTGGGATGGGGGCAGCCCAGGAAATAGTCGACTCGGTGCTGGACCAGCTGGATCAAGCGGCCAACCGGTTTCGACCAGACTCGCAGCTGTCCAGGCTCAACCGGGCCCCCGGCCGCCGTCATCAGGTTGACACCCTGCTGGCCGAGTTGATCGCCGTCGCTCTAGAAGCGGCCCGATCCACCGAAGGGCTGGTCGATCCGACTCTGGGCGGACCCTTGGTCAAGGCCGGATACGCCCGGGACTTTGACCAGATGCGCAAGGACCAGGAGGCAAGCAGCGACCCCACCTTGATCTCCTGGGGATGGAGAGAGCTCGAAGTGGTGGGGAATGTGGTCACTCGGCCCCCCGGGATGCTGCTCGACCTAGGGGCAACGGCCAAAGCCTGGGGAGCGGACCGAGCCGCGGCCGAAGTGGTGGCTTCGGTGGGCGGGTCGGCGCTGGTGAGCCTCGGCGGCGATCTGACTACGGCCGGTCCCACTCCTGCCCAGGGATGGGTGGTTCGGGTGACCGATGACCATCACGCTGCCTCGAGTGGTCCAGGCCAGAACATCAAACTGGCCAACCCAGCCTTGGCCACCTCATCTACTACCCAGAGAAGATGGCGCAGCGGCGGCCTGCCTATGCACCACATCATCGACCCGCGCACTGGCCGACCCAGCGAGGGCACATGGACCACGGCTTCTGTCGCAGGTCCGAGCTGTGTGGCGGCCAATACCGCCTCCACGGCAGCGATCGTGGCCGGTGCGGACGCGCCGAGGTTGTTGCGCCGGCACGGCCTGCCAGCCCGACTGGTGTCCCAGGCCGGGACCGCGCTCCATCTGGGAGGCTGGCCCAGTGATGGGGACGATCTGCCCCTCTTTCAGCCCGGGGCCGAGGCGCGGCCGAGGCCTGGCTAGTGCTCAACTTGTCATCCTCGACGCTCTGGTATCTGACCAGGGGAAGCGGGCTGGTGCTGCTGGTGGTTCTCACCGCCAGCGTGGTCGTCGGAATCATGAGCAGCGGGGGCTGGGCGCCTGGGCGGTGGCCACAGTTCGTGGTCAGCGGACTGCACCGCAACTTGTCGTTGCTGGCAGTCGCACTCCTGGTGGTCCACGTACTCACCGCGGAGCTCGATCCGTTTGCCCCTCTCGGTTGGCTGGCGGTCGCGGTTCCTTTCCTCTCGCCCTACCGCGCCCTCTGGCTGGGACTCGGGACCTTCAGCAGCGACCTGGTCCTGGTCGTGGTGGTCACCAGCCTGCTCCGAGGGCGACTGGGATACCGCGCCTGGAAGACTGTCCATTGGCTCGCCTACCTCTCCTGGCCGGTGGCTCTGCTGCACTGCTTGGGAACCGGTACCGACACCAGGCTGGGATGGGCGTTCGTCCTGCAGATGTTCTGCCTGGCAGTGGTGCTGGCGGCCGCCGCCGCGCGACTCCGAGTCGCCAAGCTTGAGTCTTGGAGCTACAAGCTCGGGGTGGCAGCGGTCGTGGTGGCGTTCCCAGTCGCGGTTCTGGCCTGGTCTGAGGTTGGACCCCTGCGGAGCGGCTGGGCCCGGGCCGCCGGAACTCCGAAATCGCTGCTCGCCACGCCGGCCCCCACCCCCAGCAGTTCGCGTCTAACCCCCAGCACGACCAGTTCCAGTGGGAAGCTCCCTTGACCTACCGGACGCCCCCGGTGGCGGCTGACCACGATCCGGCGGGCAGCGGCATCGCCGGTCCGCTCCGGGTCTTGGCGGGTCCTGACGGGCCAGACCCAGAGTGGCTCACCGGCCACCTCGCACGGCTGGGGCCCCCACCCCACCAGCTCCTGATTGACCAGGTCCGAGCTGCGGGGCTCCGGGGCCGGGGCGGCGCCGGCTTTCCTGCTGGCCAGAAGATGGCCGCGGTCCGGGCTAAGAGTCAAAGCGGTGGAGCATCGGTGGTGGTCGGAAATGGCGTCGAGAGTGAGCCGGCCAGCGCCAAAGACCGCGTCCTTCTCTGTCGTCGGCCCCATCTCGTCCTCGACGGGCTGCAGCTAGCCGGAAGTCTGGTGCATGCGGACCGCCTGATCGTGGCGCTGGGTCGGGACGGGCAGGCGATTCGCGTTCTCCGCGAAGCTCTGATCGAGCGGCGAACCCGGATGCTCGGTGAGATCTCGGTCGAACTGGTCACCACTCCGGGCGGCTTTGTCGCCGGCGAAGAGACGGCACTCACCTCCTGGGTGGCAGGCGCCGCCCCCAATCCAAGGCCAGTTCCGCCACGCCCCTTCGAACGGGGAGTCGGTGGGCGTCCAACCCTAGTTCATAACGTGGAGACACTGGCCCACCTGGCGCTGATCGCCCGCTTCGGCGCGGAGTGGTTTCGCACTCGGGGACTGGAGGACGACCCCGGTAGCTGCCTGGTCACCGTGAGCGGCGAGGTCGACCGGCCAGGGGTCTATGAGGTGGCGATTGGCACTCCCATGACGAGCCTGCTCCGAGGTGCCGGATGGGACGACTCGTCGCGAGGACTCCTGGTAGGTGGGTACTTCGGCACCTGGATTGCGCCAGATGCCGCAGCGCAGATGCGGTTCTGTCGCTCAGATCTGGAACAGCTGGGAGCGGCGCCCGGGTCCGGGGTGATCGTGGTCTTGGCCCCAACTCTCTGCGGGGTGCGCGAGGGCGCCCGGGTCCTGCGCTGGCTGGCCGGGGAGAGCTCAGGCCAATGCGGGCCCTGCCTGCGGGGATTGCCAGCGATCGCTGGGGTCCTGGAGCGGCTCGCGGACCCGTCCTCTGCAGCCGAAGCGTCAGTCTCCCAGCTTCTTCGGTGGTGCGACGACGTGCAGGGTCGAGGGGCTTGTCATCATCCTGACGGGGCGGTTCGACTGGCCCGCAGCGTGGTCCGAACCTTCGCCAGCGAGGTTGCCTCCCACCAAGCTGGCCGGTGCACGGTCGAGAGACCGCAGACCGCGGTGGCAGCCCAGTGAAGGCCGAGTACCTCCGAATCGACCCCACCAGCTGCGCCGGACACGGACTCTGCGCGGAGTTGCTCCCGGAGATGATCGAGATGGACGACTGGGGCTACCCGATCATCGAAGGCGGGCCGATCCCGCCGACTCTTCGCCAACACGCCCAGCGGGCCGTGTCGTTCTGCCCGACGCTGGCCCTGACTCTCCGGCCCGATCCCGCCACCGGTCGGCCGACCCCGAGTCCGCCCCGTCGGCGGCAGTCAAAGAGCTAGCAGAACCCGGGTAAGGACCCTAATGCCGCGGGCAAAGTCCGCCAGCTCGATCGATTCCTCCGGGGTGTGGTCAAGCACCGAATCACCAGGTCCGTAGACCACCGCCGGGCACCGCCGCCCGGGCAGCACCACGTTCAGGTCGGAGGTGGCCAGGCGACGCTGCCAGGTGGCCTTGGCTCCGTCGGCACGGATGGCCCGGGCGAAGGCCGTGGGCAGTTGACCGACCCGCCGCGCCAAGGCCGCCGGCTCCGCACCCAACACCTCCAATCGCCCGCCGAGAGCCAGCCCGTGCAACCGGGCACCCAGGTCACCGGGCCCGATCGCCGGCGGAAGTCGGAAACCGAGGTGAAGAGTGACCGTGTCTTGGAGGCCATCACTACGACATTGGATCTCCAGGAGATGGGTATCGA
>JBAWFE010000018.1:0-31166 GCA_049591595.1 Candidatus Dormiibacterota bacterium
GCGTGGGAGAGGAGTGGCGGATGGGCACACCGGGGGCCAGCCGACTCCTGTGATCGAGGGGTTGTCGGCACTTCCGGGTACCGGTGACCTTTGGACGACAGTGGGCGATCTGACCCGATACGCGACGGCGGTGCATAAGGGTGAGTTGATCTCCGCCTCGAGCTGGCGGAGCATGACCCATCGGCAGATGGACCTGCCGAGAGAGCGCACCGTTCAGGACCCGGTCGACGCTACTGCGTACGGCTATGGGACGTATGTCGGGACCATCTCTGGGCAGACGGCGTGTTTCCACACCGGGGACAATCCCGGCTTCCGATCGTTTCTTGCATGGCTGCCCGATAGCGACCTGACAGTGGCCATGCTGTGCAACGACGAGTCCGTCGCTTTCGACGAAGTAGTCCCGCGGATTCTGGGCACGATTGACGCGCAACCGGTGTTGCCGAGACCGCCGACTTAGGCGACGGTCGGCGCCGATCGGTCCTTCAGAGGAGTGACATGAGCGACATCAGCTATTCCACCCCGGCCGGCACGACCCGTGGATACCTGGCGGTTCCTGCGGGCGACAGTCCCTGGCCAGCGGTGGTCGTCATCATGGATGCCTTCGGAATGAGCGGCGACTTACGCCAGCAGTGCGATCGGTTGGCTACCAACGGTTACCTGGCGCTGGCACCGGACCTGTACTGGTGGGGCTCGAAGATCAACTGTATTCGGGCAACTTTCGTTGCGCTTCGCCGCGGCAGCGGAAGGGCGTTCCAGGACATCGACGCCGCACGAGTGTGGTTGGCGAGTCGGCAGGACTGCACCGCCCGGGTGGGAGTCATCGGATTCTGCATGGGTGGCGGCTTTGCGCTGCTGGTTGCTCCCCGGGGAGGGTTTGCCGCGTCCAGCGTCAACTACGGGCAGGTGCCGAAAGACGCCGAGGAGAAGCTGCAGGGTAGCTGTCCCGTGGTGGCCAGCTACGGCGCCCGGGATCGCACCTTAAAGGGCCATGCCCAGCGCCTGGAAGGTTCCCTGCAACGTCTGGGCATCGAGCATGATGTCAAGGAGTATCCAACGGTCGGGCATGGATTCATGAATCAGCACGGCGGCGCGCTGGGAGCGCTTACCGGCGCCTTCGGGATGCGCTACGAGGCAGCGTCTGCGGAGGACTCGTGGCGCCGCATCCTCGCGTTCTTCGCGCAGCACTTAGAGCCCGACGCTCCCGGCGATTCGACAGCGGAGCCGGTGGCGTCGGTGGAGTAACTCTGGGGCGGACCTCAAGACTGTGGCCCGCATGCGCATTCCGCTGGCGCGCGCCTCCTCATTCTTCCAGTCAGCCAAGCGGCAGCCGCGAAGTGGTGCGGCTACAGCTCCGCTGGTTGGGTCACGGCGGCGCGAGGAGCATGAACCGTCCTGCGAAGCGGGACTTCCTTGAGCAGCCAGGTGATGGCGAAAGCGAGGATGGCGAACGGCACCGCCCACAGGAAGACTGGGTGCAAGGATGCGTTGACCGCCTGGATGTAGCCGGCGTGCACCGCCGGGGGAAGCTTGGCCAGAGCGGCGGGACTCGCTCCCGCGGCACCGTTGAATCCGGCCGGGAGTTTGGTGCCGGCCAGGTAGCGCACCAGGTTGCCGGTGAGCACATTGGCGAAGATGGCGCCGAATATCGCCGTCCCGAATGAGCCTCCGATCGACCGGAAGAAGGTGGCACCGGAGGTGGCGACTCCGAGGTCGCTGTGGGGAACGGCGTTCTGCACCGCAATCACCAGTACCTGCATCACTCCACCTAGGCCCAAGCCGAGCACGACCATGAACAAGGAGATGGTCAAGGTGCTGGTGGAGACTCCGAGCATGGAGAAGAGGAAGAGTCCGACGATCATGACCCCCGTGCCCATGATCGGGAATATCTTGTAGCGCCCCCAGCGACTGATCAGCAGCCCAGACCCAATCGAAGTGACCAAGAGTCCGGCCATCAGGGGCAACAGCTCAAGCCCTGATCCGGTGGGACTTGCGCCCCGGACCACCTGCAGATAGGTCGGAAGGTAAGTGATGGCCCCGAACATCGAAAATCCGACGATGAAGCCAATCGCACTGGTGGCAGCGAATACCCGATTCCGGAACAGGTGCAGGGGCAGGATGGGTTCGGCAGCGCGCCGTTCCACTAGGACGAAAGCCGTCAGCAGAACAACTCCCAGCACGGCCAGGATCACGATCGGGGCAGAGCCCCAGGGATAGGTGGTGCCGCCCAGGGTGGTCAGCAGAACCAAGCAAGTGACCCCCAGTGCCAGAACGATGGCGCCGATGTAGTCGATGACATGCTTCACCCGCTTCAACGCGCTGGGCAGGGCGCCGGTGGTCACGACCAGGGCGACGGCACCCAAGGGCAGGTTGATGTAGAAGATCCAGTGCCAGGAAAGGTTCTGCACGAAGAAGCCTCCGAGCAGGGGGCCGGCGACGCTGGAGAGACCGAAGACCGCGCCGAAGATTCCTTGGTATTTGCCCCGTTCGCGGGGCGGCACGACGTCGCCGATGATGGCCTGCGCGCCGACCATCAGTCCGCCTGCTCCGAGCCCCTGCAGGGCTCTGAACGCGATGAGTTCGATCATCGAGCCGCTCAGTCCCGACAGTGCGGAGCCGACCAGGAAGATGACGATGGCCGATTGGAAGAAGATCTTCCGGCCGTACATGTCACCGAGCTTTCCCCAGAGCGGGGTGGAAACGGTAGCCGCCAGCAGGTAACCGGTGACGACCCAGGAGAGATGAGACAGCCCGTGCAGGTCGCCCGCGATTGTGGGCAGAGCTGTGGCCACGATGGTCTGGTCCAGGGCGGCCAGGAGCATGCCCAGCATCAGCGCCCCGATGATCAGAAGTACCCGCCGATGGGTCAGAAGGGGCACGTCAGCTGTCGCGATTCGGTCAGTCATGCGATTCCTCTGGTAAGGGGCGTCGCCTGTGCTGCTGCGGAAGATCCGGTCTGGGAGCGGACGCCGCGCCGCCGCAGGTCAGGCTGTCTTTTCGCCGTCCGCGCGACCGTGGCCGGGGCAGGCAGACCGACCTGGACCTGGGTCATTGCCGCTTCCACCAGGTGAGGAAGCGACCGCTCTCCCTTGCGGTTGCGCCACTGCGTCAGGGCGACCCGAAAGGCGGCAATCGCCACAGCGGCGACCAGCATGGGATAGAGATCGCGATCAGGATCGGTGCCGGTACGCTCCGCCACGGCCTCGACCAGGCTCCGTTCCTGGGCGGCGAACGAGGCGAGCATGCTGGGAAGCAGGCTCGGTTCCTGGCGCACCACCTGCATGTGCAGCAGCCAGTCCTCCTGACGGTCGGCGTAGGGAACCGCCAAATCGACCAGCACCGCGCGCAGCGCTTCCAGGGGAGACTCTCCAGGCGGACGGGCCAGCAGGGCCTGTCGGAGCTCGGCAGCGACCTCTGGCGACGGCCCGACAATCGCCTCCTCTTTGGAGGAGAAATAGTTGAAGAAGGTGCGTACCGAAACGTCAGCCTCGGCTGCGATGTCCTCCACGGTCACATTGCGGAGACCACGCTCGGCGACCAGCCGAACTGCAGCCGCTCGTAGGGACCGGCGGGCGGCCAGTTTTTTGCGCGACCTCAAGCCAAGGTTCTCTTCCACTCCGAGACCATAGCAGAAATCTGCACGGCATGCAACTCTGCAGTATGTGCAACGATTCAGTTTGGAGGACTCACTCATCGACGAGCTTGAGGCGGCGAGGTTCCAGAGCTCGCGGAGGCCACTTCAAGCACATCGCTGCCCAAGCGGACTGCGCGTTCATCACCAAGCTAAGCGGGCAGACAATCGGCGCGCCATAGCTGGGACGGCACTAACGACTGGGGCTCCCGTCGGCAGCGGGCGCGTCCTCTCCTACTTTGCCGTCGCGGTAGTAGCGCTAGGGGTGTCGTAATAGGAGCGCGCCGACCAAACGTGCGACACGCCTGGCAAGCACCCCGCTACAGTTGTTGCAAGGTTCAGCTTTCCACCATCCGTGACTTCCGTCAACCCGCTGGACGCACCCATCACGATAGGGTTTGTACGCACTTCAGGCGGTGGCTGGGACACCAGCGCGGTTGATCTCGGCTTGAGATCAGACCGACGCCCTCCGGGATGGCAAAGCCGTAGCTTTGGCGATGCTTATTTCCAGCGTTTATCGCCCCCGGCTTAGGTCGCTGTGAGGCAACCCTGAACGAGCCGCTGACCTCGTCCAGATAGGCCCGGCAGATCGCTCGGGATAGGGCGTGGTAGGTAGACGACCGGACGCCCATCCGGTGCGTGGTGGCAAGAGCCGCCCGCGCTCGCGAGTCTCGCGACGGCATGCCGCGGGCGCTGGAGTGGGTTCGAACGGGTGAGTTGACGCGGGCACTGCTTATGCGGCCCGGATAGAGTGTGCGACACCGCACTTGATGCACTTCTTGCCTATTTTGGGCGGGTGCCATTTTCCGGGACGAGGTTCAGCTTCACCGACCCGGCTCGCCGTGGCCGAGCCCTGACGTGGAGTGCTTGAGCAGGTGAGCCCCGGGCGAGTTATTGGCGTGGGACATCTCCGACTCCATCCGGTGGGCTCGTGTTCTCTACGATCACTCGCGGCATTCTTGCGATCCTGCCTGGCCCGGCAGTTCGATGGAGACGCGGCTGCCGGCGGCCCTAGCAGCGGCTTCCTACGATCAGATACGCCCATCTTCCCTGGACTCATGAACGGAGACCACTCACTCGTCTCATCCCCAGGCTGGCCGTGAGTGACCCTGGTTCGGCCGGTCATCACGTCTTGGCCGCCTGGCGACGGATAAGGGCTGTAGCGAGCGCTCCGCCGAGCGAAGCCAAACCGAAGAAGCCCAATAGGATCCCGGCCCAGGCGGAGAAGCTAGCGTCTGCTCCAGTGATCGGGACAGGAGGCCCGAGACCACCTCCACTGTCGAGAGTGTGGGAGGTCAGTGGCAAGGCACTCGGTGATGCGGTGGGGCTCGGGGAAGCTGACCCAGCTCCGCCGGTGGTGGCGGTAGGGGTAGAAACCGGAGCCTCTGTGGGGGCGGCGCTCGGGGAGGTCGAGGGGAACGCGGTCGGTGTGGCAGTCGGAATGGCAGTAGGTGTAGTGGTCGGAATGGCTGTAGGCGTCGCAGTCGGAGTAGCCGCCGGCGTACCGCTCGGCGTAGCCGTCGCCGTAGCTGTCGCTGTTGGCGTGGCCGTGGGTGTTGCAGTCGGAGTAGCTGTAGGGGTCGCGGTCGCGGTTTGGGTCGCAGCCGCCGTGGGGGTTGGGATCGCAGTATTGCAGGTCGTAGGAACGCTGACTGCGTCGCCGTCCAACGTGACTGCCCCGTTCTGGGCCAATAGACGCCCCTCCACGCTAGCGCCAGTGGTAACCGTTATCGAGGTCAACGCCAAAATGCTGCCGGAGAAATCGGTACCCGTGCCCAACGTCGCCGAACTACCCACCTGCCAGAAGACATTGCAGGCTTGCGCGTTTCCGATCAAATTGACAAGGCTATCGGAAGCGGTGACCAACGTGGATCCCGCTTGAAAAATGAATACGGCGTTCGGGTTGCCTTGGCCATCCAGCGTGACTGTTCCAGTTAGAAACATCGATGGCTGGGCGGCCGGCGTGTATATTCCCGCGTCCAAGGTCAGTCCCCCGAGGTCGGCCGCCACTGGGGTGGCCGGACCACTGGTGACCGCGTCGCCGTAGGCGGTAGTCAGGTCACTTTGGGCTTGAGCCGCCGAGGCGTCGGCAGAGTCGATAGTGCCATTGCTTACCACCCCCGGCGGGAACCCAGTAATCGATGTACCAGGGTTAACCCCGAGAGTCCCCGATATGTTCGTCAGTCCCGTGTTGGTGACGGTGGTCCCAGCCAAGACTCCATATGCAGAAGCAGATCCCAGATCGACCGTCGGCAGAGCCGAAGCTGCCTCAACCGACCCACAAAAGTTGACCAGCGCGGCGACCACCGCAGCGGCAATTACCGCCCCACACCATTGGAGCGTGGCGTCCGACCGGGTCGCGTGGTCCGCGGTTGAAACTGACAATGTGCTCCTTGGGAAAAGCCGAGTCGAGATCAACCCGCGGGACCTCGTCTCGGACCGGACTAACTGAGGGGGCGAGTCCCGGTCGGACTCGGCTCCCCAATTCCGACCTCGCTCAGCGGGCCGGATGCAGTCCCCCCACCTGGGGTGCAAAGACCTCAACGGCCGGAGACACCCGACGCCCGTGCCCGAATTCGAACCACGTGAGCAGGAGCGTCACAGCTGCCAGCACGAAGGCCACGATCGCTGCGAGAAACGCGATGCTTCCCATGATCCCGAAGCCATACGCCTCCAGGAGCATGCTTCGAAGCGTGGTGCCGCGGAAGACGGTCTGAACTTCCGCCGCCAGCGCCGCGTTGGTTGGATTCGCCATCGCTGCCGCCGTGACCTTCGAGTAGACTCCGTGGTACGGCATCTCGGACAGATGAACCGCGATGAAATGGTCGGCATAGGCCTCAGCCTGCGCTCCGGTCAACACTTCTTGACCCGCATACTTGAGCAGGTAAGGCTTCATTCCCGGCGTAATTTCGGTACCTGGCTTCGCGTGCGCAAATGCTGAAGCAGCTGGGAAGGTGACGTCCTGCATGGCCAGCTGATTGTGAATCTCGTTGTT
The DNA here is from genome assembly GCA_049591595.1 of Candidatus Dormiibacterota bacterium. Taxonomy (GTDB): domain Bacteria; phylum Chloroflexota; class Dormibacteria; order Aeolococcales; family Bog-877; genus Bog-877. Next base: position 6,624 of record JBAWFE010000018.1, read on the forward strand.
CGTAAACGCTGAGGCCCACAGCAGCAGCGCGCCTGCCAAGACTAGAGCGAGTGTCAGTCCCAGTCCGATTCCCGAAGCGATTATGTCGAAAGTCTTGCGACGCATGACTCCGTCTCCTTTAGGCGAGCGGTGCACCGGCCACTCTTGTTTGCTCACCCAGTCTTTCATAGGGAAGCGTCGGCCGAATGCGGGCGAACACCGCAATGTCTCCAGGTACTTTCACTTAGGCGACTCGCTCGCCCAGGATTCTGTAGGCGCGAGTTTGACATTAGTCAGCGCACGGTGGAATGTCATCTGCACAACTCCTTTGAGAAATTACGGGTCAGCTCGAGGCCGGAAGTCGTCGTTTACGGGGCTTACCAGGGTGATCGTCGCCATCGAGTTGCGGGGCACGTGAACACCGAAGGAGACGAACTCACCGCCGGTCAAGGGTCCCCGCAGAAGCCGACTCCATCTCAACCGCTGGACGGGTGCGCTACTCAGCGAAGTCGAAGTTGAGCGACGGCAACGTGCCGACCGGCTCAATGAGGATCCCGTTCAGACGCTGGCTCACGTAGCCCGAGTACTCCAGAGCTTGGGCGATGCCGCGGGTCCGCCCGGCTCAACCGCCAAAACTGCTCATGAAATGGGATTCATCGCGGCTCGGGTTAGCGAGAAACTCCGCGGAGTTGCACACCAGCTTCGTCCTCCACTTCTCGACGACGTCGGCCTCGGAGCAGCACTTCGTCAACTCGCGGCCGACTTTAGCGTGAGTGCCGGCATCCCCACGTTCGCCCACCCGGTGGGGTCGATGGTGTGGGGTTTGCCGATACCGATCTGGCGCTGTTGCGGGTGGCTCAGGCCGCCCTCCGCAACCCCGAGAACCATTCGACAGCGACAGGGGGCGACATGGGCCTCCGTCAAGTCGGATCTCGGATTGCCGTGACAGTCCGGGATGACGGCATCGGAATGCCGACGGCGCGGGCCAGGAAGGCTTCGGGTACAGGATTTGTCGAAATGCGCAGTTGACTGCGATCACTTGGAGGGCGGCTATAACTGCGCAGTGCAGCCGGCGAGGGAACGATCGTCGCTGCCTCCGTACCCGTCACCCGACCGGCGGGCAGGACGACTTCCCAGCGGGCGTTCGCCTAGCAGACTACGTCTCGCGGGTCCGGATTCGCGACCTACCGACTATGACCATCAGAAACGTCCCGACCGCGCTGAGGCCATGGGCTAGATGACCCAACCGTATGGCGCCGATACCTTTTCCGTGAAGGGCGTCGGTCACTGTGAAGGCGACCGCCGCGTGGCCGGGACTGGATCAGATGACGATGGCCGGCCCGATCACTTGAGTTGGGCTCCACTGAAGCGCCAGTAGGCCGACGAGCTGGCCGCATCGACTCGACTCAAGCGGTGAGCCGCCTGATTGAGGTCGATCTCGCCGACCAGAAGCGAAAGGCCCGCGGCTCAAGGGAGGGTCCCTCAAGGAAGGCGCGAATGGCGTCCCCGTCGTTGGGCCGCCGATCTCGCAAACGAAGTTCGGAGCAATCCTTCAGGAGTACGTCGGTATCCGAGGCCAGTCTGCGGGTCAGATGGCTAACTGTGCCCGGATCCGAACGGTCAACGCACAGGTGACTTCACTCGAACCTGGCGAGCGCTCCTGTTCATATGGCGACCTCCGCGGCAGACGGACGGGGGTATTTACCTGTTCGGAATCAGGGGGAACTCCCCTCGTCGCCAGCCCTTGGGTGAAGCAGGATGGTTGAAGCGTCCTGCCGACGCCGTGCCCGGCACGTCACTGGCGGCGACGTCAACTAGATAGTGCATGAACTCGGAGGACAAAGCAATGAGAGACCAGAGTCCAGTCTCGAACTGCACTGATAGCAGTATCGGTCCGATTATCTGGGCCGCGTGCGGAACGCTGGTCCTGGCTGCAATTGTCATTTCCGGTTTGTTTGTGGTTCGTGCGTCCGGATTTACAGGCCTCCAAACCGCAACTGCTGCTGCGCCGAACGCCGGCACGGTCCAGCTAACCATCGTGACCAACGCCGGACCGCAGCATGATTGGCCGGCTTACTCGCCGGCGAGCTTTGCCATCCCAGCGAATCAAGCTGTGACGATCTCGGTAATCAATCTGGACGGATCGACTCCCTTGCCATCGTCGCTGCGTTCCTATGCCCAGGTAAAGGGTGTGGTAGGAGCCAGCATGAGCGTTGATCCGATCCGCATCGGTCATCCCAAGGCCAGTGCCGGGCAGGCACGCCAGTTTGACGCCTTGAATGCCGGCGCCGTCTCGCACACCTTCAGTATTCCTGCTCTCGGCATCAACGTGCCTCTCCTGGGAGCTGCTCGTACCAGTTTCACCATTCGGATCACTAAGCCCGGCACCTATGGGTGGGAGTGCTTTGATCCCTGTGGCTCCGGAGCGTCGGGTTTAGGGGCTCCTATGGGCGTGACCGGGTACATGGCCGGAACAGTCACTGTGAGTGCAGCTTGAGCACTACTCCTGGGGAGGCTGCAGGACAGCGCCCAGATAAACGGCGCGCGTTCGCGGCTGCCAGCGGGATGGAAAAGAAGACCTACCGACATGCACGCTCCTCCCGACGCTCTCCTGCCCGAACCACCAGCCTGTCGGAACAGGAGTTGCTCCGGGCTACGGTCACAATGTCTCCGGTCGGCCTCACGGTTGTGGATGTTGGCGGCACTGCCCTGCTCTGGAACCCCGCCGCCGAACGGATCTTCGGTTGGTCAATGTCGGAGGTCGTTGGCAACCCGCTGCCCACCATTGACGCCAGATCCCGCGACGAGTTCGATCGTCTACGAAATGGATCGGTGGCGGGAGTTGACGTGCTTGACTTTGATGTCCGTCGCCTTCACCGTGACGGCCACCTGGTCGATGCGGCCATCTCCACAGTGGCTCTGATGGACCCCAAGGGGCAGGTGACGGCGGTGTTGGCCGCATATCAAGACATCACCGGCCGCAAGGTCGCCGAAGCTGAGTTGGTCCGCCAAGCCCACGAGGACGAACTGACTTGCCTGCTCAACCGGCGTGGTCTGTTGGAGCAACTAATCCATCTCCGCGACCTTGGCCGACGCCGAGTGTCCGTCCTTGTCATGGACATCGACCGCTTCAAAAGCGTCAACGACTCCTTCGGACGGACCGTGGGCGACCAGGTACTGACCGCCTTCGCCAAACGCCTGCTGAACACCGTCCGCACTGGCGATGTCGTGGGGCGGCTCGAGGGAGCGGCCTTCGCGGTGTTGATGGTCGGCGTTCTTCCGGGCGATCTTGAGGCGACGGTGGCACGGTTGCTCGGGGCGGTCTCGCAACGCTATGGGGTCTCGGGGCACGAGACAGCTATCAAGGTCACAGGTGGCGTTGCCGGTTGCTCCCTGCGTGTCGACCCGGCTGAGATGGTTCGCCAGGCCGAGGTGGCGATGCACTACGCGAAGCAAGTCAGCCGGGGCAGTTTTCAAGTGTTGGACGAGACGCTCGACCGGGCCTTCCAGGAGCGGAGTAAGCTCTCCGCCAGTCTCCTCGATGCGGCAGATCGCGGAGAGTTACGTCTCCACTTCCAGCCCATCATCAGTTCCGTCTTAGGCCGCCTTTCGGGGGTCGAGGCGTTGGTACGCTGGGAGCATCCCGAGCGAGGTCTCCTGGGGCCAAACGAGTTCATTCATCTAGCTGAGGAGAGCGGCAGTATTTCAGCCATAGGCAGGTGGGTGCTCTTCGAGGCCTGCGCCACCCTGAAGCGCTGGACCGACTCCTTCCCGGCCGCCGGCGGCATCAGCGTCTCGGTCAACGTATCGGTGGCTCAGCTCCAGGACGGGAGCGTGGTCAAGGACGTCCAAGAAGCTCTTGACCGCTCTGATCTCGCTCCCGGGCGACTGCACCTGGAAGTGACCGAGAGCGTTCTGAGTACCGACCCGGAGTCCGCGGCGAGGGCGCTCAGTCAATTGCGCGATCTCGGGGTCTGCCTAGTCATCGATGACTTCGGAACAGGCAACTCGTCCCTCACCTCGCTTCAACGGTTCCCCTTCCGCGTTCTCAAGATCGACCGCTCGTTTGTCAGCGGCATCGGCAATCAACCCGAGGACGCCATCGTGTCGGCGACCCTGGCCTTGGCCCATGGACTCGGCCTCTCGGTCGTGGCTGAGGGCGTCGAGACGACGGCCCAGGTGGAGTTCCTGGCCAGAGGTGGCTGCGAAGAGTTCCAAGGCTTCCTCTTCAGTCGGCCGGTCCCGGCCAGCCTCATCGAACCGATGCTCAGTGACAACTGTCTCCCACTCGCCAGCTGACAAAGCGGCTGCTTTTGGCCTCTAGCCGCTATGAGCGATGGCAAGAATCCCGAGAATGCAGCGTCAAAGCCCTCGGCCATCTCCATCAATTCCGCTCGAGGTCGCTCTGGAACAGACCTTTCGGGCCAACCGGGCAACTCGCCTTGCAAGCACCCACCTACCCGCACGGGGAGTCGAACCCCGGTTACCACCTTGAAAGAGTGGTGTCCTAACCGCTAGACGATGCGGGCTCGGCAGGAGGCGTCCCTATACTCGCAGGAAGTGGCGGGGGTCCAGCCTGAGAAGGAACCTAACGAGAGTTGAGCACCGATAAGGAAGCAACGGCGAGGACCTCCAGCGCCGCCCCGACCGAGGCACAGCGCTACCCCCACCTCGGCACCAAGGGTGTCTCGGTGAGCAGTTCTGCCTCAGCCGACGTGTCGATCCGCCCTTCGCGGACCGAGGGTTGGATAGTGGCGACCGCCCTGCTGGTGGCAGGCTGTATCTCCATGGGAATCTACCTGGTCCTGCTGCACCATTGAGTTCCGATTCGCCGGACCTTCTTCCGGAGCGAGTAACGCTTCCCGGTCGGCGGCGGCTGAGATTCGCTCCTAGCCCCACCGGCGAGCTCCACATCGGCAACGTTAGGACGGCGCTGCTCAGCTACTGCCTGGCCGGCGACGACGGTCGGTTCCTGGTCCGCATCGAAGACACCGATCGGGAGCGCTACCAGCCAGAGTCGGTCCCCGGGTACCTGGAGACCCTGGCCTGGCTGGGTCTGCACTGGGACGAGGGACCAGACATCGGCGGACCCTGCGCTCCGTACACGGAATCTGAGCGCCTCTCCTACTTTCAGGCGGCCGCCGATCGACTGGTTGAGGCGGGTGCGGCGTACTTCTGCTTCTGCACCAAAGAGCGTCTGGACGAGCTCCGCGCCGCCCAGCGGACGGCTGGTCTCCCCACCCGGTACGACGGCCACTGCCGAACCGTGACCGAAGACGAAGTATCAGAGCGGCGTGGACGCGGAGAGCCGTCGGTGGTGCGCCTGCTGGTGCCAGAGGGGGAGACTCGCTGGGATGACTTGGTGCTCGGCCCACAGCTGTTCGACAACGAGTCGGTTGACGACCAGGTCCTACTCAAGTCCGACGGGTTCCCCACCTACCATTTAGCCCAAGTGGTCGATGACCACCTGATGGGGATCACCGAGGTGGTGCGGGCAGTGGAATGGCTGCCGTCGACCCCCAAGCATCTGATCACCTATGCCGCGCTCGGCTGGCAACCACCCAGGTTCGCCCATGTCGCTCTGGTACTCGGCTCGGACCACAGCAAGCTCTCCAAGCGCCACGGGGCCCAAACCGTCGCTGAGTTCCGTGAGCTGGGCTACCTGCCCGAGGCGCTGGTGAACTTCCTGGCCTTTTTGGGCTGGTCTCCTCGGACCGAGGAAGAGGTATTCACCCTCTCAGAGTTGCGTCAGCGGGTGACCTTCGATCGGCTGCAGTCGAGTCCCGCCATCCTCGACCAGCAACGGCTCGATTACCTCAACGGAGTCTGGATTCGCAAACTCTCGGTGGAGCAGCTGGCGCAGCGGATCGAGCCGTTTTTACCCCGGGCCAGTCCGGACCAGCTACTTCCGATCGCGGCGATGGTGCAGGAGCGAATCCGCCGACTGGACCAGGTTCCCGGTCTGATGGCGTTCGCCTTCAGCGAGCCGGAACCAGACGCCGATTTTCTGAGGGGATCGCTGAGCCGGGACCGGGCCCGCGACTTTCTGGAGGGCGTCCCTGAGCTCTTCTCGGGTGACCCCACCCAGCTGATGGCCCGGCTTCGCTACCGGGCGCAGCAGTTGGGCAGCGGTGATTCCTCGGCAGAGAAGAAGTACATCCGGGCCGCCATGCGGGTGCTTCGAGTCGCCACCACTGGGGCAGAGGTCACGCCGCCACTGCCCGAGTCGATCTCCCTGATCGGGGAGGAGAAGGCGCTCAAGCGGATCCAGCGAGCTATTCGGGTCCTCGCCGAAGCGGGCTGATCTCAGGCGCTGGAACTCGAGCCGCGTGGCCAGCTGACGAGAGCGGTCGATACTATCGTCCTCTGGCTACCGCGGGGGCCTTGGCTCCCGGGTTGGTCCGAGCGACATTGGGGCGTTGCCAAGTGGTAAGGCGCCTGACTCTGGATCAGGTAATCGGAGGTTCGAATCCTCCCGCCCCAGCCCTTGTCGTGTCTCAGGTCATGGTGCCCGTCTGTCGCATTGAATCGCCCGCGAACGCACATTCGTCCGCTCTAAGCTAACGGAGGTCGGGCCTACCCGGAGCTAACAAGTCTGCCTCAGCAACCCGTGTTCCGCGGTTGGTACCTCATTTTCGGGAAATTCGGGCCAGCAGTGACCTGAGGTCGTCTGCATGCTCCTCCTCATCGGCCAGTAGACCCTCCATCACCCGCCTCGATGTGGGATCGCCGTCTCCCAGCCAGCGGATGATCTCCTGGTAACTGGCAACCGCGATCCGCTCCGCGACTAGGTCCTCCTCGATCATCTGCGCCAGCGTCTGGCCCTCGGTGTACTCGGTGTGGCTGCGCTTGGCTAGGACGGCGGGATTGAGGTCGGGCTCACCGCCCAGCTGGACGATCCGCTTGGCAGCCCGGTCGGCATGGTCTCTTTCGTCGTTGGCGTGCTCCAGGAACTCAGCCTTGACCGATTCCCCGTCGATCCCGTCAGCCATGTAGTAGTGCCGCATGTAACGGAGTACGCAGACGATCTCGGTGGCGAGCACTTCGTTGAATACCTTGACCACGCGCTCGCGGTCCGCGCCATAGTCGCTGGTGATTGGACCCTGATCGATGTGCTGGCGAGCCTGCTTCCGGATAGTATTGATCTGCAAGACGAACTCGTCGGTCACTGCGACTCCTCCGTAAATTGTGGCTAATTACCTTTCGCTGACCAGCGCAGTGGCGGCCTTCGGTGAAACCCCGTGCCAGTCGGCCGTGCCCTCACTCTAGGCCAAACCACTGACGACCCAGCTTCACGAACCTTCATTCCCGCAGAGGAGGTGGCTGAGCAACCCCGGAGAGGCATGCCCCGGCTCACCAGGATACCCATGGATTTACCCACGCCGCGGTCGGCGGTCGAATCGGTGAACACGACAGCACTTCCGGCCCGTTTCACTGGATGATCATTACTGCCGACCCCCGCCGGCTCGTGGCGCTGACTATCGACACCGAGCACCCCGACCGCCGCGGCTGGTCACCGGGCTGCCTAGAACGAATGCTGGACCATCTTGACCGAGCGCGCATCCCCGCCACATTCTTCCTTCAGGGCCGCTGGGTGACAGCCCACCCTCACCTGGCCACCGAGGTGAGGAGGCGGGGTCACCTTGTCGGCAACCACTCCCAGTTCCATGCGCCGATGCCACTGCTCTCACGGGCCGGCCAGGTCGCTGATATCCGAGCCGCTCATTTGGCGATCTTGTCCGTGGTCGGCGTTGACCCCCGACCTTGGTTCCGCAGCCCTTTTGGAGCCGGACTGAAGGAGCCGAGACTGGAAAGGACCTTGGCCCAGCTCGGCTACCGGAATGTCGGCTGGGACGTCGACGGCCGCGATTGGGAAGAAGACCGGAGCCCAGACGACGTGGCGGAGGCGCTGATCACCGGCACACTTGCCGGGGAGGGCCCGAGGATCCTTCTCCTCCACAGTTGGTCCGCCGCCGCCGCCGCCGCTCTCCCCGCGGTTATCGACCGGCTGGTCGATCGAGACGTCGAGTTCGTCACCCTGAGCAACTACTCGACCGTCGCCCCGCCAGCGGAGCGAGCTCGCCAGTGACATACCGTCAGCCGGAGAGGGCGTCTAGATAGCCAGCGAATCCTCCCCGGGCCCGAGACCTCACTCGGGCGCTGGTTGTTACCGGGATGCGGCCAGTGCGGAGAGTCCGTCGACCGGCCAGGCTGCGCGCCAGTCCCTGGTCTTCGGACAGGGCAAGGGGCGGCACTCCTCCGGCCGCCAGATAGGCGGCGGCAGTCATGCCCATGTTGGCTCCGTGCACATGCCGATGTTCGTCGTTTCCTTGGTACTGGGCAGAGAAGCGGGCAGCGACTTCGGCCGGACGCCCCGTCCAGTCAACCACCCTGACGGTTCCCAGCACCGCCTCGAATCCTTCCTGAGCAGATTCCAGCTGCACTCGCAGCCAGTCCTCCGGGACGGTGCTGTCGGCGTCGGTGCTGGCCAGCCAAAGCTGCTCGGGAGGAGTGGCCGCCGACCAACGTAGTACTGCTTCGAATCCGGCTGCCCGGGCACGACCGACGTTGCGGGCCTGCAGCTCCAGCACCATAAAGTGTGGTCGGCCCCCGACGGTCGCGGCACTGCGATCGCGGCAGTCGTCAAGTACCACCACCACCAGCACGGGTAGCGTCAGCTCCGCTACGGCTCGTTCCAAAGCATCGAGACAGCGTGGGAGGAGCTCTTCCTCATTGCGGGCGGGCACCACGACGCCGAGCGCTGTGATGGCAGACCGATTCACGGGGAGCCTTCAGCGCCCTCTACCAGGGAGGCCATTGCCACCGATGGAGGTCGATTCGGCCCATCGTATTTGACCAGGACGTCGAGGAGAAAGTCCTCTTCCTCGTGGTGCGCGAGTAACCCCAGGCCCGCCCGGGCCCCCAGCGCCTGGTGGACGGCGTCACCGGTAAGCGGATATTCCGCCACCACGTTGCGCCAGTGCACGGCGAGGAGAGTTCCCTCTGGCTCGAGACTAGCCTGCAGCAGGCTCACTACACTGGCCAACTCGCCTTCATCGAAGTAATAGAGCAACTCGGATACCACGATGAGGTCGAACTTTCCTTCCGGCCACTGCTGTGGCAGCTGCCGCTGCTCGACCCGGACATGAGAAAATCGGGCGAGACGCTCCCGGGCGCGGTCTACCGGCGAGGCGATGGCGTCTACGGCCAGCAGATCACCACAACGCACAGCCAGCAGTTCGGTCAGTCGGCCATTGGCGCAGGCCAACTCAAGGGCTGTCGCGTACTTCTGCCGCGGCAGAGCGGCAACGCTCAATTCGTGTTTCCTGTGTTCATACCAGCGCGTCTCGAAGTTCCAGGGGTCGGGGTCAGCCGCGTACAACTCTTCAAAGTAGGTGAGTGCGAGCGTCATCCGAAATTGACGTTCCGGTGGGGTGTCCAGGTCGGGCTACCAGTCAACTCCGACCTCCAGCAGACGCTTGCCATGGTCGAGAAGATCCCGCTCCGCGTGGCTCTGACGGAGATAAACGGTGAGGTCGGCGACGCGCCGGGAGTGTGCCGCGTCCTGCGTCAACGGACCCGCGCCGAGCGCCCGGCCGACCCGCTCCAGCACCAGACCCGACCCCCACTCAACCACCGTCCGAGTGCGCCGAGCAACCATAGCCGCCTTTCCCTGCTGGTCCTCGGGGTCCAGGTCGAAGTCCCGCGCCGCCTCAAATAGGACCGAGCGCATGGCAACGACCGCCCCATCGATGGCGCCTAGGTGGGCCAACGCGTGGGGGTCCAGTTCGCGCCGAGCGGCGGCGCGGGTCAGAGCCCTCGCGACGCCGACCGCTCCCCCCATCCAGCAGGCGGCCACCCCCGCCGCTCCGTGCCAGAAGCCGGGGCGGTCGACGTAGGCCCCGGGAGCTCCTACACGGGTAGCCGCGGAATGGCGGAAGCGGACGGTCCGGCTGTCGCTTCCAGCCATCCCCAGCGCCGGCCAGGTTCCGTCCATGGCCTCGACTCCTTCCTGGTGCAGGTCGACGGCGAAGAGTTGGCTCCCGGCGGAGGTGGTGGCGGAAACGAGGGCGGAGTCGCAGGCGGCAGCGCCGCTGCAGTACGGTTTCTCTCCTTCAACCCGCCAGCCCTCCTCTGTCCGGTGCGCTTCCAGACCGGCCCTGCCTGGGGGCTGTGCTGCCCAGACCCCCCACAGACGACCAAGTCCAGGCTCTGGGCCCTGCAGCTCCGCCAGTATGGCGATGGCATCAGCGTGCCCCTCCGCCAGCCGAGCCAGTACGCAATCGGCAGTGCCTAGAGCGATCAGGGCCGAGAACCGCTCGGGGGTTTGTCCATCGCCGGGAAGTGGCAGATCCAAAAGTCCGAGATCGACTAGTTGGTGGGCGAAAGTCGCCGCCCGTTCGGGAGCGCCGGCTGCCGAAAAATCCTGAGTCTCGGCCCAAGCTCCGATGGCCCGGGCCTGTTCACCCACCGGCTGATCTTCCATGCAGAGCTTAACCACGCGGCCCCCCGGATGGTTCGCTGAAGGCGCCCGCGCGACGGCGTAACCCGAGAGCTCGGGCAGTGCCCGACCATCCATCAGGCAGAGAGGGCGGTTGCCGAGGCGGAGCGCTCCGCTCCCAGCGAGTCACCACCCCGTGAGTAAAGCCGATCTGCACAGTGGCGTTGTGGTCATGGTCGATTATGTCCTGGCTCGGACGGTTGTGTGGACGAGGGGTTAGTTCCCGCTCTTGATCGGTTCGGCCCGGTAGAGATTGGAGAGATGGCGGTCTCGAACGGTTGCCACCGGGCAGTCGAGCTAGGTCCGCGTGGCTAGAATCGACACCTCCTCTGGCTGCGCTGGCTCTTGGGCCGGGGGGCCGCGGTCCTCGTACGGCCAGCTCCGGCACCGGGGGAGCGAGTTGACCAGACTCCTACTCGAAGTTCTCATTCACGGACTGGCCGGTGGTTTGGGGGTGGTCGCGTTCTCCCTCATCGCTGAGACACTCCAGCCCAAGGACTTCGCCGGCCTCTTCTCCGCCTCCCCCTCGATCGCCTTGGCCAGTCTCCTGCTAACTGCCGCAATCGCGGGTTCGGCGGCGGCCTCAAGAGCCGCTTCCGGAATGCTGGCGGGCGCCGTTGGAATGATCGTCTTCTGCACCGTGGCGACCGTGCTCGTGGTCCGATATCGCGCTCTCCGGGGTACCCTGCTGGCCCTGCCGATTTGGTTCGTTTGCGCCGGAGTCGTGATGTTGGCGGCATTTCGATGAGCCGGTCGACCAGGCGCCACGGTCAGCAGCGGATTGAGATAGACCAGCGGTCGCTGCGCACCATCAAGCCGCGCCAGTATCTGGTGCGGTTCGTCTTTGGCTTCTTAGTGTCCGCGGTCGCCACCATCATTACCACGTTGTGGGGCGCCAGGGTCGGCGGCGTCTTCCTCGCCTTTCCGGCCATCCTGCCCGCCAGCCTCACCCTCATTCAAGCGGAATATGGGCGCCACGAGGCGGCGGCTGACGCCAAGGGTGGTCAGCTCGGGGGGATGGGCCTGATCGCCTTCGGCCTGGTTGCTTGGCACCTACTTCCACGGCTGACTCCCAGCCTGGCGCTGGTGTTGGCGACGGTGGCTTGGTGCCTCGTGTCCACCGGAGCTTACCTCGTACTCCGGCGGTTCTTTCCGGCCCACTGGGGCCACAATCGATCCACGGGAGTGTGGCCCTTCTGACTAGTGCTCAAGTAGGTAACTCCTCGGGACCCGGGGAACCTTCCGAACTGCTAACGACCAAGCCTTCCGAACCCTCGTCTAGCATGGAAACGGTGCTCTTCTCGGCGCGAAGCCGGGATAGCGGCACCGTGGATCGTCATCCGAGCGCAGTCGGGGTCTGAACAATTCCTTCCAACTTTCTTGACCGGGTCGTCGGGCGACTACTGTTTCTGAAGGGGGTCGGGGAGTCGGCTCACCAACTGGTAGCCAGGTGGATCGCCGTGGCCGGTCACCGTGGCACCGCCGCCAAGAGCTTTCTCAACGGCACCTGGCTGGGTCACCCGCTCCACCCCGCTCTGACAGACGTCCCCATCGGAACCTGGGTGGCCGCGGCGCTCCTCGACCAGGTCGATCCCGGGAACGGCGACTCAAGGGGTCTGGCGGCCGACCTGCTCTGGGGCGCTGGCTCCGTCGGCGGGGTGGCGGCCGCCGTGAGCGGATTGGCGGACTGGGAGGATAAGTTCGGGGCGGAGCGTGATCTGGCCACCGCCCACGGTCTGCTTAACAGTGCCGCTCTGCTGCTGATCGCGACGTCATTAGTAGTACGTCACCGCGGGTCGCGTCGGGCGGGTGTCCGGCTCTCTTTGGTCGGCCTGGGGCTGGTCGGCGCCGGTGCCTACGTCGGCGGCGACCTAGTCTTTCGGCTCGGAATCCAGGTCAATCGCAACGCCTTCACGGAAGGGCCGATCCGGTGGCAAGCGGTAACTGCCGAGAAGGAGATCCACCAGGGCACCCTGCTCACCAAGATGGTGGGTGACTGCCGCATTGTCCTCACTCGTTTTGGGGGTGAGGTCTGTGCGGCCAGTGCGGTCTGCTCGCACGCCGGAGGGCCTCTCGACGAGCTGCCCTTGGAGGAGGGGCAGCTTCACTGCCCATGGCATGGTTCTCGGTTCGACCTGCGCAGCGGCCGAGTCACGACGGGTCCCGCGGTGGTCGCCAATCCGGTCTTCGAAACCAGGACGCGTGAGGGAATGGTCGAGGTGCGAGTCCACCCCGCTTGACAAAATGCCCAAGAAGAAAGAAGGAAGAATTGTGCTATGGGAATGACAGGTGGTGACTATCTGTGCGAGCGTTTGATCGAATGGGGTGTGGGCACAATCTATGGTTACCCAGGGGATGGCATCAACGGTATCCTCGGTGCGCTGCGACGTGCGGAAGGTCGGCTCCGATTCATCCAGACGCGGCATGAAGAGATGGCCTCGTTCATGGCCTGTGGCCACGCCAAGTTCACTGGGCAGGTGGGGGTGTGTCTAGCTACCTCCGGCCCAGGGGCGATCCACCTACTGAATGGTCTATACGACGCTAAGTTGGACCACCGGCCGGTAGTGGCGATCGTTGGCCAGACCTTCAATCGGGCCATGGGAGGAGACTTCCAACAAGAAGTCAACCTCCTTCAGCTGTATTCGGACGTGGCATCGGCTTACGTGCAACAGGTGACTGAGCCATCAACGATACGGCACATGATTGACCGGGCGATGCGTATTGCTCAGGCTGAACGCACGGTAACCTGCGTGATCGTTCCAGCCGACATCCAAGACATGGATGCAGTACCTGAACAGCCTCTCTTGACCCACACCGTGCACTCCGGGGTGGGGTGGTGGCCGCCTCGCCGGGTCCCTTCGACCCAACAGATTCAGACGGCCGCGGACATCCTCAACGCTGGTCAACGAGTCGCGGTGCTGGTCGGTCAGGGGGCGCTGCACGCTACCGATGAGGTGTTGGCCGTGGCGGACACTCTGGGAGCGGGAGTAGCCAAGGCGCTGCTCGGCAAGGCCGCGGTTCCCGACGACGTTCCGTACTGCACAGGTTCGATCGGACTCCTCGGCACTAAGCCGTCCTGGGACATGATGCAAGGCGCCGACACCCTACTCATGGTGGGGACCAGCTTCCCCTACTCAGAATTCCTTCCTCCTCCGGGGCAGGCCAAGGCGATCCAGATCGATCTAGCTGGTCGGAATCTCTCGATTCGCTACGCCATGGAATTGGCCCTAGTGGGCGACTCGAAGGAAACCCTGGCTGAGTTACTCCCCCTGCTGCACCGCAAGGACGATCGCTCCTGGCAGGGGGAGCTTGAGAAGGGGGTGGCCGCTTGGTGGCAGCTGATGGACGATCGGGGTCAACCATCTGACCTCCGTGGCCGGATCAGGCCCCAAGGGCTGTTCTCGTCGCTGTCGCGCCACCTACCCGACAACGCCATCCTGTCGTCGGACTCGGGAACGGCGGCAAACTGGTATGCCCGGCACATCAAGATCCGCAAGGGCATGAAAGCCATGCTCTCTGGGAACCTGGCCACCATGGTCCCAGGGGTGCCCTATGCCATCGCGGCTAAGTTTGCCTTCCCCGACCGGGTGTCGGTCGCAATGGTCGGAGATGGCGCCATGCAGATGGGCGGGATGGCGGAAATGCTGACGGCCCTCAAGTACTACAAGAGTTGGACCGATCCACGCTTGATCATCTTGGTACTCAACAATGAGGACCTCAACCAGGTGACCTGGGAGCAGCGGGCGATTGAGGGTGATCCGAGGTTCGAAGCGTCCCAAGGAATCCCGTACATGCCCTTCGCCGACTACGCCAACCTAATCGGCCTGAAGGGCGTCAAGGTGACGACCGCGTCAGAGATCGAGAGCGCCTGGGAGGAGGCCTTCGCTGCCGATCGACCCGTCATCGTCGATGCGCTGACGACCCCGGACGAGCCGCCGATTCCACCCCATGTCACTGCAAAGGAGGCGGAAGCCTTGATGAAGTCGGTGCTGGAGGACCCAAAGGGCGGCTGGCGGGGAGCTCTTGAGGGCGCTCGGGAGATTGCCGAAGAACTCCTCCCGGGGCGCTGAGCCATGTCCAGGATCAAAGGTGTCAGCCACGGCGAGGTAGTAGGCGAGGCCACCTACCTGATCGACAAGATCGTCAGTGAAGTCCAACACGGGACCTTCGAACGCTCCTTGTCCGGACTGACCGCGATGGCTGCGCTCGTCACCACAGCTGAGATTTACGTCGAGCACTATCGCGCCAGCTTTGGCAACAAGATGATGTGGAGCCCGATCCTGGTCACGCCGCCGGTGGTGGTGGCCGGGATCGGCGGGATCTTCAGCCGGCGCTGCGCCAAGACCTGGCTGCCTCTGACCGCGGGCCTCTATACGCTCAACGGTTTGGTGGGGGAGTACTACCACGCCCGCGGGGTGGGCCGCCGCCCGGGTGGCTGGTCGTTGGCGTCCTACAACGTCCCCATGGGGCCGCCGATTCTAGCCCCGGGCCTTATGACCATCGTGGGATTCCTGGGCCTGCTTGCCGCCCTGCTCCGGCGGGAGCGCTGACGCTGTGCCGGACTTCCGCGACCCGGGCCATCTGCCCAACTTGCGTCAAGGCGGTCTGGCACCTCACCCAAGCTGGTTGCCCCGCCAGCGCAAGGGCACGACGCCGCAAATGATCGGGCGCTACCCCGACTACGACGTTCTGTCCAATGCCGACAGCTGGGACCATGCCACTCGCGCCGTGGTGGAGGGCCGCCTCCGAGCGTCACTTGAGCTGCACTTCTTCTCGGCTGAGGAGGAGGGCACGCTGCGGGCCCTTTGCGACGTGGTCATGGCCCAGGACGAAGACCCGCGGGTGCCGGTGGCCGAGATGGTCGACCAGGAGCTGTCCAAAGGTCACCTGGACGGCTTCCAGTACGCCGACATGCCCGGCGACGGCCAAACTTGGCACCTGGTCTTGCGCGGACTGGACGAGGTGGCGGCGCACCGGTACGGGGTCGAGGACTTCCCCTCTTGCGACGTAGAGAGCCGATTGGCGATCGTCGCCGAGCTGGCCGAGGGGAGACTCGTGGGAGGAGCCTGGGATCAGTTGAATGTCAACCGGGCCTTCCAGGTCTGCATGCGAATGGTTCTTTCCGCGTTCTACAGTCACCCCTGGGCCTGGAACGAGATCGGATTCGGTGGACCGGCCTACCCCGAGGGGTACATGCGGCTCGGACCACTCGCAGTTCTTGATCCCCACGAGGGCCGTGCCTCCACCTCGAAGGATCCTGTTCCGCTGGCCACGGATCTGACTTGAGCTGGCGAAGTCGCCTCAAAGGCTCGGTCGGCCCGGTGGCCAACGACTCCCGATTTCTGCTCGATGTGCATCGTCGCGGACTTCCCGGCGAGGACACCATGTGTCGGTACGCGGACGATGACGAAGTAGACATCGTCATCGTGGGCGCGGGTGCAGGAGGCTCCGTTCTGGCCCAGCGCCTCGCCCGCCACGGCTGGCGAATCGTGATCCTGGAGGCGGGTCCGTTCTGGCATCCGGACGACGACTGGGTGAGCGACGAGGCCGGGTCCCACCATCTTTACTGGACCCAGAACCGGATTATCGGCGGCGACGATCCAATTCAGTTGGGCAAGAACAACAGCGGTCGCGGCGTCGGTGGGTCGATGGTTCACTACGCCGGCTACTGCCCGCGTTTCCACCCTTCCGACTTCGAGACCCGGAGCCGGGACGGCGTCAGCGCCGACTGGCCCATCGGCTACCAGGAGTTGAAGTCACACTACGAACTGGTTGAGCGTGAGCTACCGGTGGCGGGCCAGGACTGGCCCTGGGGTGATCCCCACACGTATCCGTTCTCGCCTCATCCGGTCAGCGGACCCGCACAGGCAATCTGGCAGGGGGCGCACTCCCTCGGTATCCAGATGCGGGCGGGGCCGGTGGGAATTGTCAACGGCACTTTCGGCAACCGTCCTCACTGCATCTACCGCGGCTTCTGCCTCCAAGGCTGCAAGGTCAATGCTAAGGCTAGTCCGTACGTCACCCACCTTCCCGACGCACTCGCCCACGGCGTAGAGATCCGGTCAAGTTGCATGGCCACCCGGATCGAGCTGGATGAGGGGAGCGGCAGGGCGATCGGGGTGACATACCAGCGAGAGGTCGACGGCAGCGAGCACCACCAACGGGCCGCCGTGGTGGCAGTCGCGGGGTATTCCATAGAGACGCCGCGCCTGCTCCTCAACTCGGCCTCGAAGCGATTCCCACTCGGGCTCTGCAACAACGAGGACCAGGTCGGCCGCTACGTCATGGTCCAGGGTGCGTGCCAAACCGCGGGGCGCTTTCCGACCGAGATGCGCATGTACAAAGCTCCTCCGCCAGAGGTCAGTTCAGAACAGTACTACGAGACCGATGCTGCCCGCGGATTTGCGCGCGGCTTCAGCATCCAGACGATCTCGCCCCTTCCGATCGGCTGGGCTGAGCACGTACTGGCGGACGGACATTGGGGCGGTGCTATGCGCGAGTACATGCGCGACTACAACCACTGGGTCACGGCGGGTGTGCTCAACGAACTGCTGGCGCTCCCGGACAACCGCGTCACGCTGGCCGACTCCAAGGATCGCTATGGACTTCCGGTCGCCCGGTTTGATTACTCACTCTGCGATAACGACAAGCGCAACATCGATTACTCGACGTCACTTCTGACCCGAATCCTGCAGGCGGCTGGAGCTCAAGATCTTCTCACCATCCACCGCTACGCCCACTTGATCGGAGGCTGTCGGATGGGCTTCAACCCCTCTGACAGCGTGGTCAGCAAAGACCAGCAGAGCTGGGCCGTTCCCAACCTTTTGATCGCCGACGGTAGCGTCTGTCCGACCCAGGGCAGCGCCAATCCCGCCCTCACGATCATGGCGCTCTCTTCCAGGCTCGCGAGCCGCCTCGCCGACAAGGCAATTAACCCGACCGCTGCGCCGACCGCGACCCGGGCGCAACTCAGCGAATCGTGGGCCTGAGATGGTCGCGCTACCAGCTACCAAGCTGACCTGGGCACGACCCTGGAGCAGCTTCGCAGGCTGGTGGCCGCGGCTGTCTGCCACGGCTCCACGGTTTGTCGCGTTCGCGGTGCTGGCGGCGCTCGCGCTGGCGGTCAGCCCCCAGCGTCTGGCCACAAGTGCTGAGCATTTCGATCTGGGATACGCTCGATCGCCTCGGGCGCTCAGCCTCCCGGTGGCCGTCGCGCTGCTCCAGCGCATCGGGCACCAGGGACTAGGCACCGTTTACGGAACGGCCGCTCATCTCTTGGCCCGCCCGCGTCATGACTTTCCGCCGGTCCAGTTGCCACGTCACGGTCATACGCGTCGCCTAGTGCGGCGGCCGGCCTGAGTTCACTGATGACCACCTTTCAGCCGGCAAGTAGGCCGCGGGCGCGGCTCCTCGCGGTCCACGTCGCGACACGGGTCAACCGTCGAAGCGCCGGCTCACCGGTCGACCGCAACCCGCCACGGAGATGTTTGGTAGGAGGAGTGATCCGGGGCAATCCGACCGACTACCTCCAAACGAAGGAGCAGTTATGACCCGGACCGTCGTCATCACAGGTGCCAGCGCTGGGGTCGGCCGGGCTACGGCTCAACTTTTCGGCGCGAGAGGTGACCGCGTCGGACTCCTGGCGCGGGGCCAGGTCGGTCTCGCTGGAGCGGTAGCCGACGTCGAGCGCGCCGGCGGCATGGCGCTCGCCATCCCTACCGACGTGGCCGATTACGAACAGGTCCTGGCGGCAGCCCAGCGCGTCGAAGACGCTCTGGGGCCAATTGACCTGTGGGTCAATGTGGCATTCACTTCAGTGTTCGCCCCATTCTCGGAGATCAAGCCGGAAGAGTTCAAACGAGTCACCGAAGTTAGCTACCTGGGCTTCGTGTACGGCACCCGCGTGGCGCTCGACCTGATGCAACGACGAGACCGCGGCACCATTGTGCAGGTCGGCTCGGCGCTGTCGGAGCGCAGCATCCCCTTGCAGAGTGCCTACTGCGGGGCAAAGCACGCCATCAACGGATTCACTTCCTCGGTGCGCACCGAGCTGCTGCACAACCACAGCCCAATCCGCATTACGGTGGTCCAGATGCCCGCCCTCAACACCCCACAGTTCTCTTGGGTGCTCTCCCGGCTCCCCAACCACCCGCAGCCGGTACCACCGATCTACCAGCCGGAGGTAGCGGCGCGCGGAGTGCTCTATGCCGCTGACCATCCGCAGCGGAAGCAGTACTGGGTGGGTGCGAGCACTGCCGGCACGATCTTGGCCAACAAATTCGCGGCACCTCTTTTGGACCGCTACCTTGCGCGTACCGGCTTCCAGTCCCAGCAGACCGACCAGAAGGTGGGTCCGGACCGTGCTCATAACCTTTGGGAGCCGGCGGACGGAGAGGACGGCCATGACTACGGCTCCCATGGCGTCTTTGATGACCAGGCTCGCTCCTCGAGCCTTGAGCTATGGATCTCTCACCATGCGCGCCCTCTAACCGCGGTCGCCGGCGTGGCGATCGTGGCAGGCGGTATCACCCTGGCAAAGATTGTCGCCCGGCGTTGAGGGAGTGAGCTAATGCACGGGAAGCATTTCCGGACGGATTCAGATTCGTCGTCGTGGGGGCCGACATGGTCCGACACATCCGAGAGCGGCTCCACTGGGCGGCTGGTGCTTCCATGTCGCGGTTTCCCAACCAGCAGTGGGTCTGGCGGGCTTGACCAGGCTGAGCGCTGATGAGGGGTGGTCCATCGTCAACGCGGTCGGAGTGCATCCGCCTGAGCCAGGTGCGGGCGGGGCTTGGGCTCTTCAACCTCCTGGCAGCTTTCTTGGCGCCCCTCCAGTTGGTGAGCCAGCCGTACGGTCGGGGCGCCCGAGTTGCGGTTCGGGTCTTGGGGGTACGTCAGCTGGCCCAGGCACTCGTGACGGTAGGAGCGCCCAACACGGTGGTTCTGTCACTCGGAGTTGGGGCGGACGCCGCCCATGGGACGAGCATGTCCGCCCTCGCGCTATTCAGTCGCCGCTGGCGCCGAGCTGCGCTCGTCGAGGCGTTGATCGCCACTGCTTTCGCTTCCGTCGGAGCCGGCGTCGTGGTCAGAATGGCCGCGCCGGCCAGGGTGAGTGTGCTCGCGTCGCACAGCTTGTCGCCGGGCGAGCGGCCACACGAGCTTGGAGGGCTTCCTCTTGCCTGAGATCGAAAGAATCGACGTGAGCTTATATACCGTCCCCACTGAGGAGGCGGAGTCCGACGGTACCTTGACTTGGAGCGCCACGACTGTGGTGGTTGTTGAGCCTTGCGCCGGTGGCAAGACCGGAATCGGCTTCTCCTACGCGACGGGTGCGTGCGCTCGCCTTATCGAGGATGTGTTCAAGGCCGCGGTCGTTGGACAGGACGCGATGGACACCGGGCGTTGCTGGTCGGCGATGGTTCGTTCCATCCGCAACATGGGCCGCCCTGGGATCGCGTCCATGGCGATCGCAGCTGTCGACATCGCACTCTGGGATCTCAAGGCCAAACTGGTCGACCTCCCCCTGGTAAAGGTACTAGGTCAGGTACACGACGATGTTGCCGTGTACGGGAGCGGCGGGTTCACGTCACTCACCGACGATCAACTGGTTGAGCAGCTCGGAGGCTGGGCCGAGGGCCAAGGGATCCCTCGCGTCAAGATCAAAGTTGGACAGTCGTGCGGTAGCCGTCCCGACCGGGATCTCGCCCGAGCCGAGCTGGCTCGGACGACCGTTGGCGACGACGTTGAGCTGTTCGTCGATGCCAACGGCGGTTATTATCCGAAGCAGGCCGTTCGCATGGCCCGCGCTTACGAGGAACTTGGGGTGACCTGGTTCGAGGAGCCAGTTTCGTCTGACCACTTGGCCACCCTGGCTCAGATTCGCGCCCAGACTTCGCTCGACGTGGCGGCCGGGGAGTACGGCTACGACCTCTTTTACTTTCACGCCATGTGTGCGGCCGGTGCCATCGACTGCCTGCAGGCCGACGTCTCCCGCTGTGCCGGCATCACCGAATGGTTGCGGGTAGCGGCGCTGGCTGAAGCCCACGGGCTGCAGATCTCCGGACACTGCGCTCCCGCCCTACACCTGCATCCCGCCTGTGCAATAGACAACATACGTCACCTGGAATACTTCGCCGACCACGTCCGCCTCGACCACCTCCTCTTCGACGGCGTGGTCGATCCGGTTGGTGGTGTGTTGCGTCCCGACCATTCCCGACCTGGCCTGGGCCTCGAACTGAAGCGTGCCGACGCTGCGCGGTACCAGGTGGCGGGATGACGCCACGACGCCGTTGCTACGGTCCCCGCCCTGCCCGATGCGCAACAAGGAGGGCTCAAATCCGTCGAGAACTTACGGCCCGACACGTCGCACAAGGCATGTGTCCCGCTCGGCTCACAGTGTTTGGGCGGCTGGATCCGCCGAGAGGGTCTGGGACGAAATGCAAGGTCACGACGCCTTCAATTGGCTGTCCCCGGCAACGTTTGCAAGCCAGCAAGCTGGGGGAATCCGGGGCGATGAGTCCCGGCTGACGGATCGCGTATCTTGAGCATATGACCGCTGTCGAACCCGATCAGGCAAAGGCGCGGCGCCGCACCCTTGCCAAGCAAGCGTTCAACCACACGTGGGATCTGATCGGATCGGGCGAGCGCACGCCAGACGACGATCGGGAAATGCTATTCTCCGCCGCGGCGTCGCGGTTTCTCTGCGAGGAGGTCGGCGGAGAGCAAGAGCGAGGAATCGGCGACTGGCAGATCGCCCACCTCTTGAGCCTTCTCGGCGACGGCGAGCAAGCGCTGGGTTTCGCATCCGAAGCTCTGCGAAGAGTCGAAAGCAACGGGTGGGAAGATTGGCGTAAGGCGTCATGCCTGCAGGGCATGGCCAGAGCAAGTGCAGTGCTGGGCCCCGCCGACGAGCGGGATCGTTACGCGGCGCTCTGTCGGGAACTAATCGCCCGATTCAAGGAACCCGAAGAGCGTGAGATAGTAGGCTCGCAACTCGACTCCATAGAGGGAGTGGAGCGTACCGATCCGGCTACTCCTTCCAGCTGACTCTTCCGTGGCCACTCTCTGCCACCGGACTGCGCGGACCAAGACTGTGTACTTCTTGGCCATTAGTGAGCAATCGGGATCGCTGATTTAGTCCCGCCCGGTGCCGATTTGGCTGAGTGGGACCGAATGCGACCACTCAACTTGTGCACTCATAGTTGCGATTCCGCTACGCGCGGCTGCACGACCTGGTCTCTGATGACCTGGCCGTCGCGCACCTCGATATTCCGCTGGCAGCGGGCGGCGACTGAGGGGTCGTGAGTGCCGAGCAGCAAGGTCAGGCCCCGATCACGGTGGAGGCCGAAAAGCAAGTCAAGCACCTCGGCGCCGGTATCCGAGTCGAGGTTGCCGGTCGGCTCATCAGCGAGGAGCAGCTGCGGGCTGCCAATCAGCGCACGGGCGATGGCGACCCGCTGCTGCTGCCCCCCGGATAGCTTGGAAGGCAGGTCGTGCTCTCGACCTTCGAGTCCGACCGCGGCCAGCAGCTGGCCGGCTCGCTCGCGCTTGTCGAAGCCCGTCCGGAACGGCAGCAGGGGAGCGGCAACGTTGTCACAGGCGGTCAGCGCCGGCAACAGGTGGAAACGCTGGAACACGAAGCCGATCCCGCGCCGATAGACAGTGCGCTGGGCATCGCTGAGCGCACCGAGGTCCCGACCGCCCACCATCAGCTGACCGCTGTCGGGGACGTCCATCGCACCGGCCAGGTGGAGCAGGGTGGATTTGCCGGACCCGGATCTTCCTAGCACTGCGACCGCCTGCCCGGCCGGGATGTCCAGCGTGACCTCGGCGAGTGCCCGCACCGGCAGCCCGGCCCCGGTTCGATAGGTCTTGCTGACGGCGGAGAAAACCACCGCCACACCGCTGCCTGATCCCGCGACCACCTCGCCAGCAGGCGTGCCGCCTTGCTCGGATTGCGTACCGTCCGACGCCGTCATCTCCCTGCTCCATGGCGAGTGGGCCAGCTGCTGGTCAAGATCTACTCGTCCGCGGCCAGGATCGGCGCCAGCGGACGGCCGGAGGTGAAGAGCAGCACCGCGGTGGTAGCGCCTAGCGCGATCACCGTGCCCCCGGCCGCTGCGCCGATCGCCGCCAGCACAACTGGAGCCGACAGCCCAAACGCGGTACTCGCGACCGTCAGCCCGACCAAGGCTCCTACAAGAGATCCGGCAAGGGCAGTGATCAGCGCTTCCGTGGCCAGCAGCTGTCCGACGTGTAACCGCGACCATCCCGAGGCGGCCAGGACCGCCAGCTCACCTGCTCGTTCGCGCAGGTTGAGGTAGGTCATGTCGGCGATCGTGACCGCGCTCAAGGCGATGATCAGCAGCGCCGAGGCCAGGTCAGTGCCTCGAGTGGAAGAGGTGACCAGCCCGGCGAGCTCACTATCACCGATCGATGTGTTGAATGAGGCGTGCGCGGCGAGCAGCACGGCCAGCGCTGCCACCGCCAGGGCTAACCCCGCCCCGGCCAACACACAGCGCCCGGGCACCCGGGCCACCCCGGTGAAGGCCAGCCCTGTGACCGAGCGGATCCGGCGACCCGTGTGGCGGGGCGCACGCGCCACCGGAGTGAGCGCACCGGCCGGCTGTATCCGCGCCGCCAGCCAGGCGGGCACGACTGCGGAGAGCGTTGCGAGACCGGCTGCGACAGGAAGCACCAGCGCGGCACGCCACAACGGCACGCTGAGCTTCAGCCCCGCGATCAAAGCGGCGGAGAGCCCGGCACCGACCACGCCCGCGACCACCCCGAGTAGAACGACCTCCCCCAGCACAACCACAAACACGTGCCGCCGATCCCAGCCCAGGGCTCGCAGCACGCCGATCTCAGCTCGCCTGCCACGCGCCCCGGCGAGCGCCGCGCCCGCCAAGAACAATCCGCACACCACCAGGATCAGCACCAGCAGAGCCAGGCTCTCGCGGTCGGCCTGGCGCAGAACTATTAGCGACACTCCGATTGCCGTCCACTCCTCGGTCAGCCGAAGTGCCGGTCGGCCGAAGGCCCCGGCCGGCAGTCCGATCGTGACCGGCTGGGGCGATGCGCCCGCGGTCACGATCACCCGCAGGCCGGTCGACTTCTCGATCTCCTGGCCGACCGCGGCGATCTTGGCCAGCTGCTCCGCCACCGTGCCGCGCAACCCGGACACCCGCACCCTTATCGACCCGATCGGCCTCGACGCCTGGGTGTCGTTCTCCGAAGCAGCCGCCGCTGGAGCCTCGAGCGCCGCTGCTCCCGCAAGCGTTGTATACAGCAGAGGCGCCGGCTGCGCGTAGCCGGCCATGTTGCCGTCTGGCTCTAGAGCGCTTTCACCCAACTCCTTCCTGCTGGCGGCGTCTGCCCCGGTCAGCAGTGGTGCACGGTAACTCGCCAACGGCGAAGCCGCACCACTCCCCGAGAAGCCCGCCAACCTCCCCGGATCAAATTGCCCCACGACCTGAAGGAGAGGAATCGTTGGCCCGCCGGAACTGACCCCGGCGGCCTCGGATTCGGTGTGCTCGACAAGTGTCCGGAACCCCGTGTCGGCCGCGGCAGGCGGAGCGGGGACGTACTTCAGGCCGTTCACGTTCAGGCCGGCCGTCCACACCGAGTCCGGGTTGGCCACGGGGACTGCGTCAAGCTGTCCGCCAGCCAACAGGCGGTAGGACACCGGGCCTGCCGTCCAGTATTGCCCGACCAACTCCGCGTAAGCGGAACTGTCGGCAGTGATGGGAACTGAGAGATCGTGCAGTAACTCCTGCCAGGCCTGGGCGCCGGAGATGGTGACATGCTGCACTCCCGTGGCCGGCTCCGCGCTGAGGGCTCGCGTGATCTGACCGGCCGGCTGGCCGGACTGCACCACCTGCACCGCCGACGGCGGCAGCGCGCTCACCGTAACCTCGTCGCTGTCCCCGTCAAACGACGTCGAACTGGCGAGTAAGGGAACAGCGGCGTCGCTGGTGCCGGCGATCTTGGTTGTCCCTTCGCCCTCGGTCAGGTACCGGCCGGAGCTGACTGCCCGCCCGAGGTGGCTCAGCTGGTTCTCCGCC
>JBAWFE010000019.1:0-89550 GCA_049591595.1 Candidatus Dormiibacterota bacterium
GCGGCCGGTCGTGGTTGGAATCCGCAAGACCCGCACCAGCATCGTCGGTTACACCCTGGCCTTGGTGGCCTTCAGTTGCACCCTGGCGATCTGGCTGGGACCTGCTGAGCTGGCGGTCGCGCTGCTGCTTGGCGCTCCCTTCATCGCACTGAGCGTCCTGGTCCTACGCGAGGCATCCGGGATGCGCTGGGCGCGGCAGCTCTTCCGGTTCTCGATGCTGTACCTCTTCATCTTCTTTCTAGGGACCGCCGGGGTCGCTGTCCTCGCCCGCTGACGGGCTAAGTCGGTCGCCTCAGGAGGTGTCCACTCCCAGGCAGACCACCACGATGAAGAAGGAAAGCACGGCGACAAAGAGCATGATCGCGATCAGCCAGGCGGTGCGGCTCATGCGCGGGTGCGTCTGGAGGTCGGCGAGGGTCTGGGGGCCGTCTGCAGCCGGGGCGGCCGAATAGACGCCGCTCGGTTCTGGGTCAGTTGGGACTGCCACTTCGCCGAGTATAGACCCGCGGCGGGAGGGTGCTCGGGAGTTCAATCTCAACTGCTCCACCTAGAATGCATTAATTGGGCATGCAGTTCGAGGACCTGCTCCCCCGCCTGAGTTACCTGGGGGAGAGCGAGGTTGCCACGCTGGCCCGGGCGTACCGGGTCGCTGAGCTGGCCCACGACGGCCAGCTACGGCTGTCGGGTGAGCCTTATATAACCCACCCGGTGGCCGTAGCGGCGCTACTGGCTGACCTTCATCTCGACACCGATGCCTTGGCCGCAGCCCTGCTGCACGACGTGGTCGAGGACACTCCAATCGACGCTGAGCAGATCCGTGAGGAGTTCGGTGCCACCGTGGAAAAGCTGGTGGCCGGGGTGACCAAGCTGGGGCGGATCAAGCTCCACAGCCAGGCCCAAGTCCAGGCCGAAAACATCCGCAAGATGCTGATCGCCATGGCGGAGGACCTGCGAGTCGTCTTGATCAAGCTGGCGGACCGCATGCACAACATGCGGACTATCGAGTTCCTGCCCGAGGACCGCCAGCGGCGAATCGCGCAGGAGACCAAGGACATCTACGCCCCTTTGGCGCACCGGCTGGGGATCTGGCAGATGAAGGCTGAACTGGAGGACCTCTCCTTCTCTGTCCTCGACCACGACAGCTACGAGAGAGTGCGCCAGGAAGTCCATCTGCGACGGCGCCAGCGGGTGGTGGTGCTGGAGCAGGCCTGCCAGCGTCTGGAAGCGGAGCTAGCTGGGGCCGGGATTCAGGCGGAGGTGGTGGGGCGGCCGAAGAACCTCACCAGCATCTACCGCAAGATGCAACAGGGCGGCAAGACGATCCGGGAGATCTACGACCTGGTGGCGCTGCGGGTCATCTGCGACGACATTCGCGGCTGCTACGGCGCTCTGGGAGTCGTCCACGCGCTCTGGAAACCGATTCCAGGTCGGTTCAAGGACTACATCGCCATGCCTAAGGGCAATGGGTACCAATCCCTGCACACGACGGTGGTTGGGGAGGGGGGCGAGCCGGTGGAGATCCAGATCCGCACCCGGGATATGCATCGCACCGCCGAGGAGGGGATTGCGGCCCACTGGCACTACAAGGAGGGCACGCGCTCCAATCAGCGGCTAGACGAGGGGTTCAGCTGGCTCCGCTCTTTGCTGGAGTGGCAGAAGGAGGTTCTCGACGCGGAGCGTTTTGTGGAGCACGTTCGACTGGACGTCTTCCAAGACGAGGTTTTCGTCTTCACTCCAAAGGGCGACGTGCTCTCCCTGCCGGCTGGGGCCACGGCGATCGACTTTGCCTACCGAATCCACACTGATGTCGGCCACCGCTGTCTCGGAGCGAAAATCAACTCGCGGATGGTGTCGCTGGACTACCTGCTCCAGAACGGGGACATCGTCGAGATCCTCACCACCCGGTCCGAACGCCACGGGCCGAGCCGCGACTGGCTGAACTTCGCCAAGACCAGCAGCGCCCGGGAGAAGATCCGCCAATGGTTCAAGCGGGAGCGGCGCGAGGAGAACGTGACCCGCGGCCGGGAACTGCTCGACCGGGAGCTGAAGCGAATGCGGGGGATCCAGCTGGGCAGCTTGCCACAGCCCCGGCTGATGGAGCTTGCCAAGGAATTCAGGATCCCCGACCTCACCGACTTCTTCGCGGCGATCGGCTACGGGGAGGTGGCGGCCCGGACGGCGGTGCTGAAGTTCGCCGCCCGCGAGGAGGCGGCTGCCAGCGTCTCCGCTCCGGAACCGGCAAGCGCCATCCCGCTGGTCTCTCGCTCCGCCCCCAGCGGGGGCGTCAAGGTGGCGGGGCTGGCCGATCTAATGACCAACATCGCCCGCTGCTGCAAGCCGGTTCCCGGAGAGCCGATCCGGGGCTACGTGACCAGAGGCCGGGGCGTCACGGTGCACCGCGAGGACTGCGTCAACATGCGACACGCCACCGACCCGCAGCGAATCGTCGAGGTGGACTGGGACGAGGGCAGTCGGCAGGTCTATCCCGTCCGCCTGCGGATCGAGGCTCGTGACCGGACCGGATTGCTGCGCGATGTGGCGATCGCCATCGCGGAGAGCAAGGTCAACCTGAGTGGCGCGGCGGTCGAGGTCGATGGAGCGCAAGCGGCGGTCATATCGGCTGTGGTGGACATCGCCAGCCTCACGGAGCTGAGCCGGCTGCTGGAGCGACTGGAGGGTGTTCGCGACGTCCAGCAGGTGGTGAGGGAGGTCGGCTGAGCGGTCCAAGGTCGACCGGCCGCCCGGGCCCGGCCAATTACACTGCCACTTCGATGACCCCGATCTCGAGGCCGCGCGGAACCGAAGATCTCCTTCCTGACCGACTGGCGGCGATGACTCGTGCGGCCGAGGTTGGGATGCGGGTTGCCGACGCCTTCGGGTATCGGGAGATCGCGACGCCGATCTTCGAGGCGACCGAACTTTTCGTACGAGGAGTCGGTGACACCACCGATGTGGTCCGTCGGGAGATGTACACCTTCCCGGATCGCTCCGGACGTTCATTGACGCTGCGACCTGAAAACACCGCTCCGGTGCTGCGCGCCCTTGGCGAGTCGTCGCTTCGGGAACTGCCGCCACCGGTCCGACTCAGCTATCGCGGGCCGATGTTTCGCTACGACCGGCCGGGACGCGGTCGTTACCGTCAGTTCCATCAGTTCGGGGTCGAGGCAGTAGGCGACAGCGAGCCCGAGCTCGACGCAGAGGTGATCGCGGTCGCCTGGGGCTGGCTGGAGGAGCTGGGCCTGGGGGGTGTCACCCTGCAGCTCAACAGCATTGGCGACGCCCAGTGCCGACCTGCCTTCCGGCAGGCCCTCCTGGACCACTTTGCCCCCCACTTAGCGGTGCTTCCCGAACTGGACCGGGAGCGACTTCGGCGAAACCCCCTGCGGATTCTGGACAGCAAGGACCCGGACACCGAGTCGCTGATGGCCACCGCGCCCCAGTCCACGGACTTTCTCTGCGTCGAATGCCGGGGAGCGCTGGACCGGCTGGAGGCGGCGCTCCACGCCTACCACATCCCCTTTCAACTGAATCCGCGGCTGGTGCGGGGTCTTGACTACTACGTGCGCACTACTTTCGAGGTGTGGCACGAGGACCTGCAGGGCGCCCAGAACGCGCTCTTCGGCGGCGGGCGCTACGACGGACTCTCAGAGCTGCTGGGCTATCCGGCCGCGCCGGGAGTGGGCTTCGCGGCGGGCATCGAGCGGGTGGTGATGCTAGCGCCGCAAGGGCCCGCCCCTGCGCCCCCGCAGGTGGTCGTGTGCTCGGCCCAGGACACGGTGGTCCCCCTGGTCATCGACCTGGCCCAGCGGCTGCGCCGGGACGGTCTGGCGGTTATTTGCGATGTGGGCCGGCGGAGCCTGAAGGGCAAGATGAGGGCTGCCGAAAAGAGCGGGGCGGCGGCGGTCGGCATTTTGGGAGAGGCTGAGGCCCAGGCCCAGCAAGTGACCCTGCGACGGCTCAGCAGTGGCGAGCAGGTGGCGGTTCGGCTGGAGGACGCCTCGGCCCAGGTTAGAAGCTGGGAACGGGCGACCGCTGGCGAGGCGAGCTTGTGAGGGGTCGACGGATGTGCGGCACGGTCAACCTGGCCGACACCGGTCAGCGGGTGACCCTGGCCGGCTGGGTGAACCACCGGCGCGACCACGGCGGGCTTACCTTCATTGACCTTCGCGATCACACCGGAGTGGTCCAGTTGGTATTCAATCCAGCCCACTTCCCAGAGGCCCAAGCGATAGCGGAGCGCTGCCGCCTGGAGTGGGTGCTGCGGGTGGAAGGGTTGGTCGAGCCGCGCCCTGCGGGAAGCGAGAACCCCAGCCTGCCCACGGGCGCGGTGGAGGTGGCGGTCGACCTCTGCGAAGTGTTGGCCCAGGCAGAAGCGATGCCGCTCGGCACCGGTGACGAGGCGGAGGTTGACGAGCGGGTTCGGCTCCAGTACCGCTACCTGGATCTGCGCCGGCCCAGGATGCAGCGCAACCTGCGGGCGCGGCATCGATTCATCAAGCGACTCCGAGACGAGGCTGATCGCCTGGGCTTCACCGAAATTGAGACGCCCACCATGATCCCCAGCACCCCGGAGGGAGCGAGGGATTTCATGGTCCCGAGCCGGATGCTGCCAGGCCACGTCTGGGCCCTGCCCCAATCACCCCAGATCTACAAGCAGCTTTCGATGGTGGCCGGATTCGATCGCTACTTCCAAATTGCCCGCTGCTGGCGGGACGAGGATCTCCGTTCGGACCGCCAGTTCGAGTTCACCCAGCTGGACCTCGAGATGTCCTTTGTGGACGAGGAGGAGATCTACGAGGTATTGGAGTCGATGATCTCGGTCGCTTGGGAAGCGGCCTTCGGACAGCCGGTCCCGACTCCTTGGCCGCGGATTCCGTACGGCGAGGCGATTGAGCGCTTCGGCTCAGACAAGCCGGACACGCGCTTCGGCTACGAGTTGCAGGACGTCTCGGACCTATTCCGAGCCACCTCGTTCCGTGTTTTTGCCGGAACGCTGGAGGCGGGAGGCACTGTCCGAGCGCTGCGGATACCCGGTGGGTCTGAGCTGACTAGGGGCGAGCTGGAGGGGGAGTGGCTTCAAGTGGCTCGGACCTATGGCGCGATGGGGCTCGCCTACCTGTGGCGCCGGGCGGGACAGTACGAGGGGTCGATCGCGAAGTTCTTCTCCGAGTCTGAGCTGGCCGCACTTACCGACCGCCTCCTGATGGAGGACGGCGATTGCGTGTGTTTCACCGCCGGTCCGCTTCAGGTGGCGGCGACTGCGCTGGGAGCGGTGAGGCTGCACGCCGCCCGCCGTTTCCAGTGGATCCCCGAGGGCCGCTTCGACTTCCTCTGGGTCACGGAGTTTCCCCTCTTCGAGAGCGCCGCCGGAGGTGGGGTGAGCCCCATGCACCACCCCTTCACCCAGCCCCATCCAGACGATTGGCCGCTGGTTGCAAGTGATCCTCTGCGGGTTCGCTCTCGGGCTTATGACATCGTCTGTAACGGGGTCGAGTTGGGCAGCGGCTCTCTGCGGATCACCCGCCCGGAACAGCAGCAGGCGATCTTCGCAGCGCTCGGGCTGACGCCTGTGGAGGCCCAGCAGAAGTTCGGTTTTTTGATCTCTGCCTTTCGCTACGGCGCGCCACCGCACGGGGGTTTCGCGGCCGGCATCGATCGCATGGTGATGGTCGGTTTGGGCGAACCCTCGATCCGGGAAGTCATCGCCTTTCCCAAGACCCAGACAGGGTCCGATCCGCTCACCGGAGCGCCCACCGCGGTCTTGCCAGAGCAGTTGGCCGAGGTGGGCTTGAGACTCGCGCCCCGGGTAGTCTCCCAGCAGGAGACTCGCTCCGAGTGAGCCGTGCTACCTTAATTTGGGCCCGGGGCCCCGCCGGACACGAGCACCCGACCCTAGTGATGATTCCTCGGGAGCGCCAACACCGCCGACGGCCCACGAGCCTCCTCGAGAGGATGTGGAAGGTAGCGTGCGGCGCACCCACCTAGTGTGCGAGGGATCGGAGCCAAGAGCCGGCGGGAGCCGCCGGGCCCATCTGGAAGGTTTGAGTTGGCGCCGGAGGGGGCAAGAATTCAGGTGATGGCTGCCAGGACGGCCGAGGCGACGGAGCTGAGGATCCCTGCGGACCCCCAGTACATCGTGGTCGCCAAGCGTGCCGCGGCAGGAATGGCCAGCGTGGCGGGCTTGGGCCTCGAGGCGCTGGACGAACTCAACATCGCCATTGCCGAGGCCTGTGAGCACACCATCCGAGCGGCGGTCGCCGCCGAGATGACCGACGCCAAGGTCCGCATCAACTTCCAGGTCCAAGAGGATGCCCTCCGGGTCGAGGTCCGCCTGCTCGGCACTCGGCCCCAGCCCAAGGTCGAGACCGGACCCCGGGTACCGGCCGCCGCGCTTGCCACCGCTGAGGCTCTCGACCTAGCCATCTCCATGCTCAGCTGTTTCGCTGACGACGTCGACTTCCAGGCGGCGGGTGACGGGCTCGTGCGAGTCCGTCTGGCCAAGTACCGCTGGCGGTGACCGAGGCGGGGTCAAGTCCCCCCCGCTTCGATCGTGAGTTGCAGCGGCGGCTCTTTGCTGAGTACGCGAAGACCCGCGATCCCAAGGTACGGGAGGAGCTGATCCCCCAATACGCCGCACTGGTCCACTCCTTAGCCCGTCGTTTCGCTGGCCGGGGTGAGCCGCTTGAGGACCTCGAGCAGGTCGGCTACCTGGGTTTGATCGCAGCCATCAACCGCTTCGATCCGAGCCTGGGCCTCGAATTCACCACCTTCGCGACCCCCACCATCCTCGGCGAGATCAAGCGATATTTCCGGGACAAGAGTTGGGCCGTGCGAGTCCCCCGGCGGCTCCAAGAGACCTACGCCCGGGTGGTGCGCACCCAACAGGAGCTGAGCCAGGAGCTGGGCCGGGGCCCGACCGTGCCGGAGATCGCTGCCCGGCTAGAGCTGGAGCCCGACGAGGTCCTCCAAGCGCTGGAGGCGGGGCCGGCCCAGCGGGCGCTCTCCTTGGAGTCTCCGGCAGGACTGAGTGACGGGGACGGCGAGCTCGGTGACCGGCTTGGCGCCGAGGACGAGAACCTGAGTCGGATCGAACTGCAGAACATGCTGGCCGGAGCGATGCGGCACCTGACCCCAAGAGAGCGGGAGATCATGGTGCTGCGTTTCGTGGAGCAGCTGCCCCAGACTGAGGTGGCGCGCCGACTGGGGATCAGCCAAATGCATGTGAGCCGCCTTCAGCGGGCGGCGCTGGCTCAACTCAAACGCGAGCTGCCGGAATAGTACGGGGGTCGTCGGCCTAGCGGCCGAGCGGCTAGAATCCGGCCGATCCCGCATGGACCATGGGCATTGCTAAGTCAACAAATCCGCACTGAGTTTCTGAACTATTTCGAGCAGCACGGTCATCTCCGGGTGCCCAGCGCGCCGCTGATTCCCCGGGATGACCCCAGTTTGCTGCTGGTCAGCGCCGGCATGGTTCCCTTTAAGGCCTACTTTTTGGGCCAAAAGACGCCACCGCACGATCGCCTGACGTCGTGCCAAAAGGCATTCCGAGCCACTGACATCGATGAGGTGGGTGACCTCAGTCACGACACCTTCTTCGAAATGCTGGGCAACTTCAGTT
This sequence comes from Candidatus Dormiibacterota bacterium, assembly GCA_049591595.1. Lineage (GTDB taxonomy): Bacteria > Chloroflexota > Dormibacteria > Aeolococcales > Bog-877 > Bog-877. The sequence continues at coordinate 7,619 of JBAWFE010000019.1, forward strand.
TCGGTGCGTACTTCAAGGAGGAGGCGATCGCCTTTGCCTTTGAGCTGCTCACCAGGGGATTCGGCCTCGATGCCGATCGGCTCTACCCGAGCGTCCACCCTGATGACGAGGTTTCAGTGCAGCTCTGGGAGAAGGTCGCCGGCATTCCGGGGGAGCGAGTGACCCGACTCCAGGAGAACTTCTGGCAGGCGGGTCCCACCGGACCGTGCGGGGTGGACAGCGAGATTTACTACGATCTGGGAGAGCGTTTCGGCTCAGGCCCGGATGAGCGCCCCGGCCACGGCGAGCGCTACTTGGAGATCTGGAATCTGGTCTTCATGGACTCCGAACAGCTTGCCGATGGCCGTACCGTGCCGCTGCTCCACCCGGGGGTGGACACCGGCATGGGGCTGGAGCGGGTGGCGATGGTGCTGCAGGGGTGCGACTCCATCTTCGATACCGACCTCTTCGCCCCCATTCGCGACGACTTTGCCAACCGGTCGCGCAAGCTGGATTCGGGCGGCGCGACCCACCGCGACCGACACCTGCGGCGTCTCGCTGACCACGCGCGGGGTGCCTGCATGCTGATCGCAGACGGGGTGGCACCTTCCAATGAGGGGCGGGGCTACGTCCTGCGTCATCTCTTGCGACGAGCTCTGGTCAGCTCGATGAGCCTGGGGGTCGAGGGGGGCCTGGGGCCGTGCGTCCCGGTCGTGGTGTCGGTTCTCGGAGAGAACTACTCAGAACTGACGAGCGGCGCCGGGCGGGTGCGGGCGGTGATCGAACAGGAGGAGGAGCGATTCCGAGAGACGTTGGACCGGGGGATGGAGCACTTCGAAGCGGTCGTGGGCCGATCTGACGACGGTCTGATCTCCGGCGCCGACGCCTTCCGGCTCCACGACACCTACGGCTTTCCTTTAGAGGTAACCGAGGATCTAGCTGCCGCCCGGAACTTCCAGGTGGACCGCGCTCAGGTCGAGCTGCTGCTTCAAGGCCAGCGGGAGCTGGCCCGCTCCAGCCGCACCACCCGGACTGTCGGGGCGGCGCAGATAGAGCTGCCACCGACGAATTTCGTGGGCTACGATCGGCTGCAGGCGAAGAGTCAGGTGACCCTGCTGCTGCTTTCCGGGGAGCCGTTAGCACGGGCGCGAATTGCTGAGGAGTCTGAAGTAGTCCTCGAAGAGTCCCCGTTCTACGCCGAAGGGGGCGGCCAGGTGGGGGATCGGGGCCGGTTGGATTGGGAGGGAGGCTCGGCCCAGGTCCTGGACACGACGGCGCCGTACCCGGGAGCGAGGGTCCACCGCTGCCGGGTGATCGAAGGGGAGCTCGCAGTCGGCCAGCAGGTGGTGGCCACCGTCGATCCGCTTTATCGAGGAGGGTGTGCTGCCCACCACTCAGCGACCCACCTGCTGAATGCCGCGCTGCATCGCCAACTCGGCGACGGAGTGGTCCAGCGCGGCTCGCTTGTTTCCCCAGACCGGGCGACCTTCGACTTCAGCTGGCCACGAGCGCTCTCCGGTGACGAGGTGGTGGCGCTGGAGCGGCAGCTCAACGCAGCGATCAGAGAAGACCTGGAGCGTCGAGTGGAGCTGCTGTCTCTGGACGAGGCGAGGGGCTCCGGAGCACTCGCTCTCCCTGAGGAGACGTATGGCGATCAGGTTCGGGTGGTGAGTTTCGGCGACTTCTCTAGGGAGCTCTGTGGCGGAACTCACGTGGAGCGCTCTGGGCGGATTGGTGCCGCCATCCTGACCGCGGAGCACAGCGTCGGCTCCGGGCTGCGCCGGTTGGAGATGGTCGTAGGCAACGCTGCGGAATTGTGGTGGGAGGAGCAGCGGAATCAAGGCGCTGCGGTGGTCCGGCAGCTTCGGGTGCCGGCAGGGGAAGCCAGAGCGCGAGTGGAGGCGCTTCAGGAACGGGTTCGCACCCTGGAAAAAGAGCTAGACGAAGCCCATCGCCAGGGACCACTTACCAGGGACGCTGCCACCTGGGAGCAGGTGGGAGCGATCACTCTGGCCATCCTCGACCTGCCGGACGCCTTGCCGAGGCAGGATCTGACCCGCCGAGCGGATGAATTGGCCGCCGAAATCGGCCAGGGTTGCGCGGTCGTTCTAGCCGGATCGGCGCTGGCGCTTAAACTGACCGCGGACCTGGTAGCTCGAGGACTCAACGCGGGCCAGATTGCGCAGGCCGCTTGTCGCCAGTTCGGCGGCGGCGGGGGTAACCCGCAGTTTGGCCAGGGGGGAGTCTCCGCTGGCGGTCACGCCGCCGCGCTGGCGACCGTGCGTACCATCCTTGGGTCCAGTCTGGAGGAAGCTTGATGCCGAAGGCCCCGTCGGCCCGCCGACAGCCTAGGACCCACGTGACCGCACTCGACGTGGGTGCCCAGGTGATCAAGGCGTTGGTCCTCAAAAAAGAGGCTGGCGAGGCAATCGTGCTGGGAGTGGGGCACGCCGAGCAAGGCCCTGGGCAGATCGATCCCGGGCAGCCGGTCGACCTGGAGTCGGTGCTTGAGGGGTGCCATGCCGCCCTGGAAGCCGCCGAGGACATGGCCGAGGTTATCCCCACCCGGGTGATCGTCGGGATCGGCGGAGCTCGGGTCCGGGCCGTCAGCAACTCCGGTTCCAGGATCAGGGGCAGGCCCCAGGTCCGGATCTCCAAGCGGGAGCTCGACGACCAGGTGGAAGGAATTCAGCGCCGGGCTCTGCGCGAGGCGCAGACCCGGCTCGATGAGGAGTCCGCCGGTGCGACGGATGGCGCCCTGCGGCTGGTGCATTCCTCGATCACCGCGGCCAAGGTGGACGGACAGCCGGTCCTGGATCCGCTTCGGTATCAGGGCCAGAAGGTAGAGCTCACCGTCTTCAACACCTTCGCCACCGAGGGCCAGTACGCAGCCGTGGACGAGATCTCCCAGGCGTTGGACCTGGAGCTCTTGGAGACGGTGGCCGAGCCGTATGCCCTAGCCCGGCTGGCCTCGACCCCGGAGGTGCTGGAGGCGGGCGCCATCTTCATTGACATCGGCGCCCGAACCACCACGGTAAGCCTGGTCCGCAATGCCGTCCTGGAATCCACTCGGATGTTCGAGCTGGGGGGACGCGCCTTCACCCGCAAGTTGGCCCACGATATGGACCTCTCGTTGCTGCTTTCCGAGAGCCTGAAATTGCGGCATTCGGCCGGCGTGCTGGGCGGCCAGGAAGAGGCTCAGGTGCGGCGGGCGATGGGGGAGTCGGCGGAGGTTTTGGCCCAGGGGGTGGCGCTGGTCCTGCATGACCTGGCCAAAGGGCAGCCGCTTCCGACCGCCGTCCGACTCTGCGGAGGCGGCTCCTTGCTGCCCGAGGTGGTCGAGCAGCTGTCGGTATTGCGCTGGACCGACTATCTGCCATTCGTCCATCCGCCGACCTTTCGACTATTGGTGCCGGAGGAGTTGACCGCGGTCCACGACACCACGGGTCTGCTCACCTCCCCGGCCGACGTGGTGGCGATGGGTTTGGCCTACCAGGGCTGCGGCCAGATCGAGGACGCCACCGAGGAAGGCCCAGGGTTGGAAGGGGTGTTGCGCAAGGTGTCGAAGGCAATTCGAGGTACGGATGGGTCGTAACGAGTTCTGCTGCGTGGCCGTTGGCCTTGAACGTCGGAGCACCCGATAGCCATGGCCAAGCTGCTTTACGTCGAGCCGAACGACGAGATCACCGACCTCGTCGACCGGATCCGGCGCGCCGAAGGAGACCGCGATCTGGTCTTCGTGGTCCCCCCCGATGGGCGGGTCCTGCGCTCCCCTCTCGACATGCGGCTGCTCATGCAGTACACGAGAGGTTTTCAGAAGCGGATCGCGATCGTCTCCGGCGACCCGCAGATCCAGGCACTGGCGATTCGGACCGGGTTTCCGACTTTCGCTTCGCTAGCTCGGCTGGAGCAAGGAGCACCGCTCCGGGGAGTGCCGGACTTGGCTGCGGCGGCCGCGGCGAGCGCCGCTGCCGCAGCGGATGTGGCCGAGACGTCAAGCCGGAGTGGCGGGGCGGTCGCGCCACTCGCCTCCGGTGAGGATTCCGCGCCGACACAGCTCGCAAAGAGAAACCCTTCGGCGCTGCTGGCAGCAGGAACGGGCGGGGCCGCCGGCTGGTGGGGACGCGTCAAGGACATGTGGAATTCCCAGGGGGAACGTAAGCGTCCCATCGCCATAGGTGCTGTGGTCCTGGTCGTGATTCTGTTGTTCCTGATCTTTCAGTCAGCCACTGTCACCCTCGGGGTGCGGGCGCACCGTCTTGCTGACACGGTGACCATCCAGGGCACAGACGGTGCCAGCTCTGGACGAACGCTGGATCAGATTTCCACCCAGGCCTTGCAGAGTCAGACGTACAACAAGAACTTCACGGTGACGCCCAGCGGGACCCAGTCGCTCCCGCCGGTGCCGGCGACTGGGAATCTGGAGTTTTGCTGGAGCGGGACTGTCACTGGGTTAACACTGTCATTTCAGGGCAATTCCCCGGAATTTCAGGACGAGACGACCAGCGGGGTCGGCTTCACAACGACCACTGCCGGCGAGGGGCAGACCGTTAGTCTGCCCAATTGTCCACAGTATTCGTCGCCTGTGGCCGTACAAGCGGACGCCAACACGGTCGGTACTCAAGGCAATGTGGGTTCGAACCAGACGTGGAGCTGGGGAAACTTCGCTTCCTCCGGTTGCATCAATGCAGGCTCTGGATGCGGCACTCCATCGTCGAAATTGCAAATCACCAACACCGGCGCAATGACCGGCGGCACGAACGCGACGACGCAGTCAGTGTTCTCCACCTCGGATGCGACCGCGGCTCAGACCGAGCAGCAGACTATCGACACCAATCTAACTAACAAAGCGAAGAAAGATCTCGCACGATTGGCTGGGAAGTCCGTCATCGCCCAAGATGCGGCGGGTAATGGAATAACCGTCACGGTCACCAACCCGCCCCTGCCGACCGGATGCAATACCTCAGCGTCCACTCCGTGTCCCGCTGCTACAGCCCAGACGTTGACCATCTCGGTCACTGCCGCCGCCACCGCCTACAACCCGGTGGCCGCCAAAGCTGCCGTGCTGCAGGACCTCAAGTCCAAAGTCCCGTCCAACGGTGAGCTGCTGGCTGACCCCGATTTGGGCGGTCTCAAGGTGGTCGCGGCGGGAGCCGGAGGAACCGTGACGATCACCTCCCACGCGGTCGGCTACTGGGCTCCCAAGCTCAACCTCAAGCCGCTCCAGAGCAAGCTCGGCTTCATGGGCCCCGGGCCGGCCAAGACATACCTCTTGTCCCAGCTCCCGAGCTCCAGCACGGTGAAGATCACCCAGTCGCCGTTTGGGTGGCCCTGGCTGCCGATCTTCTCGGGGAATATCCACATCGTGCGCACATCGCTCGCCGAGAGTCACACCGCTGGCTAAGGCTGCTGGGTCGTCTCCGCCCGGGAGGATCCTGGCGCTTGACCCCGGGCGCAAGCGGGTCGGGGTCGCCGTCAGCGACGAGACCCGGACGATCGCGCAGCCCCACTCCACTGTGCTTCGCACCGCCGATCGGCGAGATCTGATCGAGATCGCGCGTCTGGTCCGGGAGCTCTCTGTCACCGAGATCGTGGTCGGGCTGCCGCTCCAGCTGGACGGCCGGGAGGGCGATTCGGCGGGGGAGGCGAGGGGCTTCGGCGCCGCGGTCGGACGCGAGACCGGGATCCCGGTCAGCTACCTGGACGAGCGGCTGACCACCAAGCAGGCGGAGCGCCATCTCGTTGCCACCGGAACCAGGCGGTCCCGCCGACGGGAGGTCGGGGATCAGGTGGCGGCCACCCTGATCCTTCAGCAGGCGCTGGCAGCACCGAAGAGACGTGCCCGGTGAGAAGCCACCCGATCCTCGGCTGCCTGCTGGTGTTTTTGGTCCTGGTCGTCGGGGGAGGAGTCGCACTGGCCGTGGTCACCCGAAATGAGCTCTCCCCGGTGCGGTCGAGCCAGTCACACAAGGTCCTGTTCACCGTCTCCAAGGACGAGTCCCTGGGTCAGGTGTCTTCCAGCCTGCAGTCGCGCAAGCTGGTGCGCGACAGCTTCTTCTTCAAGCTCTTCGCTGAGACCAAGGAGCTGCAAGCAGACCTCAAGCCGGGCAAGTTTGCGCTGGATCCGGGAATGTCAGTGGAGGAGATCGTGGACGTGCTCAAGGGCCCGCCGCTGAGCCAGGCATTCAACGTCACGATCCCGGACGGGCTGCGGCTTAGCCAGGAGGCTCAGCTGCTCCAGAGCGACGGACTCTTCTCGGCCTCCAGCTTCCTTAGGGTGGCGAACGCTGCCACCACCTTCCCCGACACCACAGTGCTCTCGGGTACTCCAGCTGGAGCCGGCTGGGAGGGGATGGCTTTTGGCGACACCTATCAGGTACTCCCCAAAGTGACTCCCTACCAGATGCTGGAGCGCCAGGTGGATGACTTCCAGACTCGGTTCAGCGCCGAGATCGACAAGGGCGCTGCCAGCGTAGGGCTGACTCCGTATCAGGTCGTGGTGCTGGCCTCCATCGTGTCTGGAGAGGCAGCCACCGTCACTGACAGGGGCCTGGTGGCGGGGGTCTTCTTCAACCGCCTGCGGGCGGGAATGATGCTGCAGAGCGATGTCACGGTGCTCTTCGCCCAGTCGTTAGCGGGAGACAACAGCACCGCAGTCAACACTGAGTTCGCCTCTCCCTACAACACCTACCTTCACAGCGGGCTGCCACCGGGGCCCATCGACAGCCCCGGGATCACGGCGATCAACGCCGTGCTCCATCCCACTGCCAGCAACTATTTCTACTTCCTGGCCCTGCCCAACGGTAAGGTGGAGTACAGCGTCACTCTGGCCCAGCACAATGCGCAGATCCAGGAGGCCGGACTCGGATGAGGCAGGCATTGGTGACTGAGGCCAGAGGAACTGGTTCCGAGTGACGCCGATCGCGTCGCTCGGCTGGGGCGTCCTGGGTCTTATCGGTGGTGCGCTGATGGGCCAGCTTTCGCTGCTGCTGGAGCGGCCACTCAAGGACGAAGACCCCCCGTCTCGGCTGGGACCCGGCCGATTGGAGCTACTGCTACTGCCAGCCCTGGGATTCATCGGGTTCTTCGCCTTCGCCTTGCGTCAGGGGATGGGACGCGGGCTCTTGGTCCACAGCCTTTGGATCGTGATTTTGCTGCAGATCCTCGGCTTTGACCTGAAGCACCGGCTGATCCTTGACGTGATCACCCTGCCCACCATCGCTCTGGCCCTGCTGCTGGCGAACCTGAGTCCCGACCTATCGGTGGTGCGGGCGCTCTTCGGGATTCTCCTGGGGGGTGTCCTGATGCTCCCATTCGCCGTCGTCAGCGAGATCTTCCATAACGGCGAGGGCTTCGGTTGGGGCGACGTCAAGCTGGCGATGATGATCGGGGCAATCACCGGGATGAGCCTCAATTACGGTCAGCTCTACGCCCTGTGGGCTCTGATTGCCGGCTCGGTGATTGGAGGGGTGATCACGATCCTCCTCTTGGTGACCCGACGGGTCAGCATGCGCGACGCACTCCCTTACGGACCGTACCTGGTGGCGGGCGCCGGACTGATCCTCTACTTCATGTAGCGGATCCCTGGGCTATTCGGTCTCGTCTCGCCGCTTGGTGGCGACCATCTGCTCGAGGGCGGTGATCGGCTCGCCTGCCAGCCTGGTCCCCTGGTCCTTCTTGAGCACTGCGATCGCTTCGTCGGCGTCCATCCCGCGCCGGTAGGGCCGGTGGGCGGTCAGGGCTTCGTAGACGTCTGCGACCGCCAGGATGTCGGCTCCGTGGGGCATTTCCGGGCCCCGGAGGTGGCGATGGTAGCCGGTTCCGTCCAGCCGCTCGTGATGGGAGGCCGCCATCTCCGCCACGTCATCGAGAGGCCAGAGCGGGGAGAGGATCTCGTGGGTGATCGAGGTGTGGCGCTGCATCTCCTCCATCTCCTCGGGGAGCAGCGGCCCCGCCTTGTCCAAGATGGCGTTGCTCACCGCCAGCTTACCCAGGTCGTGGAGCAGTCCGGCCAGTCCGACCCGATCCTGCTCGGTCGCCGTGAAGTTCATGTTCTCCGCCATCAAACGGGCAATGGCCGCGGTGCGGGTCGAGTGGTTGGTGGTCCAGGGCGACTTGGCATCCACCACCGCGGCGAACACCTCTCCGATCCTGATCATGTCGTCCATGCTGGAGGAAGGGATGGACCTCGGCTCTGGATCTAAATAACCGACGTGCTCTGGGTCAGTGATCTCGCCGAACTGGCGCCAAAGCTTGGCGCTGCCGGCGTGGGCCAGGACCAGATCGACCAACACCGGATCAAACCACTTGCCCCGTCGCTGACGCAGCACCGTCTCGGCCGCCCGGCCACCACCCCGGCGCCAGAAGATCTCAACCGTCTGGGTGAGCAGGGCGATCCTGGAGAGCAGCGGAATCTCCTCCCCCTTCAGCCCCCGCGGTCGGCCACCTCCGTTCCAGTGCTCATCGAGGCTCAGGACCGCGGCGGCGGCAGGTTCGGCCCAGCCCAGCTGGCGTACCATCTCGGCCCCCTTGGTGCAGCGCACCTCCACCAGCTCGTTGGCGAGACCCACGCCTCGGCTGCCCAGGGAGACCAGCTGGGCCATCCGACGGGTGACCGGCGCAGAGGGCGCCGTCTGCCGGATCGCGAAGACCATGGAGCGCCACTGGCTGCTCCAGTCGGTGATCTTGAGCTCGGCCTTGGTTACCAGGTCGTCCGCCTGGAACCAGTGGGTGACGCTGTAGGCGTTGGCTGAGCAGCCGGCATCCTTGAGCAGGAGGGCGTAGTAGAGGTCCTGGCGCTCGGCGGGCCGCAGCTCGAGCCACTTGGCGATCTGCATCCCGAGCCAGCAGCTTCGGATGGCGTGGCCCATCGGCTCCCCTTCGGCCAGATCTAGGGCTCGGGAGAGGGAGGCGATCACAATCGAACTGGCTAACTGCCCAGATGGAGACTGCTCTTTAACCTGGGGCATCAACTTGGCGGCCATCTGCCCCACCGTAGGCGCCTCCGATCTCAGCTCGAGTCGCGTTCCGGAAGCAAGTTCTGACGACCTCGTCGCGGGGTAGAAGAGGTGCTCCCCGGAAGTCGACGGCGAAGTCGCGACAGCTGACTCAGAGAAGGCGGCGTCGGAGGCGGCAGCGGTGCTTCTCGGGCAAAGCTGGCATCATCAATCCCGCCCCGGCCCCGGATCGGCCGCAACCAAGGAATCCCCAGGAGCAGCTTGATGATCAGCGCCGGCGAGCTCAGATCAGGGACCACCGTGGAGCGCAACGGGCAGCTCTGGGAGGTGCTCTCCTTCGATCACGTCAAGATGGGTCGCGGCACCGCTGTCGTTCGCACCCGGTTGCGCAACCTCACCACGGGTTCCCTGACCGAGGAGACCTTTCGGCCTGAAGAGCGCTTCTCCCGAGCTCGCATCGAGAAGGTGGACGTGCAGTTCCTCTATCGCGATGGCGAGCATTACGTGGTGATGGACACGACCACCTTTGACCAGTACCCCTTGGATGAGAGCCAATTCGCCGAGGCCATCCGGTACGTCCAGGAGTCCGACCACCTGTATGTGCTCCAGTACGACGGCAAGGTAATTGGGGTGGAGCTCCCGATCACCGTCGAGATGGAGGTGTCCCAGACGGACCCCGGGTTCAAGGGCGACACCGCGACAGGTGGCAGCAAGCCGGCCACGCTGAACACCGGGCTGGTGATCGACGTGCCGCTCTTCGTGGGGGTGGGCGATCGCCTCAAGGTCGACACCAGGACCGGCAAGTACCTGGAGCGGGTCCAGTGAGTACGTCACTGCTGAATCAGCCGGGTGAGCAGCCTCCGGGCCGGGTCAGGGTCGCGAGCGAGGTGGTGGCTTCGATCGCGGCGCTGGCAGCCCAGGAGGTGGCTGGGATCGCCGCCATGTGCGAGCCCACGGGGGTCAACGTCTCGCTACCGCTGCACCGTCGTCAGGGTCATCGGGGGGTGAAGCAGCAGATGGTGGGGGACACCGGCATCAAGCTGGATCTCTACGTGGCGATTACGCCGCAGGCGTCAATTGGGCAGGTTGCAGAGGAACTGCAGCACAAGGTGGCCCACGCAATCCACAGCATGCTCGGCCTCGATGCCGTCGAGATCAACCTGCACATCGCCGAAATCGAGGGGGACTGACCGGTGGGGCCGCGCCACCGGGCTCGGGAGCTGGCCGTCCAGGTGCTGTTTCAACTGGAGTTGCAGCCCGGTAATTGGCGGGGCCCCTTGCAGTACCACCTGGAGCAGGAGCCCCAGAGCCCGACCAGCCGACGGTTTGCCGAGGAGCTGGTGGAGGGGGCGGTAGCCCACCAGCTCGAGATCGACTCCGCCATCGAAGCCTGCTCCACCCACTGGACCATGGATCAGATGGGAGCCCTGGAGCGGGCCGTGCTGCGGATCGCCACCGAGGAGCTCTGCTGGCGGCGGCTGGAGCCGGTGGCGGTGGTGATCGACGAGGCGGTTCAGCTGGCGAAGCAGATGGCCGGAGATGAAGCGGGCAAGTTCGTCAACGGGGTGCTTGGCAACATCGCCCGCGCCCCAAAGTGGGCCCTGGAGCAAGCGGGTGCGCGTTCTCCAAGTCGGTGAGCTAGCCTCCCTGATCCGGGGGGCGCTGGCGGCTGATCCTCAGCTTCAGGATGCTTACGTGGAGGCGGAACTGGGCGATTGCCACCTCTCCGCGGCGGGACATTGGTACTTCAACCTCAAGGACAGCCGGCCAGCGGGCGTCGACCGCTCGGTGCTGAAGGCGGCGATGTTCCGCAAGGAGGCGCGGGGGTTGCAGTTCGAGCCTCGCACCGGGATGAAGGTGCTGGCCCACGGCTCGGTCTCCGTCTACGCTGCCGCCGGATCGCTCCAGCTCTACCTGGACCGACTCGAACCGCAGGGGGTGGGCGCCCTGGCCCTGGCGTTTCAGCAGCTGGTGGCTCGGTTGGAGGCGGAGGGACTCTTCGCCAACGAGCGGAAGCGAGAGCTGCCCTTTCTCCCCCGGCGGCTGGCTGTGGTGACCTCGCGCCACGGGGCCGCCCTGCGCGACGTGATCCATGTGGTCCAGCGCCGCTGTCCCATCACCGAGGTGGTGGTGGCCCCGACGTTGGTCCAGGGAGAAGGGGCGGTCCGGGAGATCATCGCCGCCCTGGAGGTGGCGGGCAGGGCCGCGGTGGACGTGGTGCTGCTGGTCCGCGGCGGGGGATCCCTGGAGGACCTGCAAGCGTTCAACTCCGAGGAGGTGGCACGGGCGATCCTGGCATGCCCCGTGCCGGTCGTGGTGGGGGTGGGACACGAGACCGACACCTCGGTGGCCGACTTCGTCGCCGACCGGCGGGCCCCGACCCCCTCGGTGGCGGCGGAGCTGGCCGTGCCGGACCTGGGGGGCCTCCGGCTGGACCTCTCCCGCCGCTCGCTGCGGCTGAGGCGAGAGGGCGACGGTTGGGTCTCCAACGAGCGACAGCGGCTCGGGGTGAGCGGCGGCCGGCTGGCCCGCTTGGCTCCTGCCGCCCGGCTCGCCACCGGCCGAATCGATCTCGACCTGCGCCAGCAGCGGCTGGGGACGTCAATGCGCCGGCTGCTGGCGCTCCAGCACCGGGACCTCACCGCCCGGGTTGGACTGCTTCGTGCTAGAGGTCCGGAGCGCCGGCTGCTCCAGGCCCGGGAGGAGTTCTCCGGGCGGGTTGGTAGGCTGGAGGCGCTCAGTCCCTTGGCAGTGCTCGGTCGGGGCTACTCGATCACCCTTGATGAATCGGGCGGCGAGGTGCTGCGAGATGCGGAGCAGGTGGCGGTTGGTTCAAGCATCAGCACCCAGCTCCTCAGCGGTCGATTGGTGAGCCGCGTGAGCGAAGTTAAACGGGAGTTGGCAGGAGGTGGGGATGGGGCTTGACCAGAAAGCGGGAGCTGTAGCCGGTCCGGCCGAGCCAGAGGGGCTCGACTATGAAGCGGCACTGGCTGATTTGGACCAGGTGCTAGCGCGCCTCGAGGACGGTCAGGTCCCGCTGGAGGAGGCGATGGCGCTTTACGAGCGTGGGGTTCGGCTGGTTCGTCGCTGTTCTGGCCTACTGGATGGAGTCGAGCGCCGGGTGACCGAGCTCAGTGCCGGGGCCGACGGCCTGCCCAAAGAGCGGCCGCTCATGCTGGAGGCCGACGAGGAGTCGGACCCGGACGACGGCTGACCCAGAGGCGTGACCGCCCTACTAACTAATCAGTTCCTTTGGGTGCCTCTCCTGGCTTGGGCAATCGGCCAGGTGCTCAAGGTGATCACCGACTCCTGGCGGCAGCACCGGCTCAGCCTCCGCTCGCTGGGGCTGTCCGGCGGCATGCCCAGCTCGCACACGGCACTGACGGTCTGCCTCACCACCGTGCTGGCCCGCAAGCTCGGCCTCGGCTCCCCGATCTTCGCGGCGGTGGCGATCCTGACCATGGTGGTGGTCTACGACGCCACCGGGGTGCGCCGGGCGGCGGGCCAGCAGAGCGTCATCCTCAACCAGGTGTTGGATGACCTGCGCAGCCACTTGGGCTTCCGCTACGAGCGGCTCCGCGAATTCATCGGTCACACGCCCTTCGAGGTCCTCGCCGGCGCTGTGCTGGGGATTGCGGTGGGGCTGCTGTTTTGAATCTCTGGAGTGCTTCCACGTTCCGACGAGGACCTAACATCCTAGGCGCGATGTCAGTGAATCAACCCTGGAGCGGCCGTTGAGCGGGGGCGATCTCTCTGCCTCGATCGGCTTCCTGCTTCACTTCCGCGAATCGCAGGAGTCGCCCACCCTGCGCCGGGCGCGGGATGTCGCCGAGGAGCATTCCCTCCGCACCTGGCTGGCCCAGACGGACGCCGAGTCAGTGCTGGCTCGGGAGCTGACGACTGCCCGCCTGCTGGTGGCCATCGGCGGGGACGGGACCTTGCTCTACTCCGCGCAGCGGGCGGCCCCCAAGGGGGTGCCGCTGCTCGGAGTGAACCGAGGTCAGCTCGGATTCCTCACCAACGTCGAGATGGCCCAGTTGCCAGACGCGATCGAGGCCTTTGTCACCGATAACGTCCAGACCGAGCGCCGGCGGACGCTCTGCGGAGAGATCCGCTCAGTGACAGGCGGCGCTGTCCAGGAGTCACTGGATGTCGCCGTCAACGAGATAGTGATCAAGACCGAAGGAGTCAGCTTGGTGCGGTTGGAAGTGACCAGCGACGATCAACTGGTCGGCATTTTCGATGCCGACGGTCTGGTGGTCGCCACCAGTGTTGGCTCCACCGCCTACTCCCTCTCCGCGGGCGGGCCACCGGTAGATTCCAGGGTGCCCGCCCTAGTGCTCACCCCCCTCAATCCCCACGCCCTGATCAGCCGCTCGCTGGTCATACCGGACACTCTCGATGTGCGCATCACAGTTCAGCGGGGCCGCGCCGTGGCGGCCGCGGATGGGCGAGTCTGGGGCCAACTCGAGTCAGGCTCCGAGCTGACCGTGAAGCAGGGCCCGGAGTTGAGCCTGGTCAGGCCGCCGGGAACACCCGGGTTCTTCCAGCGACTGCGGTCCAAGACCGGGTTCGGCGCTGTCCTCAAGCTGGCCCAGGAGGAGGCTCCGTCGGCCACGGTTGCCCCGGACGTCCAGCGCGCCTGAGCTGTGCTGGTCGAGTTGCGGGTGGAGAACCTGGCGGTGATTGAGCGCGCCTCAGCACGGTTCGGGTCGCGCTTCAACGCCATCACCGGCGAGACCGGAGCCGGGAAGTCGATTCTCCTCTCCGCCTTGGGTCTGGCGCTGGGTGGCCGCGCCGACCCGGACCTGGTGCGCCGGGGCGCGGAGAGGGCCGTCTCCGCCGCGGCCTTCGACGACCCTCCCATCCGGGTGGCCGAGACCTGCCGGACATTGGGGGTGGTCGTGGAGGAGACACTGGTGCTCTCCAGGGAGCTATCGGCCTCCGGTCGCAGTGGAGCACGGGCCAACGGAGCGACCGTGCCTGCGACCGCTCTCAGAGACCTGGGAGCGCAGCTCGTCGACGTCCAGGGCCAGGGAGCATCGTCGCTCTGGCTCAGGGAGGCGGAGCAGCGGTCAGCGCTCGACAGCCTGGGGGGTGAGGAAGCCGCGCACGCCCTCCGCAAGGTTGGCGATCTCTGGTCGCGCCGACTGGAAAATCAGGCGGCGTCCGAGCGGCTCCGAGCGCTGCAAGAGCGGCAGCGCGGGGACCTGGAGCAAGCCCGGCGCGACCTGGCCGAGTTGGGGGCTGCCGATCTCCGTCCCGGGGAGGACGTGCAACTGCGCCAGGAGCGCGACCGGCTGGCGCATGCCGCCCGGCTGCGAGAGGCGGCCCAGGAAGTGCGGGCCGCGCTCTCCGGGGAGAGTGGGGCTGCCGACCTCTTGGCGGCAGGGCTGCACGCTGCCCGGGGGGCGAAGGGCATCGATCCGGAGCTGGACCTGCTCCTGGATCAGGCGGAGAGCTCGGTTGCAGACCTACGCGAACTGCAGCTCTCCTTCAGCTCCTACGTCACCCAACTCCCCGACGACACCGGTCGGCTGGCGGAGGCCGAGGAGCGCCTGGAGCTGCTGGAGCGGCTCTTCCGCCGCCATGGAGGCTCCCTGGAGACCGCGCTGGCCCGGCGTGACGAGGCCTCGGGCCTGCTTCAGGGAATTGATGAAGGCGCGGGAGATCTAGATCGGCTGGCGGCCGAGCTGAAGGAGCTGGAGCAGGGTTTGGTTGAGGAGTCGCGGGGACTGTCCGACCTCAGAGCCGGGGTCGCCAAGGTTCTCGCCCAGGCCGTGACTGCCGACCTGCGCCGAATGCTGATGCCCAAAGCGGAGTTCCAGGTGCGCATCTGGCAGGTCGAGGACCCAGACGGGCTTGCAGGGTCTGATGGTTCGCTCCGCGCCGCCGGTCCAACGGGATGGGATCGGATTTCGTTCGACCTCTCGGCCAACCCCGGCGACCCCACGCGCCCGCTCAGCGAGGTGGCATCCGGAGGTGAGCTGTCCCGGGTCGCCCTGGCGCTTCTGTCGCATCTGACCAGGGAGTCGGGCGTCTCCACGGTGGTCTTCGACGAGATCGACCAGGGACTGGGCGGCGAGGCTGCCAACCGGGTCGGCGATCTGATGAGGGAGGTGGCCGATCGGCATCAGGTGATCTGCATCACTCACCTGGCTCCGATCGCCGCGCGCGCCGCCACTCACCTGGTGGTGGCCAAGTCCGAACGCGACGGCCGTCCGGTCAGTGAGGTCGTGGAAGTGACCGGCAGCCGGCGGGTGGAGGAGCTGGCCCGGCTGCTGGCGGGCGAGGCCACCCCGGAGGCGGCCCGTGCCCACGCCGAGGAGCTGTTGCTGGCGGTGGGCGCCGGCCGGGGGAGCAGCTGACTCGTGGCCACCCCTGAACAAGCGGCGGAGCTGGAGCGGCTCAACTCCATGCTGTTGGAGGCGCATCGTGGCGACCTCGACCTGGGTGTGGTGGAGCTGGCCTCACTGAGTCGCAACCTGAAGGCGGAAGTGGGCGAGGCGGATTCTGATCTTGACCTACTCTGGGCTGCCGAGTCACTCCAGGTCCTGGCCCGCTTGCTGGAGATCAAGATGGGTCGCCACCTGGAGGATGCGACCGACGCCGCGCTGGTCCGGGAGGCTGAGCCTCCAGAAGAAGAGGATCCGGGCGAGCGGCTCGCGGAATACCGCCTCTTCAAAGCCGCGGCCGGCGTCCTGATGGCGGACTCCAGCGCCGGTCCCAAGGCTTTCCTGCGAGTCCTGGGCCTGCCGGTGGAACCGCAGGCCACCCTCCACCTCAGTCCGGAGACCCTGGCGATCGCCCTGGGCGAGCTTTTGGCCCGACTGCCTGACCCGACCGAACTGGAGCTCACGCTGCCTCGGTACTCGGTTACCGAGAAGATGGACGAGCTGCGCCGGTTGCTGGCGGATCTGAGGTCGCTGCGGTTCGATCAAGTATTCGCGGCCGCGCGAGACCGTCTCGAGGCGGTCGCCTTTTTCCTGGCGCTGCTGGAGCTGATCTTCTCGGGAGAGGCGGAGTGCACCCAGGCCGGTCCGAACAGCCCGATCCTGGTGGAGCGTGCCGGTGGCGGCTGAGCTCACCCAGTCCGAGGCCGGGCTGGCCGGGGCGATCGTGGCGGTGCTGTTCGTCAGGGCCGAGCCCATCTCCGTCGGCGAGTTGGCCCACACGCTGGAGCTGACCCGGGAGGCCGCCGAGCAGGCAGCCGAAGCCACCGCCAGCCTGCTGGAGGGCACCGGCCTCATGCTCCAGCGGCACCGGGACGAGCTTCAGCTGGTGACCCACCCCGAGGCCGCCTGGGCGGTGGAGCGGGCCCTGAGGCCCGAGGTAGCTGGACGGCTCTCGAAGCCGGCCATGGAGA
Source organism: Candidatus Dormiibacterota bacterium (assembly GCA_049591595.1). GTDB lineage: Bacteria > Chloroflexota > Dormibacteria > Aeolococcales > Bog-877 > Bog-877. Next base: position 23,921 of record JBAWFE010000019.1, read on the forward strand.
CCCTGGCGATCGTCGCCTACCGGCAGCCGATTACGAGGATTGCCATCGAAGCCATCCGGGGCGTGAACTGCGAAGCTGTGTTGGAGAGTCTGGGCCGTCACGGCCTGGTCGACGAAGTGGGGCGGGAGGAGGGACCGGGGCGCCCCCGTCTCTTCGGGACGACCCTGCGATTCCTCCAGGTGGTCGGCATCTCCCAGGTTGACGACCTCCCGCCGTTGGGAGGGGTGGACCCCAGCTCCTGGCTCGGCCGGGCGACCGAGGTCGGTGAGCCCGATGCCGAGTGAGCGGCTCGGTCGCTGGCTAGCTCGCTCGGGGATCGCCTCCCGCCGGGAGGCCGACCGGTTGGTCGCGTCGGGACGGGTCACCATTGACGGGGTAGTTCCGCCGGCGCAGGGAAGGTTGATCGACCCCGAGCGCGAGGAGGTGATGCTGGATGGCCAGCCCCTCGTCCAGCGAGGCGTCCAGCGCCGCTACCTGGCTCTCAACAAGCCCTTGGGAGTCGTGTCGACCGCTAAGGACCCCGGTGGCCGACCCACGGTGCTGGACCTGGTAGACGACCGCCGGGGCCTCTTTCCCGTGGGTCGACTGGACCTCGACTCCCGGGGGCTTATGCTCCTCACTGACGACGGTGACCTGGCGCTGCGGTTGACCCATCCCCGCTACCAGGTGGTCAAGAGCTACCGGGTGACGATTAAGGGCCCCATAAGACAGGAGCAACTGCAAGCGCTCCGGCTGGGGCCGGTCCTAGTTGATGGGCCTACCAATCCCCTCGAGATTCGACTCTTGCGGGGAGGTCCCCGCCGTTCGGTGCTGATGATCCAGCTGGCTGAGGGGCGTCAGCGGCAGATCCGGCGGATGTGCGCAGCTGTCGGCGCCAAAGTCGAGGACCTGGAGCGGGTCTCGATGGGGGAGCTGCGCCTGGGAACCCTAACCGACGGTCGGCTGCGGGAGCTCAGCGAGGGCGAGGTGCGGCGGCTACGGGCATCGGTCGGGCTAACGTGAGCCAGCGGGCTGCGGTCGTGACCATCGATGGCCCGGCTGGCGTCGGCAAGTCGACGGTCGGTCGGCGCGTGGCCTCGGTCCTCCACCTCCCCTTCATCGACACCGGGATCTTCTACCGGGCCTTGACGGTCGCCGCAAACCGGGCCGGTCTCACTGAGGCTGACCCTCTTCCCTTGCGCCAGCTGAGCGAGAGGGTGCGGTTGGAGATCAACTCCGACCCTGATCCCGCCGCGGGAAGCTGGCAGGCGCGGCTCGACGGCCAGGAGTTGAGAGACGAGCTTTGGGATCCCGGGCTCTCCACGCTGTTGGCCTATGTCGCGCGGCAGGCGGAGATCCGCCAGGCGCTGCTGGCGGCTCAACGGGCACCGGCCGCGCGGGGTGCGGTGGCGGTAGGCCGGGACACCGGCACGGTCGTGTTTCCGGAGGCGAAGTGCAAGGTCTACCTGGACGCCCCCACCGAGGTACGGCTCGGCCGGCGGCGCAAGGAGTTGCAGAGCCGGGGCCGCGACGCCTCCGAGGAGGTGCTCCGCGCCGATGTGCTGACCCGCGACCAGACGGACTTGAGCCGCCGCCACGCCCCACTGGCCGTTCCCGTGGACGCGCTATCGATTGACACCACAGCGTTCTCGGCAGACCAGGTGGTGGAGCTGGTGCTGGCGGAGTGTCGTCGGAGAGCCGTACAGATCGGAGACCTGGCGCCGTAGCCAGCCGCGGCCCAATCTCGGCTCGACTCCGCAGGCCCGGCTAAGGTGGTGGCATGGTGATGACAGCCACCCCTGTGGCCGACCAGGAGACCCTGGTCTGCTTCGACCTCGAGACGACCGGGCTAAGCGCGCGCACCGACCGGATTATCGAGATCGGGGCAGTCAAGTTCAACCATTCCGGGGTGCTGGACACCTACTCAACCCTCTCTGACCCGGGTATGCCGCTGCCGCTGGTGATCCAGCGCCTCTGCGGCATTCATGACCAGGACCTGCGCGGGCAGCCGAGCCCGGCCGAGGCGGTGGCCGGGCTGGCTCTCTTCTGTGAGGGGTGCACCCTGGTGGGGCACGGCGTGTCCTTCGACCTGGCCTTCTGCTCCGAGATCCTCCCCGAGGCGTTCTCGGGTCGTCCGGCGCTGGACACGGCCGAGTTGGCCCGGGTGCTGCTGCCTTCGGCGCCGAGCCACAGCCTGGAGGAGCTGAGCCGTTCCCTGGAGCTGCTTCACGACCGGCCCCACCGGGCTCTGTCAGACGCCCAGGCGACCCAGATGCTCCTCCAAAGCCTGATCGAGACGGCCCAGGAGCTGCCGGTGGCCCTCAGGGAGAGGGTTCGCGAGCTCTGCGCCGACTGCGGCTGGCCCAGCGGTGAGTTCCTGGCCCGGCAGCTGGCCCAAGTGTCCGCTTCGGCCACCGTCCGCCCGGCCACCAAGAAAACTCCCGCGCCGGCGTCATCGCTCCCGCCTCCAGCTTCGGAACCGGACACTGCTGCGGGGATCGACGAGCGCCGAATCGTAGCTGCCTTCGGGCCGGACGGAGCGCTAGCCAGGGTCGAACCCGAATTCGAACTGCGCGAGGAACAGCAGCAGATGGCGCTCGCCGTCTCGCAGGCCTTCAACCGCAGCCAGACGCTGTTGGTGGAAGCCGGCACCGGAGTTGGCAAGTCGCTCGCCTACCTGATGCCCGCCCGGGAATGGGCTGCCAACGGAGGTGGGCGAGTTCTGGTCTCCACCCACACCATCACCCTGCAGGAGCAGCTGGCCCAGCACGACGTGCCCCTGGCCGCTTTGGCCCAGCCGCTACCGCTGAGAACCGCGGTGCTGAAGGGCAGGGGTAACTACCTCAGCCTCCGGCGCCTGGAGCGGTGGATTGCCGCCGGGCCCAGCGGGCGCCGCCGCGACCCTGACGAGGTGCGCTTCAAGGTCCGGGCGTTGATCTGGGCCCACCAGAGCCAGGTGGGAGATCGCGCGGAGTTGAGGCTGGCCGGGAGGGACTCCGAGTTTTGGGAAAAGGTCGGATCCACCATCGACGACTGCCTGGGGCCCGCCTGCCACAACTGGCGGGACGGGCGCTGCTTCATGGTCAAGGCACGGGTCGAGGCCAGGGATGCGGACTTGGTGATCGTCAACCACGCGTTGCTGCTCTCGGATGCCGACAGCGGGGGGGCGGTGCTTCCCGAGTTCCACCATCTGATCATCGATGAGGCCCACCATCTGGAGGAGGCGGCCACACAGGCGCAGGGCGAACGGCTAGGCCTGGGTGCGATCCTGGGGGTGACTGACCGCATCCCCGACTTCGGGGATGTCGAGGTGAATCGCACCCTCAAGGTGGTCCGGCAGACGGCTAGCGCCGCCTTCGCCGACCTACGTCAGGTGGCCACCTCCGAATCCGCCAACTCGGGCGGCCGGGGTCCATCCTTCGCAATTCTGGACCAGCGGCTAGTAGGCGCCGAGTCCTGGGTGAGGGCCGGCCGGTCGGTGTCGAGGTTGATTCGGGCACTCCGCCAGGCGAGCTCGGCGCTGCAGTCCGCGGCCGACCTGGGCAACGTTCAGCCAGCACTGTGGCCGCAGCCGGACAACGGATCCCGGGAGTGTTCGGTGGCTGCCGTCGCACTCCTGGGCATGTCCCACTTGGTGACCCGGGCGACGGCTAAGCTGGAGGGCCCCGCCATCTCCGAACTGGAGGTCGCCCCTGCCGAGGAGGTCGCCTGGGTGGAGCTGGAAAGGGGAGACCGCGCGGTGCTCCGGACCGCTCCGGCGGAGGTCGCGAACTCCCTCCGGGAGCACCTCTTCGAGCGCTGCGAGACCGTGATCCTGACGTCGGCGACAATGGCGGTGGCCGGCTCCTTCCGGTATCTCCGCGACCGCCTGGGATTGGAAGGAGCCGCCGAGTTGGTCTTGGACTCACCCTTCGATTACCTGCGTCAGTCCCTCTGCTGTCTGCCCCGCGGAATGCCCGGCCACGGCGACCCGCAGCACCCCAGGATCGTCGCTGAGATGGTGGCTCAAATCGCCGTCGAGCTGGGAGGTAGGACTCTGGTCCTGTTCACCGGATATCAGGCGCTGCGGGAGGTGCACGGGCAGCTGCGCGGGCTGCTCCAAGGCGAGGGCATCGCGGTCCTCGGTCAGGGGCTCGACGGCACCCGCAACCAGGTGCTGCGCAACTTCCGGAGGGAGCCCAGGACGGTCCTTCTGGGCACCAACAGCTTCTGGGAGGGCATCGACCTGCCGGGAGACACGCTCCAGTGTGTGGTCATCGACAAGCTGCCCTTCCCGGTTCCGACCGACCCCATCTTTCAGGCACGGGCTCGGGGTCGAACCGACTCCTTCTCCCAGCTCTCGCTGCCGGAGGCGGTCCTCCGCCTGAAGCAAGGTTTCGGCCGTCTGGTGCGACGCCACGGAGATCGGGGGGCGGTGGTGATCTGCGACCCTCGCATCCTGGAGCGCCACTACGGGGAAGAGTTCGTGCGGGCCTTGCCAAAGGCTTCATTCCTCTACGAGCCGCCCGAGGCGCTCGCGCCTCTGGTTGGAGCGTTCCTGCGAGGCGAGATGCCAGCCGCGGTGGTCGGCTGAGATGGTGTCGACGAGCCCGGTGAAGGTGACTCTGATCCAGCACCAACCGGTCCTGGGAGACCTTCGGGCCAACCTCGAATGGAGCTGCCAGCAGATCGCGGCTGAGGTGGAACAGGGCAGCGACCTCGTTGTCTTCCCGGAGCTGAGTCTGACCGGCTACTTCCTCAAGGACCTGACCCCAGAGACGGCCGTGACCCTCGATGGCCCTGAGATGGAGCAGCTGATCGGGGCGACCGGCCGGGCGTCCAGCCTGGTGGGGCTGGTATTGGAGACGGACCAGTTCAGTTTCTACAACGCCGCGGTGCTGATCTCGGATGGGGCCGTGCGCCACGTCCACCGCAAGGTCTACCTGCCCACCTACGGGATGTTCGACGAGCAGCGTCACCTGGCGGCCGGAGATCGGTTCGAGGTGGTGGAGCTGCCCTTGGGCGGAGGCGCCAGCTGGCGCATCGGAATTCTGGTCTGTGAGGACCTCTGGCACCCGAGTTCCCCCTATCTGCTCAGTCGAGCGGGGGTGGATCTGCTGCTCTGCCCCTCGTCGAGCCCGGGGCGGGGGGTGGGAACCGGGGAAGGGGAGCTGGGCAGCGCCGCTTCCTACGGGGCGATGCTGCGGACCTACTCCGAGCTCTTCACGGTGTTCGCCGTCTACTGCAACCGGGTGGGCTTCGAGGATGGCTTCCACTTCTGGGGAGGCAGTCGGGTGCTGGGGCCGGACGGACGACTCTTGGCCGGGCCGCTGGGGGACTCCGCTGACGTCCTGCGCGCCGAGCTGGAGCGGGGCGATCTCCGCCGCGCGAGGATCGCCTTCCCGTTGCTGCGGGACGAGCGGATCGACCTCGTCGAGCGTCAGCTGGGACTGGCCTCCGATGACTGACCTCTCGATCAATTCGGAGTTGGTCGCCGGAATCCTGACCGACTTCATCCGAGACGAAGTGTTGAAGGTGGGATCGCAGGGGGTGGTGGTCGGGATCTCCGGGGGAATCGACTCCGCGCTCTCGGCGCAGTTGGCAGTGGCGGCCCTGGGACCGGCAGCGGTGACCGGTCTCGCCCTGCCCTACCGGGAGAGCGCGACCAGCAGCTTAGGAGACGCCCAGCTGGTGGCGAGTCAGCTGGGAATCGAGCTGCTGGTGATCGAGATCAGCCCACAGATCGACGCCTACTTCGCCAACTTTCCCGACGCCGATTCAACTCGGCGGGGCAACAAGATGGCCCGCGAGCGGATGAGCATCCTCTACGACGTCTCGGCCACCCGCTCCGCCCTGGTGCTGGGGACCAGCAACAAGTCGGAGCTTCTGCTGGGGTACAGCACCCTATGGGGTGACGGGGCCCATGCGCTCAACCCGCTCGGGGACCTGTACAAGACTCAGGTCTTCCAGCTGGCGCGGCACCTCGGGCTGCCCCCGCAGATCGTCGACAAAGCGCCATCCGCCGACCTCTTCGCGGGCCAGTCGGACGAGCAGGACCTGGGCTTCAGCTATGCCCAGGCGGACCGCATTCTCTTCGAGTTGATCGACGAACGCCGAACCCCGGCCGAACTTCCTGACCTGGGGCTGGACCCCGCCCTGGTCGCCTTGATCTGGGAGCGGGTGCGCAGGTCACAGTTCAAACGGAGGCCGCCGCTGATCGCCAAACTCTCCAGTCGAAGCATCGGCCAGGACTTTCGGTATCCCCGCGACTGGGGTCACTGAGGAGGGTGGCGGGCGTGCTCTACGTGGTGGCGACTCCGATCGGCAACCTGGCCGACCTCTCTCCCCGGGCGGCTGAGATCCTGGGGCAGGTCCGGGCGGTGGTCGCGGAGGACACCCGGCATAGCGGGCTGTTGCTCAGGGGGATGAAGTTGCGGCCCCGCCTGATCTCGCTTCCCGGGGAGCAGGAGGAGCGGCGCATCCCCCTGGTGCTGGAGCAGCTTGGCCAGGGCGACGTGGCGCTGGTGTCGGATGCCGGTACCCCAGCCATCAGTGACCCCGGCCGGCGCCTGGTGGCGGCGGCCAGGTCGGCCGGATTCGAAGTGGTCGCGGTGGCAGGCCCATCGGCGTTGGTGGCGGCCGTCTCGGCCAGTGGTCTTCGGGCTGATCGCTTCTTGTTCCTGGGATTCCTGCCCAGGACCAAATCACGGAGCCAGCGGTTGCTGCGGGCCTCAGAGAGTTGGGCTTTGGTGTTCTATGAGTCGCCTCACCGGCTGGCGGCCACCCTGGAGTGGGCGGCCGAGCTGCTGGACCAGCGCCGGGTCGCGGTGGCGAGGGAGATATCCAAGCTCCACGAGAGCTGGTATTTGGGAACCGCTGCGGAGCTCGCTGCCAGGTTCCGCGCCGACCCCCCGAAGGGGGAGTGCACCGTCGTGGTCGAGGCTCCGACTGGGAAGCGGGGGGCCGACGACGGCTGAACGGGAGGTGGTGCTGATCGACGCCCACTGTCATCTGGACGAGGTCCTCCGGCGGGAACTCTCCGTCGATGAGGTGGTAGATCAGGCTCGCCGTGCAGGTGTCTGTCAAATGATCACCAGCGGGGACGACATGATCGAGAACCGGGCCGCCCGCGAGCTGGCCGAGACGCGTCCTGAGATCTTCTTCACGGTGGGGTGGCATCCCATCAATCCGCTGCCTCCGACGACCGTCGAGCTCGGTGAGATGCGCGAGCTATTGGCTCACCCCAGGGCCTTGGCGGTAGGGGAGGTGGGACTCGACTACTTCTTCAGACCTGGCTATCTGGAAACTTCCAAGGAGACCCAGCGGGAGGTATTCGCCACCATGCTGGAGCTGGCGGCGGAGCTCGACAAGCCCGTGGTCATTCACCAACGCCAGGCTCAATCCGATCTGCTTCAGCTGCTGGACCAGGGTCCACCCGTGACCGGAGTACTGCACTGCTTCAGCGGGGGCCGGACCTTCGCCGAGGCGGCCGCCGCCCGTGGTCTCTACTGCTCGTTCGCCGGCAACGTCACCTTCAAGTCGGCCCGAGACCTGCAGGAGGCGGCTCGAGCCGTGCCCGCGCACCTGTTGCTGGTGGAAACCGACGCCCCCTTCATGGCGCCTGAGCCGCACCGTGGTCAGACCAGTCACCCGGCCATGGTGCGCACCACCGCCCAGTGGCTGGCGGTGCTGCGGGGCGACTGCCTGGAGTCGCTCTCTGCTGTCACCACGGAGAACACCAGGCGGGCTCTGACGATCCCTGCTCCTTGAGCGCCCCGGACCTCTGTTCACCGGGGACGGCCCGAGCCGTCGCACGGAGGTTCGGGATCAGCCCCAGTCGCGAGATGGGTCAGAACTTTCTGGTGGATCGCGACGTGCGCGACGCCATCGCCGCCGCTGCCGGGCCGGTCGGGGAGGTGTTGGAGATCGGCCCCGGGCTGGGCGCGCTCACCCAGGGGCTTCTGGAGCGTGGTGTGCGGGTGGTGGGGGTCGAGCTCGACCCTCGTTGCGTAGCCGCCCTGGGGCTGCTCCGCAGTCGATATCCCGGGCTGACTGTGGTGGAGGCTGACATCCTCCAAGTCGTGCCCGCGCAGCTGGGGATGCGATCGCCTACGGTGCTGGGCAACCTGCCCTACCGGATCACTGGCGCCCTGCTGCCCTCGCTATTGGGCTGGGACCCTCCCCCGGTCGTGTGCCACCTGCTGGTCCAGCGCGAGGTGGCACGACGGCTGGCTGCTCCCCAGGGGGACTGGTCTCTGTCGACGTTGACGCTGCGGGCGGTGGCTGAGGTGAGCATCGACTTCGACGTCGCGCCGACGAGCTTCTGGCCGTCGCCTCAGGTGCACAGTAGCCTGATCACGGTTCGACCACTCCAGGAGTCGGACCCCGGGTTGAGTTCGCAGTTGTCGACCCTGGCCCGGCCGATGTTTCAGGCCCGCCGCAAGCAGCTGCATCACGGGCTGGCCCTCTCCTTGGGGATCAATCCTGCCGAGGCGATGGTGTTGCTGCGCTCCATCGAGATAGACCCGGTCCGACGACCCGGGAGTCTGAACCTGGAGGAGTGGCGCCGCCTGGTATCTGCCGTGCGGATCAGAAGTGCCGCGATCGGGTGATATATTCGCCGCCATGCCGGTCGAGGCTCCGCCCGGATCTACCGCCGAGGCGGCGCTAGACCCCGGTCCCACGGGCTTCCGCGAGGTTCTGCGGGCCCGGGACTTTCGGCTCCTCTGGGGAGCTCAGGTGGCGGCCCAGCTGGGCGACAAGTTCTTTGCCTTTTCGCTGCTGCTGTCGATCTACTCGCTGACCCACCTCTACCTCAGCGACGCGGCGCTGCTTTTGGCCTACACCATCCCGGCTGTCTTCCTATCGATTCCGGCCGGCATCTTTGCCGACCGCTACGACAAGAAGACGCTGATGATCTGGACCAATCTCTCACGCGGTGTCATGGTGCTTTGTGTGCCGGCCTTGGAGATAACCGGGGTTGCCGAGCACCAGGTCCTCCCGCTCTACGTGATCACCTTCATCTTCGCCGGGGTGGGCCAGCTATTCGCCCCAGCTGAAGCGGCCAGCATTCCGAGTTTGGTCAAGCGCCGGGACCTCGCCGCCGCGACCTCGCTCTTCACCATCACGATCATCGTCACCATCGTGCTGTCGGTCCCTCTGGCATCCGTCGCCCAGGGGCTGCTGGGCTTGGAGGGGCCGTATTACTTCGGTGCCGGTCTCTTCGCGGTGGCAGCGGGTGCCATCTGGCTGATCAAGCCCAAGCTGGCTGCTCCTGCGGCGGCGGGGGGCCCAGCCATGCGAGCTCCGTGGAGCAGCACCTGGACAGAGATCAAGGAGACCTGGGAGGTGGTCAGGGCCAGTCGCGTACTCCCATTCGCCTTCGCCATGCTGACCCTGGCGCTGGCGATCGTGTTCACGATCTTCGCCCTCTCGGCGGGCTACATGCAGCATGTGCTGCTGCGCAGCCCCCATGACAGCTACATCCTCCTGATCCCGGCCACCGTGGGGATGGTGGTGGCAGGAACGGTCGTGAGCCGGGTCTCGTCGGGCTCCGGACCAGGCCCTTCGACTGTCGTCAGGGGACTGGGACTGGCGGGGGTCGCCATGGTGGTGCTCGGGGTGCTGCCGCCCATCCTGGACCGGCTTCACATCGACGGGGCACTGGTCCCCCTCGCGATCACCCTCGCTGTGCTGTTCGGACTCGGGTTGGGAGCGGTCTTGATTCCCTGTCTGGTCCTGATCCAGGAGGAGACCGAGGAGGCGACCAGGGGCAAGATCTTCGGTGGCGCCTTCCTGGCCATCAATCTGGCGATCGCAGTGCCTTTACTGGCGGCCGGGGCCATCGCTGACGTCGTCGGAGCCAGCGACGTGGTGGGTGGGCTGGGGCTGGCCCTGATCATCACCGGGGTCGTTGGCTGGCGCCGGCGTTGGGGAACTGCGACCTCGGAAGGGGGTCAGGAGGCGGTTACGGGCGCGTAGCGAGATGTCGAAGTCCGCTGGCGACGGTATCTACTGCGGGCAGAGGTGGGCTAAATGACTTCATGCGAGCCGTCGTCACTTGCGAAAGCTGCGGTCTTAGGCAGGAGGTGGCCCGAGCCATCCCCGAGCCGACCACATTTCATATCGTCTGCCACCGCTGCGAGCTGAGTCTCTTGGTGACCGTCACCGAGGCCGACATCCGCAGCGCGGCCGCCTCGATCGCCGCCGGCTCGGCCCGCCGCTAGCGGCAGCGTGACCGGCCGTCAGTCGGTCAGACAGCCCAGCGCGAAAGTCCCCGGGGGATCTCCTCGCGCCCGGTGTCAAGCAGCGCCAGACCCATCTCCTCGCTCTCGAAGTCGAGCCGAAGCTGGCGGGCCAGAGGTAGCACCCTTCCGGAACGGGCGCGCTCGCGCAGCCGGGCCCTGCGGTCCGGGTCGAGGCTGGAGCACTGGACGCTGCAGTACTTCGCCGTCTGCTTCTTGACCAGGGCCACGCAACCGGCTCGAGCGCAGACCCGGAGGGCCGTGGGATGAGGGCTGGCGAAGCGCGTCACGGAGCGATATTAGAGGCTCGTTAAGGGTCCCTGTCAATGGTCATTACTGCAATAAAAGTTGGCACTTTTGTGGTGCAATTGAGGACGCTCAGGTTGTGCCCCGTTTCCCCATCCCAGCTGTGGAGAAGCTGTCAGCAAACCGTTCCGTTGAGTGGTCGCTGGTGGTTGAGATTCGGTCTGTGACCGCCCCCGGTGGCGTACGCTCAACCGGCGAGAGTGGGAGCCGGGGCAGTTCCCCGCCGGGACTACCAGGGTGGTGGGCGCACCAGGAGTCGAACCTGGGGCCTCTACCGTGTCAGGGTAGCGCTCTAACCACCTGAGCTATGCGCCCTCTCGGGGGTCGGGGTGTCCGGATTATAGCCTCGGCCGGGCGCTGGCCCGGAAGTGGACGTGGGCTCTCATACAATCGAGCGGACACCAATGGCTGAGAACGAATTCGATCTGGAAACCCTGCGCCACAGCGCGGCCCACCTGATGGCAGCTGCCGTCTGCGACCTCTGGCCCGGGGCGGAGTACGGGATTGGGCCTTCGATCGAGGACGGCTTCTATTACGACTTCCTTCTGCCGGGAGATCATCGATTTACCGACGAGGACCTGCCCAGGATCGAGGCCCGCATGCACGAGATGGCCAGCCTCAGGCCTGAGTACGTGAGGCAGGAGCTGACCCGCGACGAGGCGCTAGGTGAGTTCGGGCGGTTGAATCAGAGATTCAAGGTCGAGCTGATCGATCGGATCCCCGAAGGTGAGGTGATCAGCTGTTACCGCACAGGGGACTTCTTCGACCTCTGCCGAGGGCCCCACGTCCACGACGCGGCCCAGATCCCGGCGTTCAAACTCACCCATCCGGCCGGGGCCTACTGGCACGGCGACGAGACCCAACCGATGCTGCAGCGGGTCTACGGCACTGCCTGGAACTCCCAGGCAGAGCTGGACCTCTATCTGGAGCAGCTGGAGCAGGCCGCTCTGCGCGACCACCGCAAGTTGGGCCGCGAGCTCGATCTATTCTCCATCTCAGAGGAGATCGGACCTGGGATGATCCTCTGGCATCCCCACGGGGCGACGGTGAGGACGGTGATCGAAGACTATTGGCGCTCAGCTCACCGCCGAGCCGGCTATCAGCTGGTCTACACCCCCCATCTGGCCCGGGAGCAGCTCTGGGAGACCAGCGGCCACCTGGGCTACTTCGCCGACGAGATGTTCGGGGCGATGGAGGTGGAGGGGGATCGCTACCGGGTCAAGCCGATGAGCTGCCCTTTCCACATCCTCATCTATCAGTCTCGGGCCCGCAGCTACCGAGAGCTGCCGCTGCGGTTGGCCGAGGTGGCAACTGTCTACCGCTACCAGCGGAGCGGGACGCTGCACGGGCTGCTCCGGGTGCGGATGATCACCCAGGACGATGCCCACATCTTCTGCCGCCCAGAGCAGGTCGATGAAGAGGTGGTCGGGGTGCTGCGCTTGGTGCGCGAGATGTACCGGCGCTTCGGCTTCGAGGAGGTGGAGGTTGACCTCAGCACCAAACCGAAGAAGGCGGTCGGCGCGGACGAGCTGTGGGAGCAGGCAGAGTCGTCTCTCACCCGAGTCCTCCAGGCGGAGGGGCTCAAGTACCAGGTGAGCCCGGGGGAGGGCGCCTTCTACGGCCCCAAGGTCGACCTTCACATCCGGGATGCGATCGGCCGGCGCTGGCAGTGCGCCACCATCCAGTTCGACTTCAACGAGCCGAAGCGATTCGGCCTGGAGTACATCGGCGCCGACGGCCAGCCGCACCAGCCGGTGATGGTCCACCGGACTCTGCTGGGGTCGTTGGAGCGGTTCTTCGGAGTGCTCCTGGAACACTACGCCGGGGCCCTGCCGACCTGGCTGTCACCGGTCCAGGTGCAGCTAATCACCGTGAGCGACGACCAGCTGGACTATGCTCACCAAGTGGCGTCCAGGCTGGAGGAGGCGGGATTTCGGACCGAGGTCCCTGATCGTCCGGGCGACCGGATGGGCGCGAAGATCCGGGACTCCCAGCTGGCCAAGGTTCCCTTCGCCGCGATCGTGGGTAGAAAAGAGGTCGAGGCCCGCAACGTCAATCTCCGCAACAATCGCAGCGGGGAGGAGCGCCCGATCGGGGTAGGGGAGCTGATTGATCTGCTGCGGGCAGAGGTCGGCTCCTGAAGCGTCGGTCTTCCGCTGGCCGGGCCAGTGCGAGTGATAGCATCCGGGATTCCGTTCCCGGCTTGAGGAGGATTCGTCCATAGCGTTTCGCGAACTGCGCATCAACGACCAGATCCGAGTACCTTCGGTTCGACTCTTCGACGACACCAGCGAGGAGGCCCTGGGGATCGTCTCCCTGCCGGACGCCCAGCAGCTAGCCCAGGAGCGTGGGCTCGACCTGGTCGAGGTGGCGCCGCAAGCCCAGCCTCCCGTCTGCCGACTGATGGACTATGGCCGCTTCAAGTTCGAGGCGCTCAAGCGCGAGAAGGACGCCCGGCGCGAGCACAACGCCATCCGGCTCAAGGAGATGAAGCTCCGTCCCAAGATCAGCGAGCACGACTTTCAGACCAAGTACGGCTACGTGCGCCACTTCCTAGAGGAGGGCGACAAGGTCAAGCTCACTATCATGTTCCGGGGCCGGGAATTGGTTCATCAGGAAATCGGTCGGGCTCTGCTCGACCGGCTCGCTGAGGAAGTCAAGGACGTGGCTCAGATCGAGCGCTCGCCTCTGGTCGAAGGGCGCAATATGATCATGATCCTCAACCCGGTTTCCAAGAAGCTACCCAAAGGAGGCGCCAGCACCCATGCCGAAGATCCGCACCCACAAGGGAACCCAGAAGAGGTTTCGCCTGTCGGGGACGGGTAAGCTGCTGCGCCGCGGCGCTTTCCAGTCGCACTTGCTCGAGCACAAGTCAGCCAAGCGCAAGCGGGGCTATGCCTCGATGCACCAAGTCGTCACCGGCGATGCCAAGTCGATCAGGCGCAACGCGCCTTACCTGAAGGGCTGAGCGGTGGCCCGGGTCAAGCGTGGGGTAACTGCGCGCAAGCGCCACAAGAAGGTCCTGGAGCTCGCCTCGGGCTTCACCGGCACCCATAACCGGCTCTTCCGACCCGCCAACGAGGCCGTCATGCATTCGCTCGCCTACCAGTACCGGGACCGGCGCAAGCGCAAGGGCAACTTCCGACGGCTCTGGATCGCCCGCATCAATGCCGCCTCGCGCCAAGCGGGAATCCCCTACAGCCGCTTCATCGCTGGACTTACCCGCTCCGGGGTGGAGCTCTCGCGCAAGCAGATCTCGGAGCTGGCGATCCACGACCCGGCGGCCTTTGCACGGCTGGTTGAGGTAGTGCGGGAGACCGCGCCCGACCAGTGACTGAGGGCGACCTCCAGGCACTTGGCGAGCAGGCCCTGGAGGAGATCGCCGGGGCGGTCGATCAAGACCAGCTGGAGCAGGTTCGCCTCAAATATCTGGCCCGTCACGGCGGCCTGCTCACTGCCGGGGCTCGGGCCCTGGCTAAGGCCCCTCCCGAGCAGCGGGCATCGTTGGGGCGCGCTTTCAACGCCACCAAACAGGTGACCGAGGCCGCCCTGGAGCGCCGCCAGGTCGAGTTCCAGCTGGCTCATCGGCAGGCAGCGACCGAAGGTCAGTGGTTGGACCTCAGCTACCCCAGTCGACCTCTCGGCCGCGGTCACCAACACCCGGTCGGACGGCTGGTGCGGGAGATCGAGGACATCGGAGCTGCTCTGGGATACCAGTCGGTGACGGGTCCCGAGGTCGAGGATGATCAGTTCAATTTCGAACTACTCAATTTGCCCCCAGAGCATCCCGCCCGGGACGCCCATGACACCTTTTACTTGGACGGCCCCGGGGGCTGGCTGATGCGGACCCACACCTCGCCAGTCCAGCTGCGGACGATGATGGGTGGACCTCCCCCGTACCGGATCCTGGCCCCGGGCCGGGTGTACCGACGGGACAACCCGGATCCCACCCACAACCCCATGTTCTTCCAGGTGGAGGGACTTTGCGTCGACGAGGGGGTGACACTCGGTGATCTGAAGGGCACCCTCACTTACTTCATCCGAGCGCTCTTCGGTCAAGACCGTCGGGTCCGGCTGCGGTCCAGCTTCTTCGCCTTCACCGAGCCCAGCCTGGAGGCCGATGTCTCCTGCTGGTTCTGCGATGGCCGGGGTTGTCGGAGCTGCCATGGTAAGGGTTGGATCGAGATCCTCGGTTCGGGGATGGTGCATCCGAACGTGCTCCGCAACGCCGGTGTGGATCCCGAGTCCTATAGCGGGTTTGCCTTCGGGATGGGACCGGATCGGATCGCCGCTCTGAAGTACGGCCTGGAGGACGTTCGCGATCTGTACGAGAACGACCTGCGCCTTCTGGAGAACTTCTAGATGCGGGTGAGCCGGGAGTGGCTGCAGGACTTCGTCGATCTGGAGAGGCTCAGTTCGAGCCAGATCGCCGAGCGGCTGACCGTGAGCGGCACCGAAGTGGAGCGGGTGATCGAGTTCGCGCCGGGACTGGACCAGGTGGTCGTCGCCGAGGTGGTCGAGCTCGGGCGGCTGCCAGGCAGTGACCACCTCTGGATGACCAAAGTGCGGGTGCCCGACGAGGAGCCGGTCGAGGTGGTTTGCGGCGCCCCGAACCTTACGCTGGGTGCGGTCGTCGCGTGGGCCAGACCGGGAACCGAGCTTCCGGGTGGAGTCAGGCTCGGACAGCGTCGGATCCGGGGGGCGCTCAGCAACGGGATGATCTGCGCTCCCGACGAGCTCGGCCTGGGCCAAGATCATGACGGGGTCTTGCTTCTGCCAGCTGGGGAGGCGGAGCCGGGAGCGCGGTTGAGCCGGCTGTTCCCCCCTGACACCGTCTTCGAACTGGAGATCCCCAGCAACCGGGCCGACTGTCTCTCCCATTGGGGGGTGGCCCGGGAGCTCTCCGCCCTCTTTCAGCGTCCGCTACGCCACCCAGCGGCGGATGCGCTCGACCGCTCCGGGCCACCGGCCCGGGAATCGGTCGCCGTACGAGTCGAAACCGTCGAAGACTGTCCCATCTACCTCGCCGAATGCATCGACCAGCTAGGGTCCACCCCGGCTCCGCTTTGGCTGCAGCGCCGGTTGATGGCGGTGGGCAGCCGGTCCATCTCGGCGGTGGTGGACCTCGCCAACTACGTGATGCTGGAGCTGGGACAGCCGGTCCACACCTTTGACCTCGACCGCCTGCCTGGGGGTCCGGGCCAGATCCAGATCGGGGTACGCCACGGTCGCCCGGGGGAGCGGCTCGCCTGTCTGGACGGCGATACCCGCCCGGTCGACGACGGTGCCCTGGTGATCACCGCCGGTGATCAACCAGTAGCCCTGGCCGGAATCATCGGCGGGAGTGCCACTGCCGTCCAGTCCAGCACCACCCGAATCGTCCTCGAGGTAGCCAGCTTCAACTGGATCTCGATCCGCCGCACCAGCCGTCGCCTGGGGGTCCGAACCGAGGCGTCCTCCCGCTACGAGCGGAGCCTGGCGCCGGCGCTGGTTCCAGCTGGTGCCCAACGCTTCGTGCACCTGGTGGGGAAGGTAACCGGCGGTCGGGTGCGACCGGGAGCGATCGTGGACGGAGGACTTCCCGAGGCGACCGGGCCGATCACAGTTTCATCGAGAGGCATCACTTCCGTGCTCGGGGTGGACGTGGATGCGCAGGCGGCGGCCGGGGCCCTCCTCCGTCTGGAGTTCGAGGTCGAGGTCTCCGGCGACCAGTTGACGGTTCAGCCCCCATCGACGAGGACCGATGTGCGCGCCCCGATCGACATCATTGAGGAAGTCGGAAGGATCCTGGGGTACGATCTGGTGCCTACAACCCTGCCCGCGCTGCGTCAGGGGCCGTCCGGACACCCTGAGCTGGTCAGCGCCGCCCGGATCGCCTCCGAGATCTGTCTCGGGGCGGGCTTCACCGAGGCGATCACCTCCAGCCTGGTGAGCCAGGATCGAGCCGGCCGGCCGCAGGGACTGGGCCAGGACCTCGCCCCGCGTCGGATCAAGAATCCGCTCTCGTCCCAGCTGGGGGACTTGCGAGTCAGCTGCCTGCCCGGCCTGCTCGACGCCTGTCGGATGAATCAGGCCCGGGGTCGGGAGCGGACTCAGCTCTTCGAGTGGGGCCGGGTCTTCTGGCCGAGCGCCAGCGGCTCCGACCGACCCCAAGAGCCGGAGATTCTGGCCCTGGTCGACCACTCGGGAGGTCAAGAGTCCGGAGAGTCATCCGAGGCGTTGGACCATCTGCTCCAGGTCGTCCAGGCTCTGGGAGAGAGGGTTAGCCTCCAGGACCTCGAGTTCCGGCCCGCGATGCGGCCCGGATTTCATCCCCATCGCAGTTCCGAAATCTGGGTCGAGGGAGAACTCAGGGGGGTGGTTGGTGAGGTCGCTGTTGGAGTCGACTCGGATGTGGAACTGCGTGGAACAACCGTAGCTGCGGAGATGAGAGTTGATGGCTGGCTGGTCAACGGGGGTCGACCTGGGCGGGGGGCGAGCCTGGCCAAGACCCCTCCACTATCGCTAGACCTCGCGGTGACTGTGCCCGCGCAAGCGGAGCTCGGGCCGGCGTTGACCGCGGTCGGCGCAGCCGCGATCACGGAGCTGGAGGAGATCAAACTGGTGGACCAGTACCGCGGAGCTCAACTGCCGGACGGAACCAAAGGATGGACCTTCCGACTGGTCTTCCGCCATCCGGATAAGACCCTCACCCACCGGCAGGGCGAGCAGTTGCGCGAGCAGGTTCTCTCCGCGCTCGGCGCGGTCGGGGCAGCGGTGCGAACGGGAAACGCGTGACCTCGGGCACCCCGTCCGATGAGCGGTCGTTCTGGGCCGCCTGGCAGGAGAGCTGGGATCGCCAGCAGCAGCGATTCCTGCCCGACCGCGAAGAGCGGTTCGCTGTCCTCGGGGCGCTGGTGGCGACGGTCGTGGGTGAGTCGCCGCCACGAGTCCTTGATCTCGCCTGCGGGTGCGGCTCGATCACCAGCCGGATCCTGGATCGTTTCTCGTCGGCCCAAGTGGTGGGAGCGGACATCGACCCAGTGCTCCTGCGGATCGCGGCCGGGGTCTTCGCCGGAGATGAGCGGGTCACGCTGACCGAGATCGACCTCAGAACCGCTGAGTGGTCTGCCTCGCTACCGCCAGCGTCCTTCGACGCGGTGCTGTCGGCGACCGCTCTGCACTGGCTACGGCCGGAGCTGCTGGCTGCTGTATACCGCAGCGTCGCCACGCTGCTCCGACCCGGCGGTGTCTTCGCGAACGCTGACCAGGTTCCTCTGTTGGCGACTCCTGATCTGGACCGGGTCGCAGCTTCTCTGAGCCTGACCTCCGACGGAGCCGGCGAAGGGTGGGAGGAGTGGTGGGAACGGGTCGCGCAGGCCCCCGAGTTCACAGGCCTGCTGGCGGAGCGAAACCGCCGATTTGGAGGTTCACTCCATCCAGCTGAGTTCACCCCAGCCGCGGAGTGGCACCTGGAGCAACTAGGAGCGGCTGGCTTCTCCGAGGCCGGGGTGGTCTGGCGGCGAGGCCAGGCGGCCGTGGTGGCTGCTCTCCGCTAGCTGTGCTCGGGCAGCTCCGCAACGAGCCAGTTGTGCACCAACCCAACCAGCCACGACTGACTCGAGCGTTTTTCGCCCGACCCAGTCCAGTGGTCGCTCGACAGCTGCTGGGAAGCTGGCTGGTGAGGCGTCTCGGGGATGACGAGCTCCGGGTACGGGTCTGCGAGACCGAGGCGTACCTGGGCGCTAGCGATCCGGCGTCCCACGCGTTCCGGGGCCGGACGGGGCGCAACGCGGTGATGTTCGGACCGGCCGGGATCGCCTACGTCTACTTCGTCTACGGCATGCATCACTGTTTCAACGTGGTCACCGGTCAGGAAGGCGACCCCCAGGCGGTCCTGATTCGGGGAGGCAGCCATGGCAGTGGCACCGCGAGCGCCGCTCTGGGCGGGCCCGCACTGCTCTCCCGGGCCCTGGGAATCGATCTCAGCTGCAACGAAGTGGACCTGTGCCGTACCGAGGATGGTTCCATCTGGTTTGAAGCTGGCGGCGGGGGGGCATCCCCGGTGCTGATGACTCCCCGGATCGGGGTGCGCGATCGGTCCCCGATGAGGTTCGTGACCGTAGCGTCGACGCTGCGCCCAAGTAATTTGCCCCGTCCAAGAAAGAGCGAGCCCCGCAGGGCTCGCTCCAAACATTAGCCGGTGCCTTAGCACCAGTCCCGGCGGATAAGCCGGAACAAATTTCAGGTGGTGAGATGCCCCTCCCCGGGGCCTGGACCGTGGGCGCGGACACCGCCTGGAGTCCGCATGACTCCGGCCCCGGAGGGCAGATCAATCCGCCCGAGTGTGCCTCAGGAAGCTCCAGACGGTTCGCATCGTTGATACCTCCGTCGAGCCCGAACCTACCCTCTCACCCTACCACCTGCCGGGAGCGATGTGGCAATCCGCATCGGTGAGGTCGGCAGTTCGGCGGATGTGGACTTTGCTGGGCTGTCCATCTCCCGTCAGGGGAGGCCCCCACCTTCAGTTCGGCTCGGGCGCCATGATGTGCGAGCCGAGGTATATGGCCACCAGCACCGGAGCTGCGAACAGCAGCACCACGAGTGCGGTCCCCGGCACAACGTAGAAGCCGTTAGACGGGCTGCCGAAAGACGTCGCTCCGATGATCAGCACCAGACCTATGCCTCCGGGCCAGACCAGGGTTCCCAGCCACTTCTGCGCCAGGGTCCACCGAGTGGAGGTCCAGAGCAGAATCACCCCGGCCACCCATCCGACTAACGGCAGGAGGACGCTCCCGACCGTGAGCACCACCAAGGCGATGAACTCGTGGTACGGAGGGCGAGGCGGGGCGCTCAAAGTCGCGCCGGCGGCGCGAGCGATCACTTCGGGAGTGCCGAGATCGTCGAGAACTTCGCGCACCTCCGCATCGGTGCTCGAGCTGGAGAGCGCCTCCTCGAGATGAGCATCAATCTGTTCGAGCAGTTGGTCGCGCTCAGATCGGGGTAGCCCTGCTACAGCAGGTCGCAGCCCCAGCCGGAAGTTCTCGACCGAAGGTTTGCCGCTCGCGGTCGTCTTCATCCTCCTGGCTCCCCTCCAACGCACAAGACGCGATTGACCACCTCGGTGAACCGAGACCAGTCCTGTCGAAACCTGGCGAGAGCAGTGTTGCCGGCCGGCGTCACTGCGTAGTACTTGCGGGGTCGGTCGTCTCCGTTCTGCCGCCAATGGGTGGTGACCAGTCCCGCGTCCCGGAGTCGGTTGAGCAGCGGGTACACGGTCCCCTCGCTGGTGACCAACCCGTCGAGGGATGACAGGTTTCGGACCAGCTCGAGACCGTAGCGGTCCTGTTTCGCCAGCAGCGCCAACACGCAGTACTCGACCACTCCGCGCCGGAGCTCGGTGAGCCCCGGTCCGAGGGCGTTGTTCACGCCACGCACATTACCTTGCCTGACAAGACTCGGCAAGCATACTGCCCAAAAAGTCCCTCATCTCCCAGGCCAGGATCGACGGATCTACACTAGGAGCGGTCCTCGTCGTCGACCGACAATGAGGCAGGGGTGAGTGGCGGAACGAAAGCTGATTCGGGGCGGCTGGGTCTTGACCCAGGACGAGGAGCTGGGTGAGCTGCCTCGCGGGGACGTCTTGGTCGAGGGCGACCAGATCGCGGCGGTGGGCCGAGAGTTGCCGGCCGATGGGGCCGAGGTGATCGAAGCCGACGGCATGATCGTGCTCCCCGGATTTGTCGACACCCACCGCCACGCCTGGCAATCGCTGGCCCGGGGGGCGGGTGTCGACTGGACCCTGGCGGCCTACTTCCAGGCGGTCCGTGGCATGCTGGGCGAGAACTACCGCCCGCAGGACCTGTACACCGCCAATCTGCTGGGTATCGTCGAGGCCCTGGACTCGGGGATCACGACCATGCTCGACTGGTCCCACCTCATCAACTCCCCGGAGCACGCCGATGCCGCGGTGGCCGGGCTCAAGGCTTCGGGCGCGCGCGCCGTCTTCGCCTACGGCAACTCCAACTCCGAGTGGGGCAACCTTCCCAACCCGACCTTCACCAATGAGGACATCCGGCGCGTCCAGGCGGAGCATTTCCACTCGCAGGACCAGCTGGTCACCATGGCGCTGGCTGCCCGAGGTCCGCAGTTCTGCACGATGGAGGCGACCGCATTCGATTGGCAGCTGGCCCGGGAGCTGGGGCTGCGCATCACGACCCACGTTGGAGACGGGCTCTGGGGGATTCGGGTTCATCCGATACAGCAACTGCATGAGCGCGGGCTGTTGGGGCGGGACACCACCTACGTGCACTGCAACACTCTCTCCCAGGAGGAGCTCCGCTGGATTGCGGACTCTGGCGGTACCGCATCAATCTCCCCGGAGATCGAGATGAACATGGGGCACGGCTTCCCAGCCACCGGCAAACTGCTGGCAGTCGGGGTTCGGCCGAGCCTCAGCATCGACGTGGTGACAACGGTCGTGGGCAACATGTTCGGGGCCATGCGAGCCGCTCTTTCCGCGGAGCGTGCGCTGAATCACCAGAGAACGCTCGATGCCGGAGTCGATCCCACTGAGCTGTGGTTGAGCGCTGAGGATGTGCTGGCCTTCGCGACCATCGAGGGAGCCCGTGCCCTGGGTCTGGAGCAGAAGATCGGATCGCTGAGCCCGGGCAAGCAGGCGGACATCATCGTGGTCGACACCACGGGTCCGCACATGTTTCCCCTCAATGACGCGGCGAACGCGGTGGTCGCCTTCGCTCAGCCCCACGACGTGCGCACCGTCCTGGTCGGTGGCAAGGTGGGCAAGCGAGAGGGTCGCCTGGTCGACATCGACATGACCAGGCTCCACCAAGAAGCCGACGCCGCTCGGGACTACCTATTCCAGCAGAGCGGAGTGACGCTGGGCGAAGATTGGTTCAGCACAGTCGAGGCGCAGGTGACCTGAAGGAGGTACGAAAAGTGGCAGCGCAGCTGAGTGACACCGATCGGGAGATCTTGAAGGGCAACAACTTCGCGCACCTGACCACGCTAGGTGTCGATGGGGCACCGATCAGCACCGTCGTCTGGGTCGACGAGGATGGCGGTGAGATCGTCATGAACACCGCAGTGGGCAGGGTCAAGCAGACCAACATTGCCCGGGATCCCAGGGTGTCGGTCTCGATCCATCGCCAGGACAACCCCCAGATGTCGATGGCGGTGGTAGGCGTTGCGACGCTTGAGCGAGCCCAGGCCGAGGAGATGATCGACCGCCTGACCAAGAAATACACCGGTCAGGAGAAGTACCCAGCGGAGTGGCGTTCTCCTGACGAGCAGCGAGTCACCATCCGGGTCCGGCCAGAGGGGATTCATCGCTACGGCTACTAAGTTCCCGGTCATCCGCTGACTCGATACCGAACCGCGGCACGGTAGGCTCTGCGGCTGTGAGCAGAGCCGAGAGACTCCTGCACGGAGTCGTCAACTGTGAGAACCGCCAACATCTCTCTGAGCGACTCGACAAGGGAGAGAGGCTGCGGATCAAGTTCGGCATTGACCCGAGCTCACCCGATATCCACCTGGGACACCTGGTGCCGATGCGCCTTCTGCGCCGGTGGCAGGATGAGGGACACCTTCCGGTCTTGGTGATCGGAGACTTCACAGCTCGGATCGGAGACCCCACCGGTCGCTCGGTGACTCGACCCCAGCTGACGGTCGAAGAGGTGGAGTCGAACGCCAAGACCTATCTAGACCAGCTCTTCTGCGTCATCGACCCGGACCAGGCTGAGGTGCGTCGGCAGAGCGAGTGGTACGACCCGTTCGACCTGGTCGCCGTGCTGCGGCTGGCCAATACCGCCACGGTTGCCCAGCTGCTCCAGCGCAGCGACTTCGAGCAGCGGATGCGATCCGAGCAAGCGATCGGAGTCCACGAGCTCTTCTACCCGCTGCTCCAGGGTTACGACTCGGTGGCGATCCGCGCCGACGTTGAGCTGGGGGGGAGCGACCAGCTCTTCAATCTGCTCCGCGGCAGAGACGTCCAGACCGCCTATGGAGAGCCGCCCCAAGACATCATCACGGTGCCCCTCTTGGAGGGTACCGACGGCGAGAAGAAGATGAGCAAATCACTGAATAATGCGGTCGCAGTGGCCGATCGGCCCAGTGTCCAGTTCGGCCAGCTGATGTCAATTCCTGATCCCTTGATCACCCGCTACCTGACCCTCCTCACCGACACCTCTGCCGAGGAATTGGCGCGCATTGAAGAGGGTCTGATCGACGGCTCTCTGAATCCCCGGGACGCCAAGGCCGACCTGGCCGAACAGCTGATCTCGATGCTGCACGATCCAGCTCAGGCTCGGGGGGCTCGAGAGGAGTTCTTCAGGGTGCACCGGGACCACGACCTGCCCAGCGAGATTCCCGAGGTGACCCTCGCACTGGCGACCGGTTGGGACGTGCGGGACCTGCTGGTGGCGACCGGGTTAGCCAAGTCCAAAGGCGAGGCGGCCCGGCTGATTCAGGGCGGTGCTGTGGAGCTGGCCGGGGAGCGGATCCCTGACTGGCGGCAGGCGATGACCGTTGCTCCGGGGTCCATCCTGAAGGTTGGGGCGCGTCGAGTGGTGCGGATACTCCCCAGCTGACCGGCCCGCAGTTGGGGGAAGCCGCTCAGGCCGTCCAACCGGCGAGATACGCGCTTCCGGGGGCATCTCAGCGGACTGCTAGGCTAGGCTCAAGAGCCCCGGTTACACTGGAGGCCCTGGGAATGTATGTTCGCTCGAGGCTGGTAGTTGGTCAGGGCGGCCGAGGTCGGAGGTAACCGGTGTCTGGACACTCCAAGTGGGCGGGGATCAAGCACAAGAAGGCAGTCGTTGACGCCCGCAAGGGCCAGACCTTCACCAAGGTCGGCAACGAGATCACCGTTGCCGCTCGGGAGTCCGGCAGCGATCCGACCATCAACTTCCGGTTGCGTCTGGCGATGCAGAAGGCCCGGGAGGTCAACATGCCCGCCGACAACATCGAGCGGGCCATCAAGCGGGGCACCGGTGAACTCCAGGGTGCGGCGATCGAGGAGATCCGCTACGAGGGCTACGGGCCCAGCGGAGTAGCAATTCTGGTCGACGTCCTAAGCGACAACCGGAACCGCACGGTGGCCGCCATCCGCAACTTATTCGCCCGCTCCGGAGGCAGCCTCGGCGAGTCCAACTCAGTTGGATGGATGTTCAACCGGACCGGACTTATCCGGGTTAGCCCGGGCTCCCAGGATCCCGAGGAGCTGGCGCTAAAGGCAATCGAATTGGGCGCCGACGACGTCCAGGTGGAGGATGGCGGCGTCGAGGTCTACGTCGCTCCGGAGCGGCTGGAGTCGCTCCGCCACGCTCTGGAGGTGGCCAAGATCGAGGTGGAGACCGCTGAGGTCACCATGCTGCCCAGCAACACGGTCGAGGTTGATGCCAAGAATGCGCAGGCCGTCATAAGGCTCCTGGAGGCGCTCGACGAGGACGACGACGTACGGGAGGTGCACTGCAACGCGGTGCTCCCGGACGACGTTCTGGCCGAGGTCTAGGCGGTCGCGGGCATGGCCCGGGGACGGACTGAGGCGACATCTTGTTAGTCCTGGGGTTGGACCCGGGATTGGCTCTGACAGGTTGGGCCCTGATCGACGGCGGCGGCGGCCGGGTCCTGCTGCGAGATGCCGGAGTCTGGTCGACGGCTTCTGATCAGGACCAGGGTCGGCGGCTGTTGTCGCTCTGGGAGAGCTTCAGTGAATTGGTGTCCAGCCAGCGCCCGGATGCCGTTTCGGTGGAGCGGTTGTACTTCAGCCGCAATGTGTCGACGGCCATGGCGGTGAGTCAGGCTCGCGGTGTGCTCGTTTGCGCGGCGGCGCAGGCCGGTATCGAGCTGCACGAGTACACCCCAAATGAGGTCAAGCAGGCGGTGACCGGCAGCGGTTCCGCCCCCAAGCAGCAGGTGGCCCGACTGGTGCGCCTACTGCTGGGTGATGGGGTTCCGCTCCGTCCTGACGACATCAGCGATGCCTGCGCAGTCGGCATCTGTCACCAGCACGCGGCGGGATTGCGGCGCGCCCTAGCGGCGGGGTCACTGCGGTGATCGCGTCCTTGCGGGGATCGGTGGTGCGGGTAGATGACGAGTGGGTGGTGATCGAGGTGGGGGGCGTCGGCTATCAGGTCTATGTCCATCCCCGAACCGCCGCCCAGCTTCTGGGGGAGGCCGGCGAGGTCATCCTGCAGATCCACACCGTGGTGCGTGAGGACGCCATCTCCTTGTTCGGCTTTCTAACTCCAGAGGAGCTGGTCTTCTTCCGCTACCTGCTGACCGTGGAGCGGATTGGGCCGAAGGCGGCACTGGCGATCCTGGCCCGCGCCGAGTGGCCATCCTTGGTAGCTGCGATCATGAACGAGGACCACGCCCTGCTGGCGTCTGTTCCCGGCATCGGGTCCAAGACGGCGCAGCGCATCGTTCTCGAACTGAAGGGACGGGTGGACCAGCTGGCTATGCCTGGCGGGGTCGTGACCCCGGTCGACACTGGACCCTTGGGCGAGCGGGCCACCTCGGCGCTGGTCGCGCTCGGCTTTCCAGCGGGCGAGGCGAGGCGTGCGGTGGCCGAGACCGTGAGCGAGACGGCCGGAGTGGGCACTGCTGAGCGGACCTTGGAGGATGTGGTCAAGTCGGCTCTGCAGCGGCTGGGCCAAGTCGGCATCAGGAGCTCGCCGTGATGAATGAGGAGCGAGTGTTGGCGCCGCTGGCAGCTGGCGACGAGCCCGAAGTCGACCGCCAGCTGCGGCCACGGCGGCTGGACGAGTTCGTCGGCCAGGAGCAAGTCCGTGAGCAGCTGGCAATTCTCATCGACGCTGCCCGGTCTCGCGGCGAGCCGATCGAGCACCTGCTCCTTTCGGGGCCTCCGGGTCTGGGCAAGACCACTCTGGCCAATATCGTGGCCGCCGAGACCGGGGTGGCTCTCCGGGTGACTAGTGGGCCGGCGATCGAGTTCCAGGGCGCCCTGGCCAGCCTCCTCACCAGTCTGGGGGAGGGAGACGTGCTCTTCATCGACGAGGTCCACCGGCTGCAGCGGGCCGTCGAAGAGAGCCTCTACCCGGCGATGGAGGAGTTCTCCTTCGACTTCGTATCGGGGAAGGGCGTCGGTGCCCAGGCACTCCGGATATCCCTGCAGCGCTTCACGGTCATCGGTGCCACCACCATGGTCGGGATGATCTCCGCCCCGTTGCGAGATCGGTTCGGCGCCACCTTCCGGCTGGACTTCTACTCCAAGGAGGAGTTGGCCACCATCGTCAAGCGGTCGGCGGGACTGCTTCAGGTCCCGATCGAGGACCAGGCGGTGACGCTCTTGGCGGCCCGGTCGCGCGGCACTCCGCGGGTCGCCAATCGCCTGCTCCGCCGGGTCCGCGACTACGCTCAGGTCCGCGGAGACGGCATGATCAGCGAAGCCTTGGCCCAAGAGGCGCTGCGTCTATTGAAGGTGGATGATCAGGGTCTGGACTCCTCGGATCGGCAGCTGCTCCGGGTCATCTGTGAGCAGTTCGGGGGCGGTCCGGTGGGCCTGGGCACTCTTGGCGCCGCCCTCGCAGAGGAGCCCCACACGATCGAGGAGGTGCTCGAGCCCTACCTCATCCAGCTGGGACTGTTGGCGCGGACGCCGAGGGGGCGGATCGCGACAGGCAGCGCCTACCGGCACCTGGGCCTAGCGGTTCCCGCCGAAGCCCCGGGGGCGGTGATGGCCCAGGCGGCTGATCTCTTTGTCAGTGAGGACTGAGGGAGTCGGAACTCCAACATCGGAGTTCGACTACCAGTTGCCGGACCAGGCGATCGCCCAGCAACCTCTGGCCGATCGGAGCTCCAGTCGAATGCTGGTGCTCGAGCAGGGCGGCGGTTGTCGCGACTCTCGCGTCACTGAGCTGCCGGCTCTGCTTCGACCAGGCGACTGCCTGGTGGTCAACGACACTCGAGTAAGGGCGGCGCGGCTGACGGGCTTGGTAGGGGAGCGGCCCGCTGAAGTCCTGTTGCTCCGCGAGATGGGTAACTTCCGGTACGTGGCCCTGACTCGTCCGGCGAAGTCACTGCTTCCGGGCGCGGTAATTAGGGGTATCGGCTGGCGGGTCGCGGTGGAGGCGCTCTGGGGAGGCCACCCGGCTGGACGAGAGGTGCGGCTCGAGACCGATCCCGGGGTGGAGCTGAGCGAGATAGGCGAGGTGCCACTGCCTCCGTACCTGAAGCAGAAACTGGAGGACCCCGAGCGTTATCAGACTGTCTACGCCGTGGGTCCGCCCGTCTCGGCGGCAGCTCCTACGGCCGGGCTCCACGTCACCGAGGCCCTTTTGCAGGAAGTTGAAGACGCTGGGGTTCTGATCTCCCGGATCCAGCTGGAGGTTGGCCTGGCCACCTTCACGCCGATCCGCACCGAGACCATAGAGGAGCATCCCATGCACGCTGAGCGCTACCGAATCTCGGCTGAGGCAGCAGCCCGGCTGAACGGCGCCAGGGCCGCCGGAGGTCGGGTAGTTGCGTTAGGTACGACGGCCGTGCGCTGCCTGGAGTCCAGTCCCGACGGCGATGGAGGGGTGGTGCCCGGCGCTGGGGAGACCGAACTCTATCTGCGACCCGGTTGCCGCTTCCAGGTGGTCGACGGGTTGCTCACCAACTTCCACCAACCGAGGTCCTCCCTGCTGGTGCTGGTCAGCGCCTTCTACGGCTTGGACCGAATTCGGGACGCTTATCAGGGCGCCTTGGAGCGCGGATACCGGTTCCTAAGTCTTGGCGATTGCATGTTCGGGTGGCGCAGCGCTTGACCGAGGCTCGCACGCCATTCACCATCTTGGCTCGAGACGGGAAGGCCCGTAGAGCCAGCCTTAGAACTGCCCACGGAACGGTTCAGACCCCCGCGTTCATGCCCGTTGGGACCCACGCCACGGTCAAGGCTTGCCACCCCCAAGAGGTCGCCCAAACCGGGGCCGAGATGCTGCTGGCCAACTTCTACCATCTCTCTTTGCGCCCCGGGGTGGAGTTGATTGCCGAATTGGGAGGCCTCCACCGCTTCATGGGCTGGAGCGGATCCATCCTCACCGACAGCGGTGGCTACCAGCTGGTCAGTCTGGGTGAGCTGATCGACCTGGATGACAGCGGAGTCACCTTCCGTTCTCCTTACGACGGCGCCACCATCCAGCTCACCCCCCAAGGAGTGGTCGAGGGCCAGCTACGACTCGGTAGTGACGTGATCATGGCCCTCGACCATCCGGTCCCCTACGGCACTTCGACCGAGCAGGCGGCGACGGCCACCAATCGCACCCATCTGTGGGCCAGGCAGTGCCGCCAGATCGACACCGGCGAGTCGCTGCTCTTCGGGATCATCCAGGGAGGCTTCGAGGTGGGCCCTCGGGCAGAGTCGGCGCAGGTTATCGCCGGTCTGGGCTTCGACGGAGTCGCCTTGGGCGGGCTCGTCTTGGGGGAGCCTCCGCAGGTCCGACAGCTGGCCATCGCCGCCTGCGTCGAAAACCTCCCGGAGCTGCTGCCCCGCTACGTGATGGGTCTGGGCACCGACCTCGATCTGCTCGACTCGGTGGCGCGGGGCATTGATCTCTTCGACTGCGTTCTGCCAACTCGCCTGGCCAGGACCGGCACCGTCCTTACCGACCACGGTCGACTCTCCCTGCGGCAAGCGAGGTTTCGCGGAGACGGAAATCGGCTGGAGGAGAGCTGTGAGTGCCCTGCCTGTACCGGATTCAGCCGCGCCTACCTTCGCCATCTCTACGTGTCCGGGGAGATCCTGGCCCACCGTCTGCTCAGCCTGCACAACCTGTGGCATCTCGGCCGCCTTATGGCTGAGGCCCGGGCGGCCATCGAACGGGGCCAACTGCAGGGCCTCATAGAAGCCCGCCGCCTGGAGCTCAGCCAGGGGGTCGTTTCCTGACCGTGGGATCGTCAATCCGGTTGGGGAGAGCAACCTCCCCTAAAATCAGGTCTCCTCATATGCAGTTGACCTCACCACCGACGGACTCAGGGCGATGATCCGGATTAGCCGGTGGTGGTTGGCGCTGGTCGTAGTCCTGGTCCTGGGCGCCGTCTTCATCGACGCCTACGGGCCGATCTACAACGTGGTGGTGAAGCACATCAGCGCCACCGCGGCGCTGCCGGACGGCAAGCAGCCCACCTTGCTCGGCACCCCGATCTACATCCACAAGGGGCTGGACCTTCAGGGTGGGACCTCCCTCACCATTCAGATCTGTCAGGGCGATGACAACCCGCCCGGCGTGGGATGCACCACTGGGTTGCCCAAGGGAAGGACCTTGGCTGAGGCCCAAGCCGACACCTACACCATCTTGGAGCGCCGGGTCAACAGCCTCGGGGTTTCGGGGGCGCAGCTCCAGACGCAGGGCACCAACCAGATACTGATCCAACTTCCCGGGGTGGACGTGGCCACCGCCGAGGCCGCCCTCGGTCAGACTTCGGAGTTGCACTTCGCGACGCCGGTGGCCGGGGCCCCGTCGGTTAACGGTTCGCCGGGAGCGTGCAGCACCAAGACCTGCATCGATCAGAAACAGCTGATCCCTTCAGGCTGCTGGAAGGGCACGCACCTGAAGGTCACGGCAACTTCCGCGTGTCAGTTCAACAACACCAGCTTCTACCCGGTTAACACCACCACCGGCACGCAGTACCACTGGAAGATCGTTTCCGGCCTGACCGCTGATGACGTCAGTTCTGCCGCCGTCGGGTCGGTGACCGGCGGGTTCGCCGTCGACATTACATTCAACAGTCAAGGCGCCGCCGTGTGGTCCAAGTTGACGACCAAGGCGTGCAAGCTGAATCCCGGTTGCGATGCCAACAGCAGTAACGGCACCACCACCGCGGCGCCGCCAACGTCGCAGTTGGCAATCTTCCTGGACGGCCAGGTACTGACAGCCCCGGCGGTCGCCGGCGTCAGCAGCAACCAGACTCAGATCACCGGCAACTTCACCTTCAACAGCGCGACCCAGCTGGTCGACGACATCAACGCCGGCGCGCTGCCGGCACAGATCGCGATCGGTCAGGTGAGCGGCGTCTCCGCCAGCCTGGGCAAGCAGTCTGTGCAACAGAGTCTGACTGCGGGGGCCTTCGGACTGTTGCTGGTCATCCTGTTCATGCTCTTCTACTACCGCTTCCCGGGACTGCTGGCCAGCATTGCGCTGATCTTCTATGCGGCGATAGTGCTGGCCGTCTTCAAGTTGATTCCGGTGGTTTTGACTCTCCCTGGATTGGCGGGCTTCATTCTAAGTGTGGGGATGGCGGTCGATGCCAACGTGCTCATTTTCGAACGAATGAAGGAAGAACTGCGCCAGGACCGCCCCTTGGAGCTGGCCACCGAGTACGGATTCCGGCGCGCGTGGCCGGCGATTCGCGACTCGAACATCTCCACCATGATCACCTGCACCGTCCTGTACTTCTTCGGTTCCGCCGATGTGAAGGGCTTCGCGTTGACCTTATTCATCGGGGTAGCCGCCAGCATGTTCTCGTCAATCGTGATCACTCACTCGCTGCTTCACTATGTGCAGCGCTGGTTCTCCTTCGCCCGCCGCCCCGGGCTCTATACCAGAATCCTGCCCACCGAGAGTCTGGCCAAGAGCTTCCGCAGCGGCGGTCGGTTCGACGTGGTCACCCATCGCAACGCATACTTCGCCGCCTCGTTGGCGATCATCATCCCGGGCATCTTCGCGATCCTCATCGGAGGCTTCAATCTGGGCGTCGACTTCACCGGTGGGGACAGCCTGACGGTGCACCCCAAACAGACCACCAGTGCGGCAGCCATCCAGAAGGTGGCGCTGGCGGCCTACCCCGCGGGTCGCGCCTCCGTCGTGGGCGAAGGGGGGAACACCTACGTGATCACGACTCTGCCCATCGTGCCCGCCAAGGTAGACGCGATTCTCAAGGCGGTGAACGACCACTTCGACCTGCCTAAGGACAGCTCCGGGTCTCCGGTTACGGAGAGTGAGACGACGGTCGGACCCACCATCGCCAGCAGTTTGGTGGTGGGCGCAGTGTTCTTGGTGATCATCTCAGCAGTCTTGATTTCCTGCTACCTAGGGCTGCGATTCGCGGGCACTCAAATCCGTGCCCGGCGCTTCGCACTCTGCGCCATGGGCGCCTTGCTCCATGACATCTTCGTGTTGGTCGGCCTCTGGGCGATCCTGGGCCACTTCAGCCTGCTCGGCCAGGTGAACACGCTGTTCGTCACGGCCGTGCTGACCATGGTGGGGTTCTCCGTGCATGACACCATCGTGGTCTTCGACCGGATCCGGGAGAACCTCAGAGTGCAAGGGTCGAGGATGAACTTTGACCAGGTGGTGAACCTTTCGATCGCGCAGACGCTTTCCCGATCGCTTAACACCTCACTCACCGTCGTCTTCGTGCTGCTCACCCTCTTTCTGTTTGGGGGCACGTCGATCCAGGGATTTGTTCTGGCATTGCTGGTGGGAATCATTTCCGGCACCTATAGCTCGATCTTTAACGCGGCCACCCTGTTGACCGCATGGCGCGGACTCGACCGGAGGGTGGCCCGTCGCAGTGGCGCGCGCGTTCCCACCGGGGCGGTCACCACTGCCCGCCACTGACTATTGGCGCCCTCCCACCGTTAGAATCCCGCTACGGGAGGCAGCCGGGTGCATCCTCTGTGCCACGCTGGGGACAGGTCAGGATTTCCGTGTACCTGAGGCTGACATAACGTGGTCCAAGCGTCGCCGGCAGAGTTGGCGAGGGAGCTGCTAGAGCCTGTCATCAACGATTTGGGCCTGCAGCTAGACGACGTTTCCTGGCATCCAGGCAAGGGTCGCGCTACCTTGCGGGTTACTCTCGATCGCCCGGGGGGAATCACCATCGACGAATGCGGTCAGGCCAGTGAGGCGTTGTCGATCGTGCTCGATCGCCGAGAGGAGCTGCTACCCGGCCCGTACTCCCTGGAGGTGTCGTCTCCCGGCGCGGAGCGCGCACTGGCATCGGACGAGGACTTCACCACAGCGCTGGGACGCCGGATCCGGCTGACACTCCAGGACGGCGAATCCCAGACCGTTTTGGAAGGGCGCCTGGTGGCACTCGGTCCGGACGAGTTAGATCTAGAGGTGCGACGCGCCAAGGGTGGTCGCCTCCGTGCTTGGCGGGTGAGTCGGCAGGCGATCGCTGCCGCGAGGGTGGTGGTCGACATTTGAAAACAGCCCCCGCTGCCACCCCGGTGATCAGCAAGGAGCGGCCCAGTGAGCTGAGCGAGGTGCTGCGAACGCTCCGCGAGCTGCATGGGGTTCCGACCCCCGGCGTGGTGGAGGCGATCGAGGCGGCGATTCCCGCTGCCTGGTCTCAGTTAGAGTCGAGCCCACCTCTTGTTAAGGTGAACCTGGACCCCGAGACGGGACAGCTGCAGGTGGAGTTGACCCGGGTGGTGGTAGCCGGAGAGGCGACCACCGACGCGGAGATATCCCTGGAGCGGGCGATCGAGCTGGACCCCACGGCGGAGGTCGGCTCCTCTGTCCGGGAGACATCACAACTGCCCAAGGCGGTCGCGGCGCGGGCCGCCCGGCTGGTGAAGGCCGCCATCGGGCATCGGGTGAGGGAGGCCCGTCGCGAGCGGCTGGAGGGGGAGGCCGAGGCCAGCCGGGGGCTGTTGGTGGCCAGCATCGTCGAGCGGATCGACGAAGGAACAATCTTCTTGCGGGCGGGCCAGCTGCAGGCATACCTGCCTCGGGAAGAACAGATCCGTGGAGAGCGACTCATTCGCGGCGGCCATCTGAAGGTGGTGCTGATGGAGTCGCGAGTCGGCGGGGGAGAGGAGATGCTCCAGGTGCGCGCGTCACGGGCCAACGTCCTCTTGCTGCGTCGACTGTTGGAGGCGGAGGTGCCGGAGCTGTCAGACGGGTCGGTGGTGATCAAGGCGATCACCAGGGAGCCCGGGGAACGCAGCAAGGTCGCGGTCGAGTCGCGGCGTCAGGGGATTGATCCCAAGGGCGCTTGCATCGGACCAAAGGGAGTCCGCATCCGCTCAGTTGTCGCCGAGCTTAACGGTGAGAAAGTGGACGTGTTGGAGTGGTCGGCGGACCCCGCGGAGCTGGTCGCCCGCGCCCTGGCGCCGGCACCGGTGCTCTCCGTGCAGCTAGATCATGCCGCCCACCGGGCCACCGCGTTGGTAGCGCCGCAGAGCCTCTCCCTGGCTATCGGCAAGGAGGGTCAGAACGCTCGGTTGGCCGCCCGGCTGACCGGCTGGCGAATCGACATCCGCGCCCTGGGAGAGGACTCGTAACTGCTCCTGAGCTGACCGACCGTCCGCAGCGCACATGCATTGGATGCCGAACCAGGAGCTGGCAAGGGAATCTGGTGCGGCTCCGTTGGGACGGGCGTCAGATCGTTGTCGAGGCGTCAACTCGCCGCGGTCCAGGGCGCGGAGCTTACTTGTGTGCCAAGATGAGTTGCTGGGAGAAAGCCCGACGGCGCCGGGCGCTGGGCCGGGCTCTGCGCCTGAGCGGGGACGCGATCAACGGTGGAGCCGTGGCTGAGGCGATGGCGGGTATGATCTCAGGTTCGCCCCGCCGGGATGGCCGTGGGCCAGCAGTTGGAGTCTGAGGAGGATACGTTCATCGCCAAGGTCAAGCAGGCGGCACTTCCCGCCAATCTCACCGTCAAGTCGCTCGCGGAAGCTCTCGGGGTCTCGGCCGCTGAGGTTTCCAAGGTCCTGATGCAGCACCGGATCTTGGCAACCATCAACCAGAGCATCGATGCCGGAACCGCGCGCTTGGTCGCCGAGCAGCTTGAGATTGAGATTTCCGACGCTGAGCCGGAGGTCAGTGCGCCGGTAGAGCGGATGCTGGACCGGGACCAGTTCCAGTCCGATGCCGATGCCGGACACCTGCGCACCCGGCCCCCGGTGGTCACTGTCTTGGGCCACGTTGATCACGGCAAGACGAGCCTGCTCGACGCGCTCCGGGAGACCTCGGTCGCAGCCGGAGAGGCGGGCGGGATCACCCAGCGGATCGGGGCCTCCGTGGTCGAGCGGCAGGGTCGCAAGATCACCTTCATCGACACCCCAGGTCACGAGGCCTTCACCGCGATGCGGGCCCGGGGCGCCAATATCACCGACTTGGCCGTCTTGGTGGTGGCGGCTGACGACGGAGTAATGCCCCAGACCGAGGAGGCGATCAAGCACGTTCGGAACGCCGGGGTCCCCCTGTTGGTGGCGCTCAACAAGATAGACCGCGATGACGCCAATCCAGATCGGGTCAAGCAGCAATTGGCTGAGCACGGGGTGGTGGTGGAGGACTTCGGCGGTGACGTCGTCTGCGTTCCCGTGTCCGCCAAGACCGGAGACGGCATCGACCATCTTTTGGAGATGATCCTGCTGGTCAGTGACCTGGGCGAGCCCCGGGCCAATCCCGATCGCCCGGGTGAGGCCGCGGTCATCGACTCTCATCTCCAGAAGGGTCAAGGACCGGTGGCTACGGTGCTGGTGCAGGAGGGGACGCTGCGGGTCCAGGACTTCTTCGTGGTCGGAGCCGTTGCGGGTCGGATCAGGGCGCTCTTCGACGACCGCGGCCAGCGGACCCAAGCGGTGACTCCGGGGCTGCCCGCTCTGGTGTCAGGCCTTCCCGACGTAGCCACCGCCGGCGATCGGCTCTTGGTGGTGGCCACTGAGCGCGAGGCGCGCTCCCTGGCCGAGGAGCGTCGACTGGCGCTGCGTTCCGGCAAGGCCGATGTAAACCGGGTCAGCCTGGCCGAGCTCAGCAAGCAGTCAGGAGAAGGCCTACGGGATCTGGACCTGGTGGTGAAGGCCGAGAGCCAGGGTTCTCTCGAGGCGCTCCGAGCCGCCTTGCTCAAGTTCTCTGACCCCTTGGTCCGGCTTCGACTGGTGGCGGATGGGGTGGGTCCGATTTCAGAGGCCGATGTCGACCTGACGGCGGCCGCCAATGCGATTGTGATCGGCTTCAACGTCCGGCCCGACCCCGGTGCCAAGGCGCTGGCCGAGCGCCACGGCATAGACGTGCGCACCTATGACGTGATCTACCAGATAACTGAGGACATCGACAAGGCCATTCGCGGTCTGCACGAGCCCACCTTTGAGGAGGTGTTCGAAGGCCGCGCCGAGGTCAAGGCTCGGATCAAGGTTCCCCGGGTGGGAGTGATCGCGGGCAGCCAGGTAACAGAGGGCAAGATCACCAGGGGCTCACTGGCAGTCGTTCTTCGTGACGGCAAAGAGGTGCAGCGGACTCAGGTGGCTTCTCTGCGCCGTTTCAAGGATGACGTGCGCGAGGTGGCTCAGGGCTACGAATGTGGCATCGATCTGGGCGATTACCAGGACTTCGCTGAAGGGGACATCCTGGAGTGCTACGTGGTGGAACAGCGAAATCGTTAGGCCGCCCGCGGGCGAGGTTCTGAGTCGGTGGTGAGGCCGGTCCGGGACTCGGGTGCCAACCATCGCCGGGAGCGGATCGACACTCAGCTGCGGCAGGAGTTGGCGTTGGCGATCGCCGGAGACGTCAAGCATCCCCGCCTGGCGATGGTGACGGTGGTGGCGGTCACCTGCACCACCGACCTGTCGTATGCGCGAGTCAAGGTCAGCGTGCTGGCGGACGACCCCGAGCGGGAGCAGGTGCTGCGGGTGCTGCGCGGAATGACCGGTTTCCTGCGACACCGGCTGGGCGAGCGACTGGAGCACATGCGCCGGATTCCCAAGTTAGATATCCGTCTCGACGATTCGATCGCCTACGGAGTGAGGGTGAGCCAGCTGTTGGAGCAGCTGGAAACCGCTCCCAAGGCGCGCCGGAGGACAGCCGATGGCTGACGCCCTGGCGCGGATTCACCAAGCGGTGCTGGATCACGAGGCATTCCTGCTGGTGGCCCACAAGGATGCGGATGCTGACTCCTTGGGCAGCGTTCTCGCCTTCGCGGACTATCTCGGCCGAGAGGGCAAGTCGGCCTATCCCTGGGTGCCTGATCCGCTGCCCCGCGGACTTGCATATCTGCCCGGTTACGAGGCAGTCAACCAACGTCAGGCGCCGGCTGATGCAATCGTCATCGCCTTCGATGCCGGCAGTCCCAACCGCTTCGGCAATCTGCGCGAGCGAATCGCGAACGCCCCTTTGACCATCGTGATCGACCACCACGCCAGCAATGAGGGGTTCGGTGACATTTCGCTGGTGCAGCCAGAGGTGGCGGCCACCGGGGTGATCGTCTTCGAGGCGCTCCGCTCGTGGGGAGCCAAGGTTAGCCCGGAGGCGGCGACCAATCTATACGCCGCCATCTTCACCGACACCGGAGGCTTCCGGCACGACAACACGACCGGCCCTGTGCTTCAGCTAGCGGCGGATCTGGCCCACCTGGGCGCCGACCCGGCCTGGGTCGCGCTCAAGAGCTACAAGTCGCGGCCCGAGACGACCCTCAAACTGCAGGCGCTGGCCTCGGTCGCCACCAGCTATGAGTTGGACAGCCGACTGGTTTGGAGCCAGGTCACCCTGGAAATGCTGCGGCAGAGCGGAGCTGATATGGAAGAGAGCGAGGGGATCATCGACATCCTCCAGAGCCTGGACAGCATGCTCTGTGCGGTGCTCTTCAAAGAGGCTGCCGCGGATCTCACCCGGGTCAGCGTCCGCAGCCGGGGCCCGATAGAGGCTCATGAACTGGTAGCCCAATTTGGTGGTGGCGGGCACCGGCGGGCGGCTGGCGCGGAGGTCCGGGGGACCCTCGCCGAGGTCGAATCTGCGGTGCTGACCGAGGCTCGTCGACTGATTAGGCAAGTCCCTCTGTGAAGGCGGCACCCGGGCTCGGGCGCGACCGGAGCGACCTCAAGAGCGACGCGCCGATGTTGACCGGGCTGCTCAACCTGGCCAAGCCCGAGGGGATCACATCGTTCATGGCGATCAAGATGGCCCGCCGAGCGCTCGGCGAGCGCCACGTTGGGCACGCCGGCACTCTGGACCCGGCGGCTACTGGGGTACTGCCCCTCTGTGTCGGCCGGGCCACCAGGCTCGTCGAGTACATACTGAGGCAGCCGAAGACCTACCATGCCCGGCTGCGATTGGGTGAGGTGAGCGACACCGGTGACCTGGAGGGGGAGGTGCGACGCTCGGAATCGGCTGCGCACCTGACCGAGGCCGACGTCGCCACCGCGCTCGAGCAGTTCGTCGGGATCGTCCAGCAGGTGCCACCGATGCACTCGGCGGTGCGGCACCAGGGCCGTCACCTGTACGAGCTGGCGCGCCAGGGAGTGACCGTGGAGCGCAAGTCGCGCCCGGCCGAGATACGGCGCATCACTCTGCGATCCTTCACTCCCGGGGAGGTGGCCGAAGCCGAGGTCGAGGTCGTGTGCGGGCGCGGCACCTACCTTCGGGTGCTCGCAACCGACCTAGGCGAGCGCCTCCAGGTGGGAGGGGTGCTGGCATGGTTGGAGCGGACTGAATACGGACCCTTCCGGCTCGCCGAGGCGGTGCCGCTTGATGTGCTGATGGAATCGGATGATCCCAGGAGCTTTCTCCTGCCGTCGGAACTGGCGGTGGAGATGGTGCCGCGGATCGACCTGCAGCCCGCCGGGGCCTTGGCGGTCCAGCGCGGCCAGTCCGTCTGGATCCAGCGCGCGCCAGAGACCGCCACTGACCAGTCCGGGCTGAACCGTGAAGCCAGGGCCCACGGCCCGGACGGTCGACTGATCGCCTTGGGCGAGGTGACCGGTCTGCGTTTCCGCCCCACCAAGGTCCTGCTTCCGATAAGTGGCTGAGGCTGATAGCCGCCCGCATTCAGCGGTGGGAATCGCCGAGTTCGGGCTGGGTCTGACTTCCGAGCTAACTCCGCCGCAGCCAACCTGTCTTGTGCTGGGGAACTTCGACGGAGTTCACATCGGCCACCAAGCGATCCTGGTAGCGGCCAGGGAGGAGGCGCGACGGCTTGGAGTCGAGGTGACGGCGATCACGTTCGAGCCCCATCCGCGCACCGTGATCGAGCCCGATTTGGATTTCCGGCTGCTGAGCACGTTCGATCTTCGCCGCCGGTTGCTGGTGGAGTGGGGAGTGGACCGGCTCTGGGTGATTCCATTTGACGATCGGCTGCTGAGGATGACTCCTGACGCCTTCATGAATCGCTTGCAAGAGAGGCTGCTGATTCAGGCGATGGTGGTCGGCCCGACCTTCTCGATCGGTAAGGGTGCCGAAGGCCGACTGGACTTTCTGGAGGTCTACGCGAAGCGAGCCGCTTTTTCGGTGAGGGTGGTAGATCCGCTGACCTGGCACGGCGAGCCGGTCAGCAGTTCAGCGATCCGTCGTCAGCTGGCCCAGGGTGAGCTTGCCGTCGTGCACGCCATGCTCGGCCGTCCGCTTCAGGTGCTGGGGGAGGTGGTCCACGGTGAAGGGCTGGGCCGCCGACTCGGTTTCCCGACAGCCAACGTCCGGTTCGCGGCGAACCAGGCTCTGCCACCGGACGGGGTCTACGTGATGGAGCTGACCACAGGGCCGGGCGTCACCTACGGGGCAGTCGGCAGCATTGGAACGCGTCCACATTTTGCCGGGGTCGAGCGGAGGTTCGAGGTGCACTGCCTGGAGGACCCGGGAGACCTCTACCGGCAGCTGGTCCGGGTCAGCGTGGTGGCGAAGCTGCGAGGACAGGAGACATTCAGCACGGATCAGGACCTAGTCGTTCGGATGACCAGCGATGCCGAGGCGGCCGCCGCCTATCTGGCGAGTCGCACCTCCTAGGACTGCCCGACCCGTCAGTCGCGCCCGCTCACAGGCGCCATGTTGCTGACCATCGCGGCGATTCCGGCGACGATCGCCGCTACCACGATGGCGATGACGATGGAACCGTACTTGCCGGTGTCCGTCTTGCTCCCCAGGGCGGCCAGTGAGATGAAGCCACCGCCAAGCGATCCAATTAGTCCGCCGGCGACGCGAATGACGGCCGCCACGGCCCTTGCCTTCCTGATTGCGATGGCCCCGATAACCAAGCCAATGACGATGAACGCGACTGCATGCAGCATTCCCTACTCCCCTTCTTTAGGTGGCTCTGGCGACGGTTCGGGAGCCGCCAGATGCGGCGGTTCGGTGGGTGTCGCCAGTACCTCCTGACGTAGTTGATGAAGCTGCGCCTCCACGGCCGCGTCCCCTGAGATGGCCCGGAGCTGGCGATCGATGTCGTCGCCGCCCCCACTGCCCAGGGCGTCCAGGGTCCCCGACGACACCAGTTCGTCGATGGCGGCCGCGCGAGCCTGCATCTGGGAGGTCTTGTCCTGGGCCCGCTCCAGCATCAGGTTCACGTCGGTCATGTCGCTGGAGATCCCGGTAACCGTCTCGCCTATCCGAGCGGAGGCCTGGGCGGCCGAATACTGAGCTTTGAGGGTGTCCTTCTGGGTCCTGAAGCCTTCGACTCTTGTTTGGAGCCGCTGAGCGGTGAGCTGAAGCTTCTGCTCTTGGTCCTTGAGTTGCTGGACCTGCTGATCGAGAGACTGGAGTTGTACGTCCGCCGCCTGGGACCTGGTCAATGCCAACCTCGCTAGATCGTCGCGTCCCTGCTGGACCGCGAGCTTGGCCTGGCCCTGGAGCTTTACCTGGCTCTGCCGGAGCTGGGTCGCCTGCATCTCCAGACGCTTCTCCGAGGTGACCACCTCCGCCACCCCACGCCTGACCTGCTGGAGCGCTTCCAGCTGCTTCTGATAGGCGAGGTCCAAGGCTTCGACCGGATTCTCCGCCCGATTGAGAAGCCGGGTGATCTTCTGCTGGGCTAGGTTGAGCGCCCGCCGGCCGATCGAGGTTCGCGAGGCGACGCCGACCACCACCACCGCGATAACGACCCACACCAGGAATATCACTGAGTACAAGGCTCCCTTAGATCGAGCAGCTTTCGGCTTTATCTGCTCCGGTCATGGTAGCGCCCGCTCCAAAGTCGATCCCACCAGCGAAGGACGGCTCTCTCGGTGAGCGCTCTCTTCGGAGGATCTGGCCCGCGGACCCTCCGACCAGTTGAGTAAGATATCGGCCTCCCCAGAGCAGTTGGCCCCCTGCTTCCTGCGGTCTGCCCAGGCCGCGTTGATTCAGTCCTCAATTCGAGGTTGTTCCTTTGCGTCTAGTTCCCGCTGTCGATCCAGGTCTGCCCGACCTGCGCTCGCCCGACCACTTCTTGTGGTGGTTGGCGCGCGCCCAGTGGCAGAACCTGGTCGCCGGCGCTACCTATGGAGTCCTCTGGATGGGCAGCCTGGCGGCCCTTCCCTTGGTGCTTGGGGAGGCAGTGGGATCGGCAGCGGCGCGCCAACCCGCTGGGGTCGCCGCTTGGAGCGCAGGGATTCTCGCGCTCGGTGTGTTTGCCGCTCTGGCTGGCGTCATGCGGCATCGACGGGCGGTCACCAACTATCTGCTCTCCGCCTCACGCACCCAGCAGTTGATCATCCGGTGTGCAACTCGACTGGGCGCCGACCTAGCCCGCCACGTCGCAGCCGGTGAGGTGGCCAGCCTGAGCGCCACCGATGTCGATCGCATCGGCAGCACCTTTGACGTCACCGGACGCTTCGCTGGTGCGATCTTCACCTACCTGGCGGTGACCGCTGTTCTCTTTGCCATGGCTCCGCCATTCGGCCTGGTGGCGCTGATCGGGGGCCCACTGACGCTGGCGTCGCTGCTGGCCTGTCTGGGCCCGCTGGGCCGGCGCCAGCGGGCCCAGCGCGAAGCGGTTGCTGTGGCATCGGGCCAGGCGGTGGACGTAGTGGCCGGACTGCGGGTCCTGCGGGGACTCGGCGGGGAGTCGATGTTCGCGACCCGATTTGCCGTGGCGGCCGCCAGCGTCCGAGTCGCCATGGCTCGGACCGCCCAGATGGCGGCGGTGCTCAGTGCCCTGGAGGCGCTGGTGCCGGGCGGGTTCCTGGTGGCGGTGACCTGGCTGGGAGCGCGCATGGCGGAGGAGGGTCGGACTGGGCCGGGCGAGTTGGTGACGGTCTATGCCTTCGCCGCCTTCCTGCTTGTACCTCTGGCTACCTTCGGGGAGGCCGCTCAGAGCTGGAGCGCCGGTCGGGTGGCCGCTCGCCGGGTCCTGACGGTGCTCCGTCGGCAACGCGATCTGGGAGAGGTCGACGGCGAGACTGAGATGCTGCGACTGCCACCCTCCGAACTGGCCAAGGGGGTGCTGGAAGACGCTACCACCGGGGCCCGAATCGAGCCGGGACAGCTGGTGGCTATCACCAGCGGCGACACGGAGTCGCTGACCGAACTTGCTGATCGGCTGGGCCGTTACACCGACCCCTCCCCGGGCTCGCCGGTGACCCTGGGCGGGCGGCCGCTCAGTGAGTTGCCGCTGGAGCTTGTTCGGGAGACGATCCTGGTGGTGGACCGGGATGCCACCCTGCTCGCCGGGACGGTCAGCGAGAACCTGGATCCCGCGCCACGGGAGGGCCAGCTGCCCTCCTTGACTCAAGCGATCCGAGCCGCCCAGGGCCGAGAAGTCGTGGCTGGATTGGCCGGCGGGCTCGACCACCTTCTGCCGGAGAAGGGCCGCTCGGTCTCTGGCGGCCAACGTCAGCGGCTGGTGCTGGCCAGAGCGTTGCGGGTCGGACCGCCAATCCTGGTGCTGGAGGAGCCGACCAGCTCCATTGACACCTACACCGAGTCGCTGGTCGCGGCGAATCTGCGCCGACTCCGAGCTGGGCTGACCACCGTGGTCATGACCACCAGTCCGCTTCTGATGGAGAGTGCGGACACGGTTCTGGTACTGGATCGCCGGGTGGTGGCCGCGGGAACCCATCACCAGTTGCTGGAGAGCGAACCACGCTACCGGACGCTGCTTGAGCGAGAACTCAGCTGATGCTGGACAGCACGAGTTCGGCTCTGCTCCCAACCGCGTCCGCCAAGCAGGTGGTGGCGGCGATGAGGAGGCTGGTCGGCGAGCAGCGGTGGCCGGCGCTCTGGCTCCTCCTCATGCAGGGAGGGGCAACGTTGGCGGGGCTGGTGGGACCGTGGGCCCTGGGCGTGGTGGTCGAGGCGGCCACACAGCACCAGCTGGGGAAGGTCGTGGTCCCGGTGGTGCTGCTGTTTCTGGCGGCAACTCTGGTCCGCACCGGGCTGAGCTATTGGGCCGGACGGCGGGGAGGGGTGCTTGGATCCCACGTGCTCACCCGGCTTCGTGAAGATTTCCTGGGAAATGTCCTGCAGCTGCCCCTCTCTGTCGTCGAGCGAGCTGGTACCGGAGACCTGCTCACCAGGGCCACTTCCGACGTCGACGGCCTGGGGCAGACCGTGCAGCGCGCCCTTCCGGAGATTGCGATAGCCACGGTGACGGTCCTACTCACCATTGCTGCGCTCATCTGGACCGCCCCCTTGCTGGCGCTGAGCCTCATTCCGGCAGCGGTGATTCTGGCGGTCGCCACGCGCTGGTATCTGCACCGAGCCCCGGCCGCCTATCTGCGGGAGCGAGCAGCCCAGGGCCGCGTCAACGGTCTGATCCAGGAGTCGGTGGAGGCCGGTCGGACGATCGAAGCCATGCGGCTCGGGCGACAGCGGATCGAGGGCGTCGACTCCGCCGTTTCCGACTGGCTGCTGGCCGAGCGAGCCACACTCCGGCTGCGGACTGTCTACTTTCCCATCAGCGAGGCCACCTATCTGGTCCCGCTGGTCCTGAGCGTCGCAATTGGGGGTTTCCTCCATTCCGCCGGGCTGCTCGGACTCGGCGCTCTGACAGCTGCCGCCCTTTACACCCAGCAGTTGATCGAGCCGGTCGACGTGATCCTCAGCTGGCTCGACCAGCTCCAGCTAGGCGGCGCCTCGCTGGCCCGGCTGATCGGAGTTGGCCAGGTGGAGCGGCAGCCGGACACCGAGGACGTGCCCCGGGGCCAGCAGCTCGAAGCTAACTCAGTCCACTTCGCCTACCGTCCGCGGCACGACGTCCTCCACGGCTTGAGCCTCCGTCCCGAGCCGGGCTCGCGCGTGGCGGTGGTCGGCCCCAGCGGTTCGGGAAAGAGCACCTTGGCGCTGCTGCTGGCCGGGGTCTACGGTCCGCGTCGGGGACGGGTCACGGTCGGTGGAGTCGATGTTAATCGGCTGCCCTCGGAGCTGGCCAGGGCGCAGGTGGTGCTGCTGACTCAAGAGCACCACGTCTTCACCGGGACCCTCCGGGACAACCTGCGCCTGGCGGCTCAAGGAGCCATCGACCAGGAGCTGGTGGATGCTCTCGAGGCGGTGGGAGCCCGTGAGTGGCTGGCTGAGCTCGACTCCGGGCTGGCAACCCCAATCGGATCGGGAGGGGTTCGACTCAGTCCCGGACAGGCCCAGCAGCTGGCGCTGGCCCGGCTCCTGCTCGCCAATCCCCACACCTTGGTGCTGGACGAGGCCACTTCGCTGCTCAATCCGCGAGCGGCGCGCCGCCTGGAGCTCTCCCTGGCGAAGGTATTGGAGGGCAGAACGGTGGTGACCG
The DNA here is from genome assembly GCA_049591595.1 of Candidatus Dormiibacterota bacterium. Classification (GTDB taxonomy): domain Bacteria; phylum Chloroflexota; class Dormibacteria; order Aeolococcales; family Bog-877; genus Bog-877. The sequence goes on from JBAWFE010000019.1 coordinate 66,787, forward strand.
TCTCGCACCGACTCCAGAGTGCCGTCGATGCGGACTTGGTGGTGGTGGTCTCCGAGGGTCGCGCCGTGGAGACCGGTTCGCACCAAGAACTGCTGCAGGCCGGAGGGGGATACGCGGCGCTCTGGAGCGCTTATCGGGGCACTGAGCAGGTGGCTCCGGTGGAGGTGGGATCCGATCCCAGCTGATTCCCAGCCCGGTGGGGGCCAAGCCTTGACTGCGCGTCAATCACCCGGAAACGGGTATATAGGGGGCGTATGGATCGCAAGCTAGGTGCCGACGCTGGGCTGACCGTCCGGATGTTCCTGGCGCTTTTCCTGTTGGCGGTGGTGTACCTCGCCTTCATCGGGGTGCTGCTGCTGCTGCACACGGCGGTCGCCCTGATCGTGGTGGTTGTGGCGGTCTTGCTGGTGGCCCAGTACTTCTACTCCGACAAGCTGGTGCTGAGCAGCCTGCACGCCCATCTGGTCAGCGCCCAGCAGCAGCCGGAGCTGTTCGACATCATCGGCCGGCTCTGCCAGATCACCGGAATGCCTATGCCCCACGTGGCGGTGATCCCCTCGCCGGTACCCAACGCCCTCGCCACCGGGCGCAACCCCAAGCACGCGGTGGTGGCAGTGACCTCGGGGATCCTGACCATGCTCGATCCGAAGGAGCTGGAGGCGGTCCTGGCCCACGAGCTCAGCCACGTGATCCACAAGGATGTGAAGGTCATGGCGATGGCCAGCTTCTTCGCGACAGTGGCGGCGCTGCTGGTTCAGTCGGGCATGTGGTTCGGCATGTTCGGCGGCTTCGGCGGGATGGGCGGTGGTTACGGCGGCCGGGGCCGGGGAGGGGGCAGCAGCGAGGGCCAGGGAATGATCGTGATCATCCTGGTGGCCGCAGTGGTCTGGGCAATCAGCTTCGTGTTGATCCGGGCTCTCTCCCGGTACCGTGAGTACGCGGCCGACCGAGGTTCGGCGATCATCACGAGAGACCCGGCTCAGCTAGCCTCCGCGCTGCAGAAGATCAGCGGACAGATGAACCGGATCCCCAGTCGGGATCTGCGCCAGGTGCAGACCGCAAACGCTCTGATGATCTTCCCGGCGCTCCACATCGGCAAGGGAAGTTTGGCCGAGATGTTCTCGACCCACCCATCCCTGGAGCATCGCCTGGCCAAGCTCCAGGAGTTGGAGTCTCAGCTCTCTCGTTAGAGCAAATCTCAGTTGGGGTTTCTGGACTCGCTGACCGGTCGCACTCGGCTACCCAAGCCGAACGAGGACAAGGTCTTCGCCATGAGCACGGCTCTGATCACCCTCGAGGTCTCCGCCTCCCTGAAGCCCAGCGGCAAGGTGGGGGTTCTCTTCAAGGCGCTGCCGCCTGGCCGCTTCGACCAGCTCACCAAGGATACGGTCGACATGCTTCAGGTCCAAGACCAGACGGCCCCCGAAGATGCGCTCAAGGTCCGCGAGGTGAAGGATGATCTCGGATTCGAGTGGCTGGTCATCGACGGCTCCGAATTTGAGTCGTTGATCGCTGCCCTGCACGGGGTCGCCCAGGGTCTGGTCGAGGAAGGACTGGGCGATTGCCTGTTGGCATCGGTGTTCCCGTTCACCCAGGGTCAGCGCCAGGTCTACTGGATCTACGGGTACAAGCAGGGGACCTTCTACCCCTTTGTTCCCAACGGCGAGCGCCAGCGCGACAACGCCGAAGAGATGCGGCTGGCGGCGATAGTCAAGGACGATCTACCGATCGAACCGAACTTGAGCGCCTGGTTTCCGCTCTGGGGAGTTCCCGTCTAGCCGAGGCAACAATCGCCACCCTTCTTGGCCTGCAGCGACAATCGGGCGACAGGTTGCCCCAGGTATCGGTGCCGGATTGTCTAGGAGCTGGCCTGGGCTCCTGCTTCCACGACAGTGCCGCCATCGGAAAGCAGCTTGGTCGCTTCCTCCAGGGTCATGTCCTCCGATGGCAGGACCACGTCGGAAGGGAGCAGCGACTCCGGGGGCAGCTTGCTGCCGTGGGCTCGGACGAAATTGAGCAGGTCGCTTAGCGCCTGGGCGTAGGTCCCTGGGTCCTGGCTCTCGATGGCCTTGCTGAGTCCCGCGTCAAGTGGCTCCAGCTGTGGCCGTTCCGCGACGTTGAGCCGGTACTGGTCCTCACCGGAGATCCGGACGACGATGTTCTGATCGTCGGGGGTATCCGTGGCTGGCGGGCTGGCCGGGGTCGCAGCACTGGGAGTGGGGGAGGGGGCCGCCGCGATCCTGGGGGCCGCGTCGGAGCCGGCTAGCAGATCCTGCTTCATAGCGGCCAGCTGGGCATCCACCTGGGAATCGGTCAACTGCCCCTGAAGCTGCCGATCGATGTCGTCGCCAGAAGAGGTTCCGATGGTGTCCAAGGTGCCGCTGTCGACGAGCGAATCGATCGCCGCGGAGCGCGCCTGCATCTGCTGGGTCTTGTCCTTGGCCCGCTCCATCATCAGATTGACGTCGGTCATCTGCTCGGAGAGCCCGGTTACCGCCTCGCCGATCTGGGTCGAGGCCTTGGCGGCCGAGTATTGGGCCTTCATGGTCTCGCGCTGAGTCCTGAATGATTCGACTTTGGCGGTGAGCTTCTGCGCGGTGATCTCCAGCTTCTGTTCTTGGTCCTTGAGCTGCTGGATCTGAGCCTGCATCCCATCGGCCTGGGCCTGGGCTTGCTGCGCCCTGGTCAATGCGAGACGGGCGAGATCCTCCCGCCCTTGCTGGAGGGCCAGCTTGGCCTGCGTTTGAGATTTATCCTGGGTCTGCTGCAGCTGGGCCGCCTGCATCTCAAGCCGCTTCTCTGAGGTGAGCACCTCAGCCACGCTGCGCTTCACCTGCTGGAGGGCCTCGAGCTGCTTCTGGTATGAGAGGTCAAGCGCATCCACTGGGTCCTCGGCCCGGTCCAGGACCTTGTTGGCCTTCTGCTGGAACAGGTCGGACATCCGTCGCATGATGCTCATTGCCGTCTCCTTCTCCACCCCCCGGCGGTTCCTTGACTTACCCAGCCCTGATGTTACTTGCTGGGCCGGGTGCCGGCCCACTCCATTGAACGGAGCTGATGAGCTCAGCCAAGCCGTCTGCCCCTGGCTCCTGGGAGGTCGGGGCCGATGAGTACCACATCGCCCGGGTCGTGGGCCGCAAGCAGTCCCAGCACCAGCACCTGGCTGGGGAAGCCGGCGACGCGGCGAACGGGGAAGTTCACCACCGCCAGGACCTCCTTGCCGATCAACCCTGAGGTGGTGTAGTGGAGGGTCAGCTGGGCGCTCGACTGGAGGACGCCGAGCGGGGGCCCGAAGTCGATCTGGAGTTTGATTGCCGGCTTGCGGGCCTCCTGGAAGGGCTCAGCCTCGATCACCACCCCGGCTCGGATGTCCAGCTTTTGGAAGGTCGCAAAATCGACCTCGGGCAGTGCGTCCGATCCTGGAACTGGCAAACTGCCTCCTCGTCTCTGACTTCATTTCGGCCGTCTGGTAGGCGCAGGTCGGTTAGTTGACCATCGGTATACTCCGGCGCGGGCGGGTACCGAAGTGGTTAAACGGGGCTGACTGTAGATCAGCTGGCTTTACGCCTACAGGGGTTCGAATCCCTTCCCGCCCACGCCCAGGTAGCTCAGTGGTAGAGCGCTTCCTTGGTAAGGAAGAGGTCGCGGGTTCAATCCCCGCCCTGGGCTCCGGTGATCTCGGGCCTTCCTGCAGCCGGGCACCAGGCGCCCTCGTACCGTCGGAACAACGGTTGCCAGCAACTACATCTCGCCGATCGCTGCGCTGGAGTCGGCGGTTCAGACCTTGGCGAATCCCGCTGGAGCGATCCAGGTGGCCCCTCTACGGTAACGATCCGGGAACGTTCGCGGCCTAGAGTCCATCTGGACGCCGACCGTCACGGGCGGCACAGGAGAGTCCAGACCCATGCCGCATCAGCCTCGGGTAGCCCTGTCGACTGGTGGCGCTCGGGCCGCACGGAGCCGGAGGGCGTTCCGGCACCGTTTGGCCTCGCCCACGACGGCGGTGGTCTTGGCCGGGTTTAGCCTGGTTCTGGTTGCGGCGCTTACTTTGCTCTCTCAGCTGATCCACGACCCGCAAGAAAACCTAGCCGGCGACGTGCTGGGACTTGGGACCGCCGTCCCCTTCGCCGTGGTCGGCTTCGTGGTCGCGAGAAAGCAACCCAAGAACCCAATCGGCTGGGTTCTGATGGCCTCCGCAGTGTGCTTTTTGCTCAGCAATGTCGGAACCACATATTCGGTCTTCGACTACCGAATTCATCAGGGCTCGCTACCGCTCGGTTGGCTGGCTGTATCTCTAGGATTTCTTTGGATTCCCTGGCTGATGCTCATGGCTCTGCCGGTCCTCCTGTTCCCGAAGGGACAGGTGCCCTCATCGCGCTGGCGTTGGTCGCTGTGGGTCTACGTGTTCGCTTTCGGAGTGGCAAGCACTGGTTCCCTTGTTCTCGGGGTCCTTGTCGGCCTCGGACGGCATCTCCAGATCCTCTTGGACGGTAGTCCTAATACCGACCACTTGACTGGGGTACTCGGTGCCTTGAACGGCCCCATCTACTTGTGCGCCCTGATCGTTCTGGTGCTCTGGCTAACGTGGATCGTGCGCCCGCTGGTTAGTTACCGTCGGACGAGAGGAGATCATCGCCAGCAGATGAAATGGCTTATGGGTGGGGCGCTGATCACGCTGATCACGCTCGTGGCCTCAATCGTCCTGAGTCCGAGGGTGCCCAGCGGCAGTTCGTCGCGGGTGTGGCAGGTGCTGGTGGGCAGCCTACTCCCAGCCGGAATCGCCGCCCTTCCGATCGGAATGGGTGTCGGAATCCTAAAGTATCGTCTCTACGACGTCGACCGCCTCATCAGTCGTACGCTCTCCTATGCCATCGTCACCGGGCTTCTCGTCGGGGTGTACGTTGGCCTAGTCACCCTGGCTACCAGGGTCCTACCGTTCTCATCACCGCTGGGAGTAGCCGCCTCCACACTGGCCGCGGTCGCCCTCTTCAGTCCTCTCCGCAGACGGGTCCAGAGGCTGGTAGATCGTCGGTTCAACCGGGCTCGCTACGACGCCGAGGCGACTATCGATGCATTTGCGCATCGCCTTCGGAAGGACATCGATCTGGAAGTGGTCAGCGCCGAGTTCGTCCGCGCCGTCGAGTCCTCGGTGGAGCCTGCTCACGTCTCGCTGTGGCTGCGGCCGACCGGCTCCAGCAACTGGACAACCTCTTGATATCAGGTGGAAGTCGTCCCCACAGCGCAAGGCCACAAATACTGGGTAAGGAAGAGGTCGCGGGTTCAATCCCCGCCCTGGGCTCCATCGATCTCACGGAGACCACTTAACTGGCAACTATACCCTTACCGGAGAAGTTGTGGTACACTTAACGCATGCCGAAGGTAGATCGCAAGAATCCGACAAGGGCCAAGTCCTCCGAGTCCTCGTACTCCGTCATGGAGTTCAACCGCATGTACCCGGACGATGACGCCTGCATGGAATACCTCTGGCGCACCCGCTACTCAGAAGATGGCGAGCACGCCACTTGCCCCGAGTGCAAGGTGGTTCGTCGCTTCAAGCACTACACGACCGCTGAGAAGCGGAACGCATGGACCTGCATCGCCTGCGGGCATCACCTTCACCCGACCGCTGGAACGATCTTCCACAAGTCGGCCACCTCGCTTCACCTGTGGTTCTACGCCATGTACGTCATGACAAGCACCCGCTGCGGTATCTCCGCTAAGCAACTGGAACGGGAACTTGGGGTCACCTACAAGACCGCGTGGAGGATGTTCACACTCATTCGGAACCAGCTGATGGTTCAGACCGATGAGCCAATGACGGGCAAGGTAGAGATGGACGAGATGTACGTCGGCGGGAAGCCCCGGCAGTCCGATGCGAACGCGTGGGCCAACCTCCCACTCTCCGAGAAGCGCACCGCTGCCAAGAAATGGGCCGACCAGCATCGGACTCCGGTCTTCGGAATGGTTGAGCGACAGGGCAAGGTGGCAGCTCACGTCGTCCCAAGCACTCAGGGAGCGACCCTAATGCGTCACGTCAAGGCTCGGGTCCTTCCCGAGGCCGTGATCTATACCGACTCTGCCCAGATGTACCGGACTCCACTCCGTCTAGCTGGCTACCAGCACAAGCGAGTTCACCACGAGGCCAGGGTCTACGTTGAGGGCGATGCCCACACTCAGACCATCGAAGGGTTCTGGTCCCTGGTCAAGCGAGGGATCGGTGGAACTCACCATGCCGTCTCAGCCAAGTATCTTCAGGGCTACTTGAATGAGTACGCGTGGCGCTACAACCACCGTGCAGACGATCGGGCGCAGTTCGAAACCCTACTTCTCAAGGCCGCTCGGCCCGAGTAGGATCGGCGTCATGGCTGAGAAGATCCAAGAAGTCGCCAAGCCCGATCCAGCCGGAAGGCCGGTAAGGAAGCAAGGCGACCAGGGGTCGCACGATCCGGACCGAGCAAATCCGGCCCCTAGCAAGAAGCTGGAGAAGTCGGCTAACTAAGCAGGATCGCTAGCGCGGCGAAAACGAGTGCTTCGGCCGCCACGGCTCTCATCGCCCACCGAAGTGCCTTGTTCTTTCCGCCGAGCCTCTTCGCGTTGCACTCCAGGTCGTTCATATATCCGGACGCCATCCGCCTTCGGAGCCGACGCGGGTCGTTGTCGTCCTTGGATTCGTTCCACAACCACTCAAGGTCCGTTCCCGCCCTCCAGGTCTTGGGCAGAACGGCTATTCCGGCCAGGGCCACTACCGCGAGGTAGAGAAGAACTGTGACAACCACGGCTGCCCGTTCCCAGTCGGCCCACTCGTGGGGGCGCAACGCCACAACCGCGGCGACAAGCCCGACCACGGCACTTCCGGCGGCAAACGCCATGCCCAGCTTTGCATCCGCCGCATCGATGGTTTCCAGCTGATCGCTAAGTGCTTCTTTGGCCGTAGCCAGCAAAAGATCAGCGTCGGCGACCTCGGGCGAGTCAGGGTTGCTGGACAAAGTCTGACCTCCTCGCTTTAGGGCCGTCGGACGCCCACGTGCATCAGGGACTAGTTTGGCCGAACCCGCTTCTTCTTGACGGGAAGCGGCTTGGCGTCCTTGGCGATCTCAGCCAGAGCCTTCTCGACCTCGCCACAGGTCGGGACTGGGATCTCGTACCCTTTGGCGGTCTTCTGAGTCTTAGGGGGCTTAGGCATGGCCAAAGGGTATCGAAGTCGCGAGTCGTGGTGGCTCAAACTCGAACGAGCGGAAGAGTACTTCCGAGACCTCACAGACGAGGTTCTCCGCTACACGAACACCCACCCGTACGAGGCGGTGCGGGTCGCCCCACCAAAGGAGGAGTCGCACCTCTGGCTCTACCACCTCCGCATCACCGACCAACCAGACCCTCGCGTCGCCCTCATCGCAGGTGATCTCGCTCACAATATCCGGACGATCTTCGATCACCTCGCCGTCGCCGTTACGGGCCAACGGGACGCTTCCTTTCCAGTCTGCTACGAGGACCCCTGGGAAACCCTCGGTGATGGCAGCCTCAGGCCCGAGCGCGAGAAAGCTCGGGCGAGTTTCGAGTCCAAGCTCAACGGAGCCTCGCACGACGCGGTGGCACTCGTCAGAGCGTTGCAGCCGTACAGCGCGGGTGAGGAGTGGGCCAGCCATCCCCTCGGCATCATCAATAAGCTGGACAACGCCGACAAACACCGAAACATCATCCCGACGACGATCGGAGTCAGCGACGGGGTGAGTTACGTCGCGAGAAGGAACGGCGTCCAGTTCATCTTCTACTGGCCGTTTTGTAACGACGGCGCAGAAGTTGCCAAGTTCGGTTGGAAGGAAGGAGCCCAACCGCCTCCTGAGACCGAAGTGAAGGTGCATGTCCGCGGTACCCCGCGCATAGCGGTTGAAATTAGTGACCGTAAGGGGTACGCGGAACTTACGCAAGCGCTCCGCCACGCTCTCGACGAGGCGCCCGCTGTTATCGAAGCCCTTGAAGGGTTCATCAAGCCCTAGCGCTGCCCTCGCACGATCACGGTATATCACAACTTCTCCGGTAAGGGTATAGTTACCACTTAACTGGACAAAAGACCATCCCGCACGTGCGCACAAGCGTTGACAGCCACATCAGGTGGCCAAACTTCCGGAAGTGACCCAGCTGGCCCGTCTGCGGTAACGATCCCGGAACGTTCGGGGCCAAGACTTCACCTTTGCCTCCGACTGTCGTTGGCGGCACAGGAGTAGCTCCGCCCATGCCGCACCCGTCCCAGGAAGCGCCAGAGACCGGTAGCAATCGTGCTGCCATAGCCCCGACGGCTACGGGCTTCCCCTTGGCGGCGCACGCGGCGGCGGCGCTCCTCGGCGTGGCGCTGCTGCTCCTGGTCGCCTGTGTTGTGCTCAGTGGCCCTACGGGCCGACCCGTCACCCTGGCCGACTCGGCCCTCCCATTTGCGTTCGGCTTCTTCGCATTGGCGGGCTTCGTGGTGGCACGACGCCAGCCCCGCAATTTCATCGGTTGGATTTTGCTGGGTACTGCGCTGTTCGGAGTCCTAAGTATCGCCGGCGGGTCGTACGCCGCCTGGGACTATCGGTTCAGTCACGGAACGCTGCCGTTGGGAGCAGCGGCGGTGTTTCTCCAGCTCGGCTGGGCGCCAGCGATAGCCCTGTTCCCCTTGCCCGTGCTGCTGTTTCCAGACGGACATCTGCCGTCTCGGCGTTGGCGCTGGGTCCTGTGGTCGTATCTGGCGATAGGAGTAGTGTGGGTCGGGGCAAACGTGGGCGTCGCGGCGAGCGGGGTGCTCGGTCAATCCATCAAAGTGGACCCAACCGGCCAGCTCACCGTCATTGACCACCCGACTGGGCTGGCGGCGCTGGTGTACAACGGCGCGGAGCTGATATTGCCAATCTATCTAGGGTTCTGGTTAGTCTGGGTCGTGAGGCTAGTCGGTAGCTATAGGCGGGGGCGCGGGGAGAAGCGCCAGCAATTTAAGTGGTTCTTGGCGGGTGCCACCATCAGCGGATTCGGCCTTCTGCTTTCGTTTGTCGCGCCAACTAATGCGTCGGTGACTGCTCAGGTGATGGGGCTGGTGTCCGGCCTCCTGCTGGGCGCACTCCCGCTCGCCCTCGGCGTGGGGATCCTCAAGTATCGTCTCTACGACGTCGACCGCCTCATCAGCCGGACCCTGTCCTATGCCATCGTCACCGGGCTGCTGGTCGGGGTCTATGTCGGTCTGGTCACCTTGGCCACCAGGGTCCTACCGTTCTCATCCCCGCTGGGAGTGGCGGCATCCACCCTAGCGGCAGTCGGGTTGTTCACACCGCTGCGGCGACGGGTCCAACGGCTGGTCGATCGCCGGTTCAACCGGGCTCGCTACGATGCCGAGGCGACTATCGATGCATTCGCCCTCCGGGTCCGAGACGATTTGGACTTGGATGTGGTCAGCTCCGAGTTTGTACGCGCCGTTCAGTCCTCGGTTGAGCCTGCCCACGTCTCGCTCTGATTGCGGCCGACCGGCTCCAGCAGATGAATAGGTCGGCCAAGCAAATGGACCTGCCCGGGTCGCCGGTCGGCCAGCGACGCGGCGCCAGGGAGGTAATGCAGTCCGCTGTGAAGAACAGATAACTGGACAACTTCTTGACCGTGTCGGGAAGTCGTGCGCACGGCGCAATGCCCAAAATACTTGGTCAGGAAATGCCGTGCTTGCAGGATGCTTGGGCCAACCTCATAGATGAGCTACGTGGTAGTGAGCCGCTGGGGGTACTAAGGGATTAGGGAACGGGCCGTCTGCTGGGTTGGGGTCGGTGGATTCGGCCACGTGATCGCCTCCCGATTCGCACCGCTAGAGAGCCAATCGTAGAGGTCTTTATTGGGCACCCTACGCTCGGCCTCCCACTCTCACCCGCACACCGCAGAGCCTAAAATACTGGGTAAGGAAGAGGTCGCGGGGTCAATCCCTGCCCTGGGCTCTTCTGATCTCGCAGCCGCCGCTTTAGCGGACATATGGGGCGGCTCGCTTGGCCCGCACAGGGTTAGGCCGCCGCCTTGGGAGGCGTCCCGGCAGCTGGGGGATCGCCAGAGACAGCCGGCATCACGAGCAGCAGGAGTGCGCGCGGATTCTGCCGGAGCTAACCCTGCGGGAAAGTCGCTCGCCAGCAGTCTGGCGGCTTCGGCAACGGGTCGAAGCCAAGGCGCCTGACCCAGATCCCCAGGGCGGCCGAGTCTGCCCAGTGGCGTAACGTTCCCGGAACGCCATCGGACTACGCTCCACCCGGACCGCCGAGCCCGGTGGTGGAGCAGGAGTAGGCAAGGATATGCCGATGCTTCCGAAGGCGACGTCACTGAATGGCAGTGTTCGCGGTGCCAGACCTACAAAGTGGGGTCCTCCCCGGTTTGCGTCGCCGATGTCGGCCGCGATTCTCCTGGGCGCCGCGCTCCTGCTGCTGATCGCAAACCCACTGCTCAGCGGGTCGGCTCACCAGCCTATGACCCCGGTCAATTGGTCAAGCTTGTTCGCTTACGTCGCCCTCGCTGTTGCGGGATTCGTCGTGGCGCGACGCCAGCCCAGGAATGCCATAGGTTGGATCTTGCTGTGGGCGACGCTATTCATAGCCCTCTCTGACGCGGCCGGCGGCTACGCAGCTTGGGACTATCGGTTCAGTAATGGAGTCCTACCGTTAGGAGGCCTAGCGGTGTTCCTGCAGCTCGGCTGGGCGCCAGCGATCGTCCTCTTTCCGTTGCCGGTACTGCTGTTCCCAAACGGGCATGCACCTTCTCGACGCTGGAGACGGGTGATGTGGCTCTATCTCGTGCTAGGTGCGATCTGGGCGGTATCTGAACTCGGGGTGGCGGCCAGTGGGGTGATCGGTCAGCACATAAGGGTTGACCCAACCGGCCAGCTCACCGTTCTTGATCACCCGACTGGTCTGCCCGCCGTGGTCTATAACATCGCCCTGGGTTGGACGCTCGTATTTGTCGTGTTCTGGCTCACGTGGGTCACCCGTCTCGTGACCAGCTATCGCCGAAGTAACGGTGAGCGACGCCAGCAGCTGAAGTGGTTTTTGGGGGGAGCGACACTCGCCGGAATCGGCCTAGTGGGATTGCTGACAGTCGGCAATCTCTCGAGGATTGGGCCTGTGGCGGGGGTTGTGTCCAACCTGGCCTTGGCCGCGCTGCCGATCGGGATGGGCGTTGGGATCCTCAAGTACCGGCTTTACGACATTGATCGTCTAATCAGCCGGACACTTTCCTATGCCATCGTCACCGGACTCCTGATCGGGCTATATGTCGGTCTGGTCACGCTGGCGACCAGGATCCTGCCCTTCTCGTCACCTCTGGGGGTCGCCGTCTCCACCCTGGCTGCGGTGGCCCTCTTCAATCCTCTCCGCAGACGGGTCCAGAGGCTGGTAGATCGCCGATTCAACCGGGCGCGGTATGACGCTGAGGTGACGATCGCGGCGTTCGCCCTCCGGGTTCGTGAAGATGTCGATCTTGAAGCGGTCAGCTCCGAGTTAGTCCGCGCCGTGCAGTCCTCCGTGGAGCCGGTTAACGTCGCGCTCTGGCTGCGGCCGACTGACTCCCGCGGTTGACCAAGAAGAGGGCAGGCGAACCTGTCCAAGGTCGGCTATGGGAAGCGTCGCGCCCGGACGGTCCAGATACCCTCCTGTTCACCACCACGTTATTGGGCGGCTTACGCTCGCCCTCTGGAAGCCAGCGGCGCAGCGCTCAGCTTTAGATTCTCGGTAAGGAATAGGTCGCGGGTTCAATCCCCGCCCTGGGCTCCTTTGATCTCAGAGACACCAACTAACCGAACAATCTGCCCAGGTCGACCGTGGGCACATCGGTGGACCACCACGTAGCAGCAGCACGAAGTGGAAGCCCAGCTCACGCGTTCGGCGGAAGAGTTTGCTGGCCCCCAGCAGCCGGATCAAGTTGACGATGTGCAGGCGCAGCTCCGAGCTCTGGGCGCGAAGGCCGGGGTTCCAGCGGACATCACCCTCGACTCGTTCAGGCGAAGCCTGCGGCAGGAGAACCAGGAGACTCGGCTCCGTCCCGATCCATGCGGGTTGGCACGCGAGATCATCGACTTCTTACCCGCCCCACCTAGTTAGTTGGTCTGACCCGGTTCAAGAGGGAGCTGCCCGCTCTTGTCCACTTGAGGTCACTAGAGGCGATAAGTGAAGCTGCGCAAGAAGGGAGATGCCAACTTGTCGGGCACCGCCTGGACATGATTGGCCCAAAGGAATTCTTTGGGGAAGAGGAAGCCGGTTGACCCGGAATAGTACCCACTTGTCTCACTACCGGTGCGGGCTGGTTTAGGGTGACGGGGGCTCGAAGGGGACTAGCTCCTCGACGATCTCGCGTAGAGTCCTGGCAGCTCGCTCCAACTCATCGGCTGCGATGCGGACTCGCACCCGCAGCCGCTGAGGCTCGGCCTGGGCGCAGAGACTGCAGACATGGAACTTCTGGCCATGGGCGTCATTGAAGGCGTAGTCCCAGCCCCGTTCGGCTCCCAGGCAGAGCGCGCACGGTGTCGGGAACAACCCTTTGCTCTGCCGACGATCGACGTAGATGCGGTACGGATCGCGCATGTTCATTGCATCCTAATCGTAAGGATTGCTCTCAGGACCTCCGCGGAGCTTCGTCCGTTCACCGAGGTGCCTGAGTCCCTGGACGAGCTCGAGGTCGTAGCCCTGATCGCCGGGCTAAGGCGGTCCCACCCGGACGGCCCAGAGCAGACTCCCGGGATTGAGCCGACCAACTTCTGGCCGCTGGGTCGACGCCGGGCTGAGCGATCGTCGCCACCCGGCGCTCACCGCGGCAAGAGGGCGGTGGTCGCCGTCGCATGACTCCTGGCTCCCGGCGCCACCTCAGCCGGAGCCCGGCGGCTGATCTCCGGCCCCTGGCCTGGGGAGAACACGTAACTGGACATCCTCTTGACAGCAGCTGGAAGTCATCCGCACAGCGCAAAGCCCCAATTCCTTGGTAAGGAAGAGGTCGCGGGTTCGATCCCGGTCTGGGCTTCAGAGATCTCAGGGGCTCACCTATTCTTGGCGCCAGAGCGGCTACGGCACGGTCAGGGCCACTAACTGTGGCTTCCCTCGCGGCTTGGTCTTAGAAATCTTGACTGCTCCGAGTGGCACGAGCACGGTGTTGCCAGCGATGGCGATCGGGGCGTTGGTTGAGGCCGGGAGCTGATGCCGGTACACGATGGCACCGGTCGTGCTGTTCAGCGCGAGCAGCGTGCCATTGATCAGGGTGGTGAAGACCAGATTCCCCGAAACCGTGGCTGCCCCGAGGGGTAGATCCGATACCTTGGTGTCCCACTCGACTTGGCCGGTGGAGAGGCTAAGGGCTTCGATCTCTCCGGTTTCCGCGCCGTCTGGGACACCCAGCACTGTGCTCAGGGATTTGATCCGGAACGGAAGGTCGATGGTCGCCACGTAGACGGTGTTCCCAGCCAGCGCCATATTGCTGAGCATGCCCCCGATTCCACCCGGCAGGTAGGTAAAGGGCGCCTTCAGCTTGCTCTGGTGCTCCAGCGCCTGCCGAGAGTCGTTGTCGTGGCCGTCGTGCGCGCCGACCGGCGTCTTCCAGAGGAGCGAGCCTGTTTCTGCGTTCATCGCGTAGACGTATCCCACTTTGCCCCCGCCGATTACCGCGGGCACGCCGTTCACGTCTGCCGCGATCGGTGACGCCTGCATGTCGTGGTCATAGAAATCATCCGGCACGCTCTGGTAGTACCAGCGCAGCTTGCCGGTTGCCGCCGAAAGGTTGACGTCACTGTTGGTGTAGAGGTCTTTCGACGGGTACTGGATTGCTTCGGCAGCACTCTGGTAAGGGTTGCCAATGCCGAAGGTGACCGAGCCGTCGGCCCCTATCAGTGGTGTCTCCCAGACCCCTCCGGAGCCCAAGCCGAGCGCCTTGACGCCCTTCTCCGGGCCCGACACCGTGTTGAAGGTCCAGAGCAGCTTTCCGGTAGCCGCGTTGAGCCCCAAGAGCACCCCGCCGCCGGGACCGCTTCCGTATTGGCTACCTAGATAGACTCGACCATCCTCCACTTGGGGCTGGATGCCAAACGTGCCCTGTCCGTGCTTGAGGAGATGGCGGTCGATCCAGACCGGCCTGCCCGTCGTGGCATTGAGGGCGAAGACGGTCGTTGGCGAAGCTCCAAACACGGTGCCGTTGGCAACCGCGACCCCGTTCGGACCCGGCCCACTCCGCACCGGCTGGTTCAACCGATATTCCCACCTCAGCTTCCCGGAGTTCAAGTCGAGCGCGTAAACGTTTGACTCTTGGTCTTGGAGGTAGACCACGCCGTCCACCACAATCGGAACCGAGGTCAGCGAGCCCGCACCAAAAACGCTGGTGGCCCCCTTTCCGGTGAGATCGAAGCTCCAGGCTTCCTGCAGGTCGGACACATTGGCGGACGAGATCACCGCACCGGTCGCATCCCGGGTGTTGGCGAGGTCCCCGTTGGGGTACGGCCACGATCCAGACGGCACTGATGCGGTGGGAGACGCGGCTTGGGCGACACCCGGACCGAGCAGGGCTAGACCGATGAGTAGCACCGGGATCATCAGTGCCGAGGTGCGCCGGCTCACTGCCCCCCGCGAAGAAGCGCGCCTGCTGCTCCCCAGGGCGGGCCCGAGACGGGGGACATTCAAGTTCATAGCACTCTCCTCTCTGCGAACACCGAGCGGCTCAGGGTCGGTACGCCGTTCTGCTCACTGACTTCGCAGGCTAGTGCCGTCGCAGGTCGGAACGAACTCGACGCTGGCGGAGATAGCTAGCACACAACCATCGTAGAGCACAGAACGGACCAGATTACAGTCGCCCCGTGGAATCCAGCTTCGCTACGCGGACCTCCAGATGATCGGGAAGGAAGAGGTCTCGGTGCAACGCCCCCCTGAGCTCATTTGATCTCCGGCGCACCACCTGGTCCAGCTTCCCGACATCCGCCAGTGGCTAGGATGATCACCCGCGGGGCTCCGGCTCGGCCGAGGAATATGCCTTCAACGCGCCGCAGTGTGAGGAGAGTGACGTGGCTGGGGATCACCAGAGCGAAGCCGACGACGAAATGCTGCGCGACTTTCTGCGCGCCCAACGCCAATCTGTTTTGGCGATTGTCGACGGTCTGGACGAGGAGGCGTGGCACCGCTCTGTTGTGCCCACAGGCTGGACGCCGGCCGGGCTGGTGGAGCATCTGGGTGGCGCGGAGTGGCACTGGTTCCAGGGCGTCGTGGCGGGCAGGCAGCCGGAGCTGCCAGGCGACCTCGTCGAGGATGGGCCGCCATACGACCCGCTGACGGTGGTGTTCACAAGCGCCGAGCCCTCGGCGGAGGTCGTCAGCTTCTACCGCGACCAGTGCGCGCAGTCCGATTCAGTGCTCGCAACCACCCCACTCTGGGCTGCACCGCTGGGCAAGCACGGACTTCGTGGATTCGAGCCACCGAATGTTCGTTGGGTGGTTTTCCACATGATCGAGGAGACGGCCCGGCATGTCGGGCATCTAGACATCGCGAGAGAGCTTCTCGACGGCAAGACCCGGCTGGGTGGCCGCTAACGCGCCAACCGATGTGACCCGTCCCAGCCGTGCCACTCGCGAGCACAGCCCGCTCGGACGCGAGGATCCCAGTAGATGACGAGATCGCTGTCCTTCCGTACCCCGCCTTCGCCGCTCACTGCCGCGAGGCGTTCACGCGATACCAGAAGTCCTGTGGTGGCGGACTCCAGCTAATGACGATACGGGACACGCCGGCCAGTGGTGGCGATGCCTGTCGAGTGTTCTTCGCGCTTGTCGCAGGAGACCAGGCCCTGCTGCCTATCGGCGAGATATTCCTCTCGCGCCCGTTGAGGATGTTTAGCAATCGCCTCGGCACGCCGTGGATGGTGACGGTCGAGGACCAGGAGGCCCGATCTGACCTGTTCACCACCACATTATTGGGTGGCCTCGGGTCACCCTTGGGAAGTCACCCGCACAGCGCAAGCTTCGAGGAACTGGAAAGGAGGAGGTAGCGGGATCACCTCTCGCCCCGGGTTGGTTGGTCCCAACGCGACCCGCCCTCTCTGTCGATGAGTTCGCGCGCCAGCTGGTGAACCGTTCGCCGCCGCACGCAGGATCCCGGAGTGCCGGGCGAGGTGGGCGCACTGCCGTCCACCCCGAACTGGCGAGGCCGACATCGCTACCGGCCCGAGTATCCAACGCCGGACGGCACCGCGCTGGCTCGTGCGCGACGCTGAACAATGTGATAGCTTTCAGATATCAGTTTAGCGAGGTCACTCCTGAGGAGGGAATCATGAATCAGTCGGTCCAGTCGCGGCAGGACCTCCAGGCGACTCCGGTCGGCCACTCGGGAACCCGCGTCGTAATCCGCGAGCGGCCAGCGTGGTCCATCAGCGGCTGGTTTGGCGTAATCGTCGTAGCCATTTGCATCGGCGTGTGTTTCGCCCTCGCCCACAGTTCGGTCAAGGTCGTCATGGTCGCGCCGATCGTGGTCGCCGTTCTCATCCTGGGCTCGCTGGTGATCGTGCAGCCGGGACAGACCAAGGTCGTGCGTTTCTTTGGCAGTTACGTCGGGACCGTGCGCCGAACGGGCTTGTCCTGGATCCTGCCACTCTCGGATCGGCGGACCGTGAGCACCCGAGTCGGGAACTTCGAGACGAACCACCTGAAGGTGAATGACGCTGACGGTAATCCGGTGGAGATAGCCTCCATCGTCGTCTGGCAAGTTGCCGATACTTCGCGGGCTACTTACGCCGTCGATGACTACCTCGATTTCGTGCGTGTTCAGGCCGAGTCAGCACTCCGGCATGTTGCGACCACCCACCCCTACGACGACCCGGCAGAGAAGGGCCCGTCACTGCGCGGCTCGACGGACATCGTCGCCGGCGAGCTCGCCGCGGAGATGGCCGAGCGCGTAGTCATTGCCGGATTGGAGATCGTCGAGGTGCGCATCAGCCATCTCGCCTACGCGCCGGAGATCGCCCAGGCCATGCTGCGCCGACAGCAGGCCAACGCCGTCGTCGCGGCCCGCTCTCGTATAGTCGATGGCGCGGTCGGGATGGTTGAACTGGCGCTCGAACGGTTGCAAGAGCGCGGGATCGTCAAGTTGGACGAGGAACGCAAAGCGGCCATGGTGAGCAATCTGATGGTAGTGCTCTGCAGTGACCAGCCGGCGTCGCCAATAGTCAACACCGGCTCGCTTTATCAGTGATCCGTGGTTGACCGCAAGCAGGTACTGTTGCGGATGGATCCAACTGTTCATGACGCCCTGGCCCAGTGGGCGGCCGATGAGCTCCGCAGCCTCAATGCCCAGATCGAGATGCTGCTGCGCCGGGCCCTCGACGGCGCCGGGCGAATGCCAAAGAAGGCTGGGCCTCTGCCCAAGCGGGGCCGGCCACCCGCCGCCTGAGCCCGTGATCTGAGGCAGCGTCAGACTACAGCGAGCTTTACTCGACGCGCCCTCGTCACCGTGGTGGCGTTAGTTGTCGTACTGAGCTTGCTGAGGCCGGCCAACTCGGCGCAGACCACATAGCCTGGTGCGCTGCGGTTGACCCCCAGCCGACAAGTGCCCAGACTCAGCTTCGAATCCGTGGCAAGGTACAGGTCCTGGGCTTCATCATCGCCGTGGGCTCAACTTATCTCAGCACGCCTTCGACAGTGAACTCGCGCGAAGTAGCGCCGGCGGGTGAAACCTGCGGACACATGCTCAGTTCCGTCGGTGCTGCGGAGGTCGTGCCGGCACCGCTCTCCGAGGGGGCAAACTATAATTTCGGAGTGCTTCGCTGTACTCCGTTTTTGTTGTTCGACGGCAACTGCGCCGAAGCAATGACCTTCTACCACCGGTGTCTTGGTGGTGAGCTGACGCTCACTAGGCTTGGCGAGTCACAGATGAGGGACCAGTTGCCCCTAGAAAAGCACGAGAGGATCATCAACGCCCATCTGGAGAGTGGTGACATCGAGATATCCGCAACTGACTGGATGGCCGCGCCAGACTTTATGCCAGTACAGGGCAACATGTGTGCCCTTTTTGTCGTCGGCGAGGGCAAGGATGAGCTCAACGCGGTCTTCGACAAGCTGGCTGAAGGCGCGGACCGAGAGAGGTTCCAGGATCTGCATGACCTACCCATCGGGACATATGGGCAGTTCTCTGACAGATTCGGCGTTCACTGGATCTTCTTGAATAGTCGAACCGACTAGGCCACCACTTAATTGGCAGGTTACGGTCGACGCTGACTGTGGAGGGCGAACGGTGAGAAGCCGCGGGGTATTTTCGCCAGTACGGTGTGCGGCATCGGCAGGGCGGTGGCGCGATTTTGGGTTGGGCGATGACCGGATCCTCATGTTGTGCTGGAAGAACCCCAGATTGCCACGGTCCCAACCCAGCGCGGGGGTCTGCCGAGGGCACGCGCGAGAAACCGGACAACCTTCGCCTGTATCGGCGTGGGATCCAAAGCGACAGTCCGCACGCACCAGCGCCGCAGTTGGGTCCTCACTTCTCGTGCCGCACTGGCTGGGGCGGTGAGTCCCGCGCCGAGGGTGGCTATGGTGGTGGCAGTTACGCTCGACGGCGCCTTGACCATTCCCCCGCCGGCGCCAATCTGGATCAGATAACCCCAGGGCATGCGATACCGGAATCCGCCGGCAGCCTGCCACACCATAACCACCGCGTTCCGGACTGGAAGGGTTGGGGTTGGCAACACAGCTACAAGTTTCTCCGGCGTCGACCTGGGCACAGTAGCGGCGCGCGTGTTGGTAAAGCTCTCGGACCTCGCTCCATTCCATCGAGCTGCAGCCTGGCCTGTGGCTCACCGCGGGGCCGGTGCAGCCGATCCGGAGGGAGAACACCGCATCACCCGCGTCAGGCCGGTACGCTCTCCTCTACGACAAGTGGCCCAAGCCGGTCGAGCCAGGGGCGAGCTTGTAGGCGCTCAAATATCTCTCTGGCCTCGCATGCCAGCGCTCCGGCCTTGTCCTGGCGGCCCCGGGTGACCAGCCACTCCGCGTGCTCGGTGAGGGGGACGGCGAGGTGGAAGGGCGTGCCGAGGGCTCGGAACCCTGCTTCGGCAGCTTCAAAGGCCGGCTCGACCGCGTCGTGCTCCCCGACTTCCGTGGACCTCCGGGCCGACAGTCTGGAAACATGGGCCCGCAGCCATGGCGATACTTGTCCGGGCCGCGCGGCGCTCACGATCCCTAGCAACTCGGAGGCCCGGCCGAGGTCGCCCAGGTCGAGGGCTGCTTCCGTGGCCTGCACCAAGGCCAGCTTGACGTGACCGTCCGTCAGCCCGAGGCTTCGCTCAGCTCGCATCGCTAGCACCTCCTCGGTCGACGCCAGGGCCTCTGCTGGGTGGCCCTCGGCGCGCAGGAGTTCGCCGTAGGCCGCGGCGTACTGGGCCCGTCGCTCCCAGCTCTCCGATTCCTTTGCCCAGGGCATCGAGTGGATGAGTTGCCTGGCCGCGCCTAGGTCACCGCGGTGGACGTGCAGAGAAGTCACAGTGAGGAGTTGGGACGCCATCCACGAGGTCAGTGACGCCATCTCGGGTGCGCCTTTCGCCTCCTGGGCTCGCGCCACAGCCTCCTCCCACCGCCCGAGCTCAAGGAAGGGAGTGAGTAGCCCCGAGAGCACGGCCAGCTCCGAGTTCCGATCGCCGACACCCCTGGCGAGCTCGAGTCGCCGCTCGCTAAGAGCCACAAGTTCGGTGAAGCGATCCTGCGATTCCAACACCACGCAGAGGTTGCTGTAGGCGCGGTCCGCGGCGGAGGTGAGGCCGTGTTCGAGGCCGACTTCGAGCGCGCGCCTAATGAGCACACCGGCCCCGTCAAGCCGGTCGCTGTCCATAAGGAAAAGCGCCTTACTACTCAGTGCCTGGGAGTACACCTCGGGTAACTCCAGGTGCTCGGCGAGTTTGAGGGCCTCTTCGATCAGTGGGGCCGCCTCCCCGTACCGTGTTTGAAGCGCTAGGAGTCTCCCGAGCTGGGCCAGCACCACGACGAGGTCGGGGTCAGGCTCAACTCCGGCGAGCCCCGCGTAGGCCGCCTTCATCCGCTCGATGGACTGCTCGATACGGCCAGTCAGCCATTCCGCCCCCGCTAGGTGGACCTGGACCCTGGCCGCAGTGTGAGTCTGACCCGACTCCTCGAACAGTCTGGTCGCCTCCTCGTAAAGGTCGGCGGCTCTCTCCGGATGCCCGAGTAGCTCGGCCATCTCGCCTGCCCGTTCGGTGAGAGCCGCCCGTTCTAGAGGAGATTCGCTGACCCCCGCCGCCTTCTCGAAGGCGGACTCCGCCTCCTCCGGCGCAGCGAGCGCGGCTGCCCGCTCGGCTGAGCGCACCAGCATCTCGCGAGCCTTGGCCTTGATCTCCCCGGCGTCGGCCGCCTCGGGGTCCAACCGCCATGCCTCCAGATAGTGGGACGCCACCACCTCCACGATCTCGTCGGTAGCGGAACTCCATCCCTGCTCGAGAAAGGTGGCCACCGCCAGGTGCTTGTGCCGCCGCTCCCGTTTGGCTAGCGTCTCATACGCCACTGTGCGCACTAGGTCCTGCAGGAACCCGTACTGGCCCCGCTCGGGGGAGCGGGGGTCAGCCTGGACCGAGAGGACCTCCTTCGTCACCAGGGACGCCAAGACAGGCTGGAGTTCGCTCGCCTCCCTTCCGGTGACGGCGGCCAGCCTCTGGAGGCTGAACGTCTTTCCCAGGACCGAAGCGTCTCGCGCCAACTGCCGCTCCTCGGGAGTCATCCCGTCGAGGCGCGCCCCGAGCAGCGCCTGGAGGGTCTCGGGCACCTCCAAGATCTCGATCTCTCCGCTGGGCCGGTAGGAGGAGCCGTCCTCGACCAGGAGCTTCCGGTCGAGCAGCATCCGCACCGTCTCGACCGCATACAGGGGAATGCCCTCTGCCCGCCCCCGGATGCGCTCGGCGAGGGGCTTCGGCAGTCCTGGGACGAGCCCGATGAGGAGCTTGTCCATGTCCGCCGATGAGAGTGGCTCGAGGTGGATCAAGGTAGCATTGCGGGTCGTTGCCGCCAGCCCGGTGGCGGGGGAGTCGGGTCGGACCAGACTCATCACGAAAATAGGAAAGGCCCGGGACCACTCCATCAAGTAAGTGATGAACTCCTGCAGCGAGGGGTCCGCCCACTGCATGTCCTCGAACACCATCAGTACCGGGCTCTGCTCAGCGAGCCGCTCAAAGAAGAGCCGCCAGGCGGCGAACAGGTCCTGCTTGTCGGGCGCCGACCGTTCCTCCAGGCCGATCAGGTGGGCCAGCCGGGAAATACGAATCGCCGGTCCTCGGCGTCGGGGATGAATTCCTCCACTGTGGCCTGGAGCTTGGCGAGCGCCGAGTCGCGGTCCTCCGCCTCCAGGATGGCGGCTCTGCCCCTGACCATCTCCGCTAGGGCGAAGTAGGTCACACCCTGACCGTAGGCGAGGCACCTCCCTCGGTGCCAGAAGTAGCCTGACTTGAGGCCGTCCATGTACTTGAAGAACTCCCAGGCCAGGCGGGACTTGCCGATGCCCGCGATCCCCGTCACCTGGACCAGGTGGGCCCGCCGGCTTTCGGTCCCCGCGTGGAGCACGTCCTTTACCAGCCTGAGCTCGCGGTCCCGGCCGACGAAGGGCGGCTCGAGCCGCTCGGACTTGAGTAGACCGCCCCTGCCGGCCACCACTCTCACTGCCCGAAAGAGCGGTACCGCCTCGGCCTTGCCCTTCAGTTCATGGCTGCCGGCGTCTTCGTAGGCGATGGCTGCCTCGGTGGCCCGCTCGGTGCTCTCGCCCACCAGCACCGTGCCCGGCTGGCTCTGGGTTTGGATGCGCGAAGCCGTGTTGACCAGGTCCCCAGCCACCATCCCCTGGCCCTGCGCACCCAAGTTCACCGCGGCAGTTCCGGTGAGCACCCCGGCCCGCGCCGAGAGCTGAGGAGCACGGACCTCCTCCCCCAGAGTGGAGACCGCCGCGACCAGGTCCAGGGCCGCCCGGACCGCCCGCTCAGCGTCGTCCTCCTGGGCGACGGGAGCGCCCCACACCGCCATTACCGCGTCCCCAATGAACTTCTCGACCGTTCCTCCGTAGCGCTCGACCAACTCCCGGCAGACGTCGAAGTAGCGGCTGAGCAGCTCGCGGACCTCCTCTGGGTCTCGCGCCTCCGAGAGCGTGGTGAAGCCGACGAGATCTGCGAACAGCACGGAGACGATCCGGAGCTCGACCAAGTCCCCTGGGGCAGTGGTGGGCGGAGCTACCGGTGCCGAAGGAGGCAGCGTCGTCGTAGGGGTCGGGGCATCAGTAGGGGCGCCGCATTTCCGGCAGAACTTTGCTCCAACGCGATTCACGAATCCACAGGCGGCGCATCCATCCGCGATCGCCGACCCACACTCGTCGCAGAACTCGTCGCCCGGGAGCGTCTCCTTCCCGCAGTTCGTACAAAGCACCTACGCGACTCCTTCAGACCGCTCGAATGCACTCTGAAGGGTACCCCCAAGCTGCACAGGGGTTCGTCCTGGGACGCCGGACACAGCTACTGTGCGCACCCCCGTGCGAAGTGCCGCGGATGGGACCCCGATCGAGAACCTGTCCTGGCCCGAAAGTAAAGGTGGAGTTCGTCGGACTCCGACCCCCGTTCAGATCGGAGTGCGCGAGGACCGTCGCCGCCCCGGGCTCCGGAGGAGCCGTCCTCGCCCCATGGCATTGCCGGCCGACGCTTCTCCTGCAACGGCGCCTCTTGGTCTCGTCCTTGTCGCCCGCTGGGTATAAGGCGAAACTGCTAGCCGTGGGCGGTTTTCCCAACACCATC